>DATJXW010000054.1:0-11149 GCA_035499895.1 Polyangiaceae bacterium | reverse complement strand
CGTCGCCGCGAAGAGCCCCGCGCCCACGCCGGCGCCGATGAACCCCGCCGTCTCCCAGTGCACGTCCGCGTGATACGCGTCGATGGCGTCGCCGAGTGCGGCACACGCGGCGTTGGAGTCGTCGCTGCACGCGCGAACGTCCAGCGGAACCGCCGACTGGGCCGCGCGCACTCGACGTGAGGCCGCGGGTCGAGCGAGCCCGAAGCCGACGCCGATGGCGACCCCCGCCACCGTCACGGCCGCTTCGCCGACGAGGAGCGCGGTGCGAACGCCCGAGCTCGGCTTGCGGTCCGGCGAGGTCTCGGCCGGGCGCACCGGCGGGGGCGCGCCGTTCGCGGCGCTCGGGACGAGCGGCGACGGCGCGGGTGCCGCCTCCGGCCGCGCCGGACTCGCGAAGAAGACTTTGAGCGTTCGGTGTTCACCGACACCGAGCGACACGTCGTAGCGGTAGTCGTCGTGGCCGGCGGCGTGGACGACCACGTGGTGAATGCCGGGATCGAGTCGGATCGAAGTGCCGAGTGCGGAGGCTGGAAGCGCGCGGTCGTCGAGCTCGGCGGCAGCCGACGTCCCGGGTGGAACGACGAGATCGAGCTTCGCGATGCGGGACTCGAGCCGTTGCTGCGCGAGCGGCAAGAGCGGCTCCACGTCGGGAGCCGGCGCACCGTCGCGAATGAGCGCGGCCGCTCGGTCGTAGTCGTCGGCGGCCTCGACGAAGGAGCCGAGTTGCTCCTCGCAATGAGCGAGGTGATAGCGGAGCCCCGCGGTCTCTTTGATGGCGAGCGCGCTCTTCAATTTGGTCGCCGCGGCGCTCCACTCGGAATGAGCCTCGAGCTCGGCCGCGGCGGCGAAGAGCTCGCGCGCCGTGGCGAGATCGGCGGCACTCGGCCGGCCTTGGCTTTTAGCCGCCGGCGCGACGAGCAGCAGCGCGCCCAACAAACTCGAGACATAGGTCACGCGTCTCGTCATCGGTCGCGACCCCCGCCGAGTTGCGTCCCTCTCCCCCATCCGAACGCGCCCCTCAATAAGCTCCGGTCACGGCCACGCCCGAGCCGTGGAGTCCGACCCACGGCGCCGCCTTGATGCTCGCCATTTCGTAGTGCGTCACGTCCGGGATCACGAGCCACGCGACGAGGGTCGCGGCGCCGAGCAGCGCTCCCGTCGTGAGCGCCACGTCGGCGACGTCCCGACTTCGATCTTCGCGATTCACGGCGGACTTGAGCGGCCCGCACTCGCTCACGCCCGAATTCGGCGCGCACGCACCCGGTCCCGCTTGATTGGCCGCGGCACCGAGGCGCGCCGCGTCGTTTTTCGCGGACGCCGCGTCGAACGAAAAGCCGACGCCGAGGCCGAGCGCGACGAGGCTCGCCCCGGCTCCAGCGACGAGCGCGATGGTGCGCGGCGTGGCGCTCCGCGTGAGTGCGGCCGTGGGCGGAGGAGGCGGCGCGGCCGTCGGACGGTGCTCGCCCGCGGCCGGCGTGGACGCGGGCGGAGGCGCCGCGGTGCGCGTGAGCGTGAACGTCACGCCGATGGCGGCGCCCGCTTCCGCGGTGATCGAGCGCTCTTCTTCGTCGAACCCGGCGAGGCGCGCGCGCACGACGTGCTGACCGGGCGACAGAAAGATATCGTGCCCGACGGGCGCGACGCCGTACGAAGCGCCGTCCACCGTGACCTCGGCGCCGGCCGGTCGCACGTCGACGCTGAGCGCCCCGACCTCGCGCCGCACGCGCAGAAACAATTCGCGAAAGCGCTTGTTCGCGTCGCGCACGTCGCCGCGCGCGCTCACCGAGAACGTCCGCAAGCAATAATCGAGGTGCTCGGCGGCGTCGCGCGACAGCGACAGTTCGACTTCGGTGCGGCCGAGGTTACACGCGATGTCGAACGTCTGCTTCAGCGACCAAGCGGCGCGGTAGGCGTCGAACGCCGCGTGATAATCGCCGGCCGCGAAGGCGCGATTGCCCTCGCTGAAGGCTTGTTCGGCGCGATCACTGTCGTCGTCGGCGCGGCTCGGTTTCGCGAGCGCGAGGACGAACAGCGCGAACGCGAGACCGGCGAGCCTGACTACTCGAGCCATGGCTCTCGACTGACTTTCGGCTTGCGCGGCGCGACGCGCTGCGCGGGGCGGCTCGGCGGCGATACGCTCGCGGTCGCCGGGGCGGTGACGGGCGGCGGGACGGCGGTCTCTGCCTCGACGGGCGCGCTCGGAGGTTCGGGTGACGCGGCGCGCGGCACGACGGGCGCGGGAGCCGTCTGGATCTCCACGGGCGGCGGCGCGACGCGGGGAGCGGCGTCGGAGTCCGACGAGAGCGGCAGCGGCTGCGGGCCGACCACGGTCACGTAGGCCGCCGCGGCGAGCAGCCCGAGCACGACGCACGAGCTCACCGCGAACAGCACGAGCCCCCGGCGGCGCCGCACCGGCGCCTGCATGCGCACGATCGTCTTCGCCTGGCGCGGGTCGATCTCGGCCGCGATCCGGATGGCCTTGATGTCCATCGTGCGGTGATCGGAGATCTGGGCGAGCGGCCGAGGCGGCACGTACACGTTCGCCTGTTCCGGCAGGGTATCGCCCTTCTCGTGCGCTTTTCGTGGGTCGAAATCGGGTTTCATGAAACGCGCAGCATGGAAATGCCGGTGATCCGCGCCGCGCGTCAAGCTGGTCGGCACGAAGGAGGGCGCAGTTGCTTCTTATTTTGGGGTTCTTCGCACGACCGAGCCGACACGAACCGACCGGCCGACCCAAATAGGGTCTGGCCGAGCGCCCGGATTTGTGCGAGCGGTATCGACCCTGCCGCATGTTTCGACACGCTCTCCTCGGCTTGGTTTTCGTAGGTCTGTCCGCTTCGGCATCGCCGGCGCTCGCCTCCGCGAAGGGCGCGCCGCAGACGCACGTGGTGCAGAAGGGCCAGCGGCTCGGCTCGATCGCGAAACGCTACAACGTGACGATCGAAGCGATCGCATACGCCAACGGCATCCGCGAGCACGCTCCGATCAAGCCCGGCCAGCGGCTCGTCATCCCGGACCGCAGCGACAAGGACGGCAGCGAAGCACGCGCCGCGAACCCGAACCTCGGTGACGCGCCCGATCCGGCGACGCGCCGGGCGTCGCTCGAACGTCCGAGCAACGGCCGCCGGCGCTCCGGCCCCGCCTGGCAAGACTACGCGCACACGCCCAAGCGCAAGAACTGGGTCGAGATCTCGAACTACAACTCGAAGTGGCGCGGGCTCGTGATCGACGCGAAGGGCAAGCTGCGGCCGGCCGCGCGCCAAGCCATCGCCGAGCTCTTGAGCGCGACGGGCGACCACCCCGGTCCGCCGGATCGCTTGCTCCGGCTCATCGTCGACGTGAGCAACACGTTCGGCGGCCGCCCGATCCACATCGTGAGCGGTTACCGCACGACCTCGTTTTTCCGCGATTCTCGGCACAAAACCAGCCAGGCCATGGATTTCATGATCGTCGGCGTGCCGAACGCCGTCGCGCGCGATTACCTGCTCACGCTCGACAACGTCGGCGTCGGCTTCTACCCGAACTCGACCTTCCTGCACCTCGACGTGCGCCCGCATTCGACGCGCTGGATCGACTACGCCGGCCCGGGTGAGGCGCCGCGCAAGTCGCCGCACGGCGCGCCCGCGCAAACGCCCGTCGATTTCGACGAGCTCGCCGAGCAAGCCGCCGAGGGCACGTCGCACGAGCCGTCCTCGCCCGCCCGCGACGCGACGGCCGAATCCGCGTCCGCTCCGAGCAGCGGCGGCGAGACCACCGGCTCGGTCTCCGGCTCGACCGCGAAGCCGAGCGGCGGCGCCGCGCCCGCCGCGCAACCGTGAGCGGCGAAGCCGCGCTCGCGCACACCGCCGCGCTTCGCTACCCCGATTTTCGGCGGTTTCAGCTCGCACGCCTCGCCACCCTCGTGGCGACGCAGATGCAAGGCGTCGCCATCGGCTGGGTGGTCTACACGCTCACGGGCCGCGCGCTCGCGCTCGGGTTCGTCGGGCTCGCGCAGTTTCTCCCGGCAATCGTGCTGTTCCCGCTCACCGGGCACGCGGCCGACCGCTTCGACCGCCGTCACGTCCTCGCGGCCTGCTACGGCGTCGAAGCGCTCGGCAGCGCGGCGCTCTGCGTCCTGTCGAGCCTCGGGGCGGTGCCCGTCGCGGCCATTTACGCGGTCCTCGCCGTGATCGGCGCGGCGCGCGCGTTCGCCGGTCCGGCGGACAACGCGCTCGTGCCGAACCTGGTCGAGCGCAAAGACATCCCGAGCGCCATCGGCTGGGGTTCGTCCACGTACCAGCTCGGCATCATGGTCGGCCCCGCGCTCGGCGGCCTGCTGCAAGACGCGCGGGGCGCGGCGTTCGTGTTCATGCTCGCGCTGGCGCTCGAGCTCGCCGGCGTGGCCTGCCTCTTTTCGATCGGCACGCGCAGCCGGGGCGACACGGGCGGCTCGGTGTCGTTCAAATCGGTCGGCGCGGGGCTATCCTACGTGTGGCGGAAGAAAGTGCTGCTCGGCGCGATCTCACTCGATCTCTTCGCGGTGCTGCTCGGCGGCGCCGTGGCGCTCATGCCCATCTTCGCGCGCGACGTGCTGCAAGCCGGGCCGCGGGGGCTCGGCTTGTTGCGGAGCGCGCCGGCCGTCGGCTCGGCCGTGACGGCGCTCGCCATCGCGTTTCGCCCGGTCGCGAGCCGGACCGGCAAGACCATGTTCGGCTGCGTCTTTTTGTTCGGCGTCGCCACCATCGTCTTCGGCGTCTCGAAAAACCTCGCGCTTTCGGCCGCGGCGCTCGCCGTCGCGGGCGCGGCCGACATGGTGAGCGTCTACATCCGTCACTCGCTCGTGCAGCTCGAGACGCCCGACGCCATGCGCGGCCGCGTCTCCGCCGTGAACCTCTTGTTCATCGGCGCGTCGAACGAGCTCGGCGAGTTCGAGTCGGGCGTCACGGCCGCGTTCTTCGGCGCGGTGCCCGCCGCGGTGGTCGGCGGTATCGGCACGTGCGTGGTCGTGCTCGCGTGGATGGCGCTGTTTCCCGACCTCAGGCGCGCCGATCGGCTCGATCGCATTCGGGTCGAGGAGTGACGTGGCGGCGCGCCTGCTCACCGCCGGCTCTCTCTTCGCCTCGCGCTGGATCGTGGGCGGCCTGCTCGGGAGGAGCGAAAGCGCCGAAGTCTACGAGGTCGAAGAGGCGAGCCAGCGCCGTTTCGCCGCCCTCAAACTGCACGATCCGGCGCTCGCGCTCGAGCCGGCGTTCGGCGAATACGCGCGCGTCACGCGCGCCGTCTCCGAGCTCCCGGGTGACGGCATCGCGCGCGCGTACGACGTGGGCGTCGAGAGCACGCTCAAGCGCCCCTACGTCGCGAGCGAGCGCATCACCTTTCCGACGCTGTCACGCTACGTGAACGAGCGAGGGCCGCTCCCGCTCCGCGCGCTCGCGCCGGCCCTCGCGACGCTCGCGGCCGCGCTCGACGCGGCGCACGGGGCGGGCATCGTGCACGGCGGGCTCAAGCCGCAAAACGTCTTCGTCTCCTTCGACGACCCGCATTGGGCGCGCCTCACCGATTTTGCGCTCGGCCCGCTGCGCGCCGCGGCCGGTCGCGGGCCGTCGGCGCTGCTCGGCTGGAGCGCGCCCGAGACGGCGACGGGCCCGAGCACGCCCGCGAGCGATCGCTACGCGCTCGGACTCGTGTGCTTCTTCGCGGCGACGGGCATCCCCTGGTACAACGCGCTTCACGCCGTCGCCGAGCCGGACGGCTCGCAGCACCGCCAGCACCTCGCGTCCGAGCGGGCGAAGAGCCAGGGCGGCGAGCTCGACCCGCTGTTCGACGCCTGGTTCGCCAAGGCGCTCGCGAACGAGCCGGACGCGCGCTTCGCTTCCGCCGTCGAGATGGCCCGCGCCTTTCTCGACGTGTTCACCGGCGCGCCCACCGCTGAAATGCCGGCGCGCTCGCTCGCGACACCGCTCGCCGAAACGCTGCCGCTCAGGCCCTCGCGAACCCCGACGCCGCCGACCAATCGCGCTTACAAGCGCGTGGTCGACACGGTGCCGCTCCCGGCCGCGTACTCGAGCTCGCGTCCGCCGGGCCCGGCGCCCGTGAGCTCGCTGCCCCCGCGCCTGTCGAGCTCGCTGCCGCCCCTCGCGAAGACGCGCGTGCCGCGCTGGTTTTGGCTCGCCTGCGCGGCCATCGCCGTCGTCGCGGTGCTCTCGATTCTCTGGCTCAGCCGTCACTGAGCCGCGCCGGCCACCGGCGCGTCAGTGCCAGCGCTCTTTGAGATAGGGGAGCAGCGTGTCCCCGTAGGCGTGCAGGTGGTCGCAGTGCGCCTGCTCGTTGTCCCCGTCGAAGCCCATCACGTGGAAGTTGCCGGCGTCCCCGCGCGAGCGAGGCGTCATGCCGGGGCGCGGCGGCGGCGCGTTCACGGGCACGCGCTCCACGTTCTCTTGCGCGAGCAAGAAATCGGTCGTCTGCGTCGTGCTCGCGTACGTCGTCATGATCGCCGAGTGCGTGATGGCGAAGAGCTTTTGCCCCGCGACGGCTTGGTCGGCGAAGGTGACGAACGGCGCGATCTGCTCGACGGCGATGCGATGCTCGAACTCGCCGCCCGGCTCGAAATCGGCGTGCAAACCGTCCGCGAGCAGCACCGCGTCCACCCGCGCCGCGTCCTTCTCGTGATCGAGGATGCGGAAGACGGCGCCGTAGCCCGCGCTCCAGGCCGAGAGCGCGATACGACCGATGCTATCGACCGCGGTCGGACACATCTCGTGGAGCGCGGCGCGCGTGCGCGCGAGCATGCCGTCGAAGCTGCCCGGGTAGCGGAACGCCTCGTCGTAGCGGCCCGAGCCGATGCCGAGATTCAGGATCACGAACGCCGCGTCGATGTCCGAGCGCTCGAACGCGGGCTCGAGCGACGTGGGCGCGCCGTGGAAGTGCACCACCAAGTCGAACTTGTGCGAGACGGTGCGGCAGCCGTTCGGCAACGCGATCACGCGGCCGCCGGTCGTCACGAGGCGTTTCGGCGCGTCGAGGTTGGGATCGAATGCCGCGACCTTCGGCGCGAGCTCGATGCCGATCGCCTGATCGATCTCCGCGATGGCCGACTTCGTCATGCCCGCGGCGAGCGGTACCGTCGGCGCTTCCTTCGCGGGCCCACTCACGGCAGTGACGAGGCCAAGCACGAGGGACGGGATCAACCGCATCGGTATTCAGAACTAACCGCATCGCGCGAACGCGTCCATCACAAAGCGACGCGCGATGCGTGGCACACGAGCACTCACGTTGTAGGATTCCATCAAACAAAAATGCAGCGACGACCAGCGTTCATCGCGGGAAAACGGCGTGAAACCGGGACGATCGACGTCATTTCGAATCCGTTCGACGGAACACCGGTGACGGAAGTCGTACAGGCGGCGCCCGTGGACGTCGATGTCGCACTCGCGGCCGCGCATGCAGCGCGACGCGAAACACGTCGTGTTCCAGCGCACGCGCGCGCCGAGCTCTGCGAGAAGCTCGTCGCGCGTCTTCGTGATCGGCGTGACGAGCTCGTCTCCGTCATCGTACGCGAGAGCGGCAAACCGATTCGCTACGCGCGCGGTGAAGTCGACCGCGCGTTCGACACCTTCACGCTCGCGGCCGGCGTCGCGCGCACCCTCGGCGGCGAGCTCATGCCCGCCGACATTTCGCCGCGCGGCGTCGGCAAGTTGCTCGCGTATCGGCGCGTGCCGCGCGGCGTGGTCGCCGCCATTTCGCCCTTCAATTTCCCGCTGAACCTCGCCGCGCACAAGCTCGCGCCGGCGCTCGCCGTGGGCGCGCCCATCGTGCTCAAGCCGCCGCACCAGGCGCCGAGCGCCGCGCTCCTCGTCGCCGAAATCCTCTACGAGCTCGGCGTGCCCGAAGGTTCGGTGAGCGCGCTCCACGCGCGTCCCGACGTCGCCGAGATCCTCGCGAAGGATCCGCGCGTCGCGGTGCTCTCGTTCACGGGCAGCGATCGCGTCGGGTTCCATTTGAAGGGCCTCGACCCGCGAAAACACGTGCTCCTCGAGCTCGGCGGCAACGCGCCGGCCATCGTCGACGCGGGCGTCGACCTCGAGCGCATCATGCCGAGTCTCGTCGATGCTTGTTTCGGCAGCGCCGGACAGGTGTGCATCAAGGCGCAGCGCCTGTTCGTGCACCGCTCGCTCTACGACGACTTTCTCGCGCGCTTCGTCGCGGCGACGCGCGCGCTCGCCGTCGGCGATCCGGCGGACCCCGCGACCGTCGTCGGTCCGCTCATCGAAGCGCGCCACGTCGAACGCGTGCTCGGCCTCGTGCGCGAAGCCGCGGCGGCGGGCGCACGCGTGCTCACGGGCGGCCAAGCGGCCGGGCAAGTCGTGGAGCCGACCGTGCTCGTCGACGCGCGGCCCGATTTGCCCGTCTGCACCGGCGAGGTCTTCGGCCCCGTGACGACGATCGAGCCGTTCGACGGGTTCGAGGACGCCGTCCGCCGCGCGAACGCGACGCGTTTCGGCCTGCAGGCGAGCGTGTACACCGAAAACGTGGGAAGAGCGCTCGCCGCGTTCGAAGAGCTCGAGTATGGCGGCGTGATCGTCAACGAGCCCCCGACCTTCCGCATCGACCACTTCCCCTACGGCGGCACCAAGGATTCCGGCTCGGGACGCGAGGGCGTCCGCTTCGCCGCCGAGGAATTCACCGAAACGCGGGTGCTCGTGCTCGGACCCTGACACACTCCCCCGCCGATCGACCGCACGCATGACCCTGCCCCTCGCCCAAGAAGTCGCGCGCCGCCGCACCTTCGCGATCATCTCGCACCCCGACGCCGGCAAGACCACGCTCACCGAGAAGCTCTTGCTCTTCGGCGGCGCGATTCAGCTCGCCGGCGCCGTCAAGGCGCGCGGCGAGCAACGGCGCGCCCGCTCGGACTGGATGAAGGTCGAGCGCGAGCGCGGCATCTCCGTCACGGCGAGCGCGATGACGTTCGAGTACGAGGGGCGCGTCTTGAACCTGCTCGACACGCCGGGTCACCAGGATTTCAGCGAGGACACGTACCGCACGCTGACGGCCGTCGACTCCGCGGTGATGGTGCTCGACGCGGCGCGCGGCATCGAGACGCAGACACGCAAGCTCTTCGAGGTGTGCCGGCTCCGCAACGTGCCGATCGTCACGTTCGTGAACAAGCTCGATCGCGAAGGGCGCGAGCCGTTCGAGCTGATGGACGAAGTCGAGCGCGATCTCGCGCTCTCGGTCACGCCGCTGAGCTGGCCGATCGGCATGGGCCGGAGCTTTCTCGGCTGTTACGATCTCGCGCGCGACCGGCTGCTCTTGACCGAGCGTTCGCGCGAGCGCCTCGCCGAAGAAGGCATCGAGTGCCAGGGCCTCGGCGATCCGAAGCTCGACGAGCTCTTGCCCGAAAACGCCGTGAAGACGCTGCGCGAAGAAGTCGAGATGGCGCGCGCGCTCTGCCCGAAGTTCGATCTCGCCGAGTTCCGCGGCGGCCATCAAACGCCCATGTTCTTCGGCAGCGCGATCACGAGCTTCGGCGTGCGCGAGCTCTTGCGCGGCCTGTGCGAGCTCGCGCCCGCCCCCGGCCCGCGGCGCGCACGCGAGCGCGAAGTCTCGCCCACCGAAGACAAGGTGAGCGGCTTCGTCTTCAAGGTGCAGGCGAACATGGACCCGAAGCACCGCGATCGCGTCGCGTTCGTGCGGCTCTGCTCCGGCCACTTCCAGCGCGGCATGAAGCTCTCGCACGTGCGGAGCGGTGAAAAACTCACCGTGCACAACCCCGTGCTCTTTCTCGCGCAAGATCGCGAGCTCGCCGAAGAGGCGTACGCGGGCGACGTCATCGGCATTCCGAACCACGGCAAGCTCGGCATCGGCGACGCGCTCACCGAAGGCGAAACCCTGGCGTTCACCGGCATTCCGAGCTTCGCGCCCGAGCTCCTCGAGCGCGTGCGCCCGACCGATCCGCTGCGCGCGAAGCACCTCGGCCGCGCGCTCGAGCAACTCGCCGAAGAAGGCGCCGCGCGCGTCTTCCGTCCGCGCCTCGGCACGAGCCACATCGTCGGCGTCGTCGGCGCGCTCCAATTCGACGTCCTCGCCGACCGCATCAAAAACGAATACGACCTCCCCGTCGTCTTCGAGAGCGCCGGCCTCTACACCGCGCGCTGGGTCGAAAGCGACGCGGCCCCCGAGCTTGCGCGCTTCGCCCGCGAGAACGAAGCGTACGTCGCCGACGACCACCAAGGCGCCCTCGTCTTCCTCGCGCGCAACGCGTGGCACCTCGAAACCACCGAAAAAGAGTGGCCCAAAGTCCGCTTCCTGAAGACGCGCGAATACTCCTGACCCGCGCCCCCATCTCCGCGCAAAAAACCGCGACCATTCGCCGTCATCTCACGCGCGCAGCTGCCCACCCCTCGCCTCCACGCGCCTTCACTCCGCGTCCGTGCTCGCCGCGACGCGGCTGCGCGCGGCCGGCCCTCCCCGATGCTCGCGGACTCGCATGGGAGGGCATCCCGCCGCACCGCACGCCACACCGCGCCGAGCGCCGTCGAACGCCCCCTACCGCGCCCGACCCTGCGCGCTCCTAAACGCCACGCGCTCCCGAACGCTCCGCCGTCCTAAACCCCCCGCCGCCAAACACGGCGGCTCAAGCACTGCGCCGGCAAAACCAGCGCCTTTCCAAACGCCACACCTTTCCGAACCCGCGCCCTCCTAAACGCTCCGCCAACCCGCGCGCCGGCAAACGCCACGTCGCCAACCAGCGCGTCGCCAACCAACGCGTCGCCAACCAGCGCGCCTGCAAAGACCACGAGGGCGAACGCCACGACGGCAAACGCCATGACGGCAAACGCCACGACGGCAAACGCCACGACGGCGAACGCCGCGACGACCAACCAGCGCGCCGCCAAACGCCGGGCCCACCTAAACGCAGCTCTGCTCCAGCCGTGAGCACGAGAGCGCCGATCGCCGTTGGTCCGGCTTTCGGCGGCAAGTCATTCGTTGTGTCAACAAACTACCCGCTTCGCACCCCCCGACGCACTCGACGCACTCGATGCACTCGATGCACTCGATGCACTCGATGCACTCGATGCACTCGATGCACTCGATGCACTCGATGCACTCGATGCACTCGATGCACTCGATGCACTCGATGCACTCGATGCACTCGATGCACTCGATG
>DATJXW010000053.1:0-6546 GCA_035499895.1 Polyangiaceae bacterium | reverse complement strand
GCCAGGTGGCGGCTCCGAGCTCCGCGCTCGCGGGCGCGAGCGGCGGCGTCGAGCCGTCGGCGGGGAGCGTCTTTTCGCCGTCCGGACCGCCGAAATCGATCGACCAGTAGCGCACCGAGCGAAGCGGCTTGCCGTCGAAGTCGCAGAGCAACGACTGGCCCGGCGCGAGCAGCTCGACGCCCTCGACCGCCGCGAGCTCGCTCATCACGGCCCCTTGCGCGAGAAAACTCTCCGTGGCGGACGGGCGCAGCCGGCGCGGGACGAGCTCCGGATCCGCCGCGAGGAGAGCGCGCACTTCGCTCGCGAACAAGAGCCCGCCCGTCGCCGGCCGAAAGAGGTAAAGCGGCTTGATGCCGACGCGATCGCGACAGAACCACGCGAGGCCGCGCGACGTGTCGAGCAAGCAAAAGACGAACATGCCCTCGAAGCGTTCGACGGCGCGCTCGCCCCAGACCCGATAGGCGTGCAGCAGCACCTCCGTGTCCGAGGTCGAACGGCAGGGCCAGCCGGCCCGCTCGAGCTCGGCCCAGAGCTCGCGATAATTGTAGATCTCGCCGTTGAAGGTGACGGCGTTCGGCGAAAGCCTCGGGTCGGACGGGACGTCGCGCTTCGGCTGGTGACCGGCCGGCGACAGATCGACGATTGAAAGGCGCGTGTGGGCGAGCACCGCGGGCGCGAAACCGCTCGGGCCGCGCACCTCTTCGACGCCTTCGTCGTCGGGGCCGCGATGGCGGAGCGCGTCGCGCATGCGCGTCGCCGCGTCGCGGGCGCGCGCCGGATCGATGCCCAGGGTTCCGGCGATGCCGCACACGCGCCTAGCGTAGCCTGCCGGCGAGCAGCTCGCCGTAGACGGCGTGAAGCTCGGGCCCGAGGCGCCGCCGGTCGAAGCGGGCCTCCGCGGCGAGTCGCCCGGCCCGCGCGATGCGGCTACGGAGCCCAGCGTCGCGGGCGAGCCGGAGCACGGCGGCGGCCAAGTCGCTCGCGTCACCCGGCCGGTGGCCGAGCGCGGTCTCGCCGTCGACGAAGAGCTCGGCTGCGCCTCCGGCGCGCGCGGCGACGACCGCGCGTTCACAGGCCATGGCTTCGACGATGGTGCGGCCGAACGGCTCCGGGCGCTCGCTCGGGTGCACGACGATGTCGAGCCCGCGGTAAGCCGCCGCCGCGTCGTGTTGAAACGGCACGAAGCCGACGTGCGGCTCGAGTCCGAGCTCGGCGACCGTCTGGCGTAGCTCGCGTTCGGTCACTTCGGCGCCGGGGCGCGCGTAGATCGGGCCGCCGACGACGTAGAAGCGAAAGCCGAGCGCGGGCTCTTCGGCGAGCACGCGCGCCGCCGCGCGCAGGAACGTCCGGTGACCCTTCCACCACGCGAACGTGGCGAGCATGCCGACGACGATGCTTTCCGGTTCGGGAACGCTCATGCCGGCGAGCGCGGCGAGGTGCGTGAGCTCGCGCGCTCGAGGCGCGAATTCCTCGAGATCCACGCCGTTGTAAACGACGCGCGTGCGACTGCGGGGTGCGAGGCGCCGCGCGTCCTCCTCGACGGCGCGCGAGTTCGTCACCACGATGCTCCGGCGCGCGAGGAGCGGCAGCACGCGGCGCGCGAGCGGGCGCTCGCTCGCGAAGTCGCGCAGGTGGACGACGCGCGGGTACTCGGGCACGACGGCCGGGAGCACGAGGTGCGCTTTCATGCCGTTCGTGTGCACGATGTCCGGCGCGAAGGCGCGCACGAGCCGGCGCAGGCGCGCGCCGAACCCGGCCGCGGCGATGCCCGCGCGAAGGAGCGCCGGCGTGCGCGCTGCGAGCCCCCACGCGTCGCTGCCGGAATCCCCGAGCTCAGCGAGACCTTCCGGCAACGGCAGCACGTCCGTGGGCACGCCGAGCTCGCGCGCGCGTTCGACGAGCTCGCCGTCCGCGAGGGCGAGGAGGCGCGGCGTCACGCTCGGAACGCTCGCGCGGAGCGAGGCGAGCAGATCGAGCAGGCTGCGCTCCGACCCGCCGAGGGTCGCAGCGGGGTTCACGAACAGGACGCGCATGGCCTCCGGGCCCGCCTGCGTCAGCGCTGATTCTCGGCGTCGAGCTGCGCGAACTCGGCGGTGACGAGCCGGTCGATGAGCGCCTCGACCTGCGTTTCGGCGCGCCAGCCGAGACGCTCCGCGGCGCGCGACGGATCCGCGTTCATGGCGCGGATGTCGGTATTGCGCACGTGCATCGGATTTCTCACGACGTACTTGCGGTAGTCGAGCCCGACGCGCGTGAACGCGAGCTCGAGAAAGTGCTCGAGCGAACAGCTCTTGCCCGTCGCGATCACGAGGTCCTCGGCGTTCGGCTGCGCGAGCATGCGGCGCGCCGCCTCCATGTACTCCGGCGCGTAGCCCCAATCGCGAATCACGCTCGTGTCGCCGAGCTCGAGCTTGTCCGCACGGCCGCGCGCGATGAGACACGCTCCGCGCACGATCTTGCGCGTCACGAACGTCTCGGGCCGGCGCGGCGATTCGTGGTTGTAGAAGAAGGCGACACAACAAAACAAACCGAACGAGGCGCGGTAGCTTTGGACGAGGTTTGCCGCCGAGCACTTGGCCGCCGAATACGGGCTCCGCGGCTGAAAGGGCGTTTTCTCGTTCGCCGGCGCGCCGCCCGTGTCGCCGAAGAGCTCGCCGGACGCCGCGATGAGGACGCGCGGGGCTTGCTGCTCGGCACGCGCCGCCTCGAGCACGTGGAGCGTGCTCACGGCATTGCTGATGAACGTGCCGGCGGGATCCGAAAACGAGCGACCGACCGAGCTCTGCCCGGCAAGATGGTAGATTTCGTCGGGCTGCGCCGTGTGGACCGCCGCTCGCACCGTTTCCGCGTCGCTCACGTTGCCGACGATGACCTCGATGCCGGGAGCCGCGGGTCGCGCGACGAGATCGATGCCGACGATGCGATAGCCTCGCGCCTTCAGCGACTCGCTCAGATACGAGCCGTCCTGCCCGTTGATTCCCGTGATGAGTGCAGTCGGCATCGAGGATGCTTTGGTACAGTGTTCCCGGGGATTCGGCAAGGCCCGGCTCGCGGCCGCCGAGCGAACGACCGCGCGCGAGCTCAGCGCGGAACGATGAGCGAAAGCTCGGTGCCGGCCGCGTACGCGTAGCTCACGTAACGATCGAAGCCGTCCACGAGCACGCCGATGTCGCGGTCGGATTCGATCACGTGCACGCCGTCGTTCTGCGTGCCGGGCTGGAAATTCTCCGGCGGCTGTCCGTTCGGATCGATGATGGGGAAGCCGAGCTGGCAGCTGTAGACGACGTAGGCTTCCGGCGCGGCGAGCGGCGCGCTGATCATCCCGGCCGGAGCCGACGCGCAGGCGAGATCGTCCAGTTTGCGACCGTCGAAGACGATGTTGGCCGTCGCCGGCGCCGAGATCCGCACGAAATCGAACGCGTACTCGTCGGGCGTCAAGAAGACGTACGTCGATCGAAACTGCTCGATTGGCGGGATGATGAGCGAGCTCGGATCGCCGCCGGGCAGCGCCTGGGGCACGCCCGCGGCTTCCTGGCTCGGCGAGACGCTCATGAGCGTGATGGGTGAGTCGCTCGTGAGCGAGAACGACTCGTGACTCGGGATGTCGTAATAGTCGCCCTGACCGACGAGCTCGACCGCCGGCGCGCTGTCGAGCGACGTCGTGATGTGAGCGCCGCTCGTGGTGGTCGCGACGACGCGGAAGTAGTCGTCCTGATCGGTGTGACCGATGGCCGCTCCGGCCGCCGCGAGCGCGTCCGTTCGATTCGGCGTCACGGCGGCGATGAAGCGAACTCCCGCCGTGCGCACCGGGTCGAGCTGTTCCTCGAGGTGATCGGCGCAGCAGTAGCGCTCGCCGAGGTTCGTGAAGTACGGGGCGTCGCTCGCCTCACTGCCGGTGTAGGCGATGATCGGGCCGTCCGCCTCGACGATGCTGCCAGTGAAATCGGCGTTGAAATCGTCGGTTTCGAGGTTCAGCACGTCGAAGGCGCCGAGCGTCTCGCTGATCTCGCCGCCCGCGTCGGTCGCGGGAATGCCGGGCGCGCCGAGGAAGCGCGTCGTGGTCGCTACCCGCACGTTCGTCCCGGCGCGCGTGCCCACGAGCGTCAAGAACGCGCGCAGATCGACGCGCGTCGTCGACCCGAAGCTCGTGCGCGGATCCTGCGTGTGCGCGATCGTCTGCGGCCAGCCGACGACGACGTAGGCCGTCTGCATGCCGTCGCCGTCCGGCTCGACCGCCTCGCGCGGCTTCAGCAGGGACGCGTCGTTCGAGAACACGCCCACGTTCGTGAGCGGGTTGAACTGATAGGCGACGACCGGAAAGCTCGAGCGCACCCGAAACGCCTGGCGCGTGAGCGCCGAATTCGTGCCCGAATTGAACTCGCCGGGCGGCGAGCCGTCGACCTCGCGCGGCCCGAGCGGAAAGACACGCAAGCTGAGCGGCGGGATGTCGGCCTCGGCCACCGTGTACGGCGCGTTGTCGTCGCCCGGCTGCGTGTCGTCTTGTTCGATCGTGACGTGCGCGGTCACGTCGGGTTGCGCGTTGCTCACGACGACGGCGTACTGCTGCGCAGCGGCGTTCAGCGTCGCGTCGACGTCGGCGTTGTCGAGATCGACCGCCCAATACTCGCAGCCGACGTTGCTGCGGCCGCGCGACGCGTCGCTGCAGAGGTTGTCGCAGACGCCGTCACGGCACGCTTCGCCCGCGCTCTCGTCGCACGTGTCCTGCGGCTCCCACGTCGTGCCGTCGGCGCTGCACTGGACGGCCGTCGAACCCTGGCAATCGTTCGAGTTCGGGACGCACACCGAGCAGGCTCCGAGACCTACCGCGCAGACCAAGCCCTGTTTCGAACAGTCCTCGAGCTTCACCCACGCGGGGCCGCCGCTGTCCTCGGTGCATTGCTCGAGCTCCGGGTCGCAGCGATACGTCCCGGGCGTGCAGCTGCCGCCGGCGGGATGAAAAAGCCAGCGATCGGACGGATCGGGAGTGCAGGCGCCGAGCGCGAAGCCGCCCGCGAGGAGCAGGGCGAGCGCGCGTGACGGGTTCGTTCCGGAGCGGCGCGCCCGACGGGCTTCAATACGTCGCAAAGAAGACGTCCTCGGAGTAGGCACGCCAGCCGCGCGGCGTGAGCTCGGCGCCGCTCAGGGTCGAATACGAGAACCCGTCGCTCGGGTCGAAATGAACGAGGTTCACGTCGAGCTCGATGGGCCCGGACACGAGCGCGAAGTCGGGGTCGACGGCGCTGAGGTCCGGCACTTCGATCTTCGAAGGCGCCCCCGGAGCGACCACGCGCCAGGTGACGAGGCCGTTGCCGCTGCCCACGTCGATCAACGTGAGGTCCGGGTCGGGACCGCCCGGTTCCTGCGTGAGCGAGAACGTGGCGCGATCCCAGGTGCTGCCGCTCGCGGGGGAGACGAGCTCGGGCAGCTCGACGAACGAACCGACCCCGAGCGTCGTGCCGTCCGTCACGGTCGCGAAGAGCCCCACCGACGAGAGCGGCGTGCCGCCGGCGGCGCCTGTTTCGGCGAGCGCGGTCGTCACGTAGCGGGCGCCGGTGAGCGAGCCCGCGAGCGGCGGAATGCCCACGAAATTGAACGGCCCGGCCGGCGGCAACAGGCTCGTTTGCTTGCCGTTCGGCAGGAGCACGTAGCCTTCCGTGCCGATCTGGATCGCGAGACTCGCCTCGATGCGATCGGGGCCGCGCGGCGTCGGCGTCGGGCCGGCCGCGTCCACGCTGAGCTCGTGGTCGATCGGCACGTCGACGGAAATGTAAACGTCGGAGTGCGTCTCGTTCGGTCCGACGGCGACGCCCCGCGTGAGGCCCATGGCGTAGGGCGTGAACACGTAGGGCGACTGCGATTGATCCTCGAGCCCGGCAATGGCGTAGACGGTGAAGTTGCCCGGCGTGGTCGAGAGCGAGAAGGTGTAGCCCACGTCCCCGAGCGACGCGGGCGTGACGGCCGTCCCCGCGTTCGGGAGCACGAACGTGTCGGTCGGCTTCGACGCGAGGCGAAAGACGTAGGCGACCTGCTTCACGCTGTCGGTGACCGGCGCCGGGACGTTGCTGAAGCCCTTCATTTTGAGCTCGCCGTCGAGCGGCCACACGAGCTGACCGCTCACGGTCGCGCCCTTGCCGGGGTTGCCGCCGCCGACCGGAATCGAGCCGTCGTCGCCGCAATCGGGCGAGAGCACGGGATCGAGGAACACCGTTAACTTGTCGACCGGCACGTCCACGAACGTCTGCGGCTGAAAGCACTTCTTCGCGACGGTGATGGTGACCGCGGAGCCGAGATCGGGGCTCGCGACGAGCGCGGTGCCGAAGCCGTCCGTTTGCGTCGTGAGCACGTCGTCCGCGCTCTTGCCCGCGAGCACCGTGGCGCCCGGAACCGCGTTGCTCTCCACGCTGTCGAGCACGAGCACCTGCACCTCACCGTCGATCGGATCGCCGCTGAGGCCGCCTTCGAAACCGTCGTTGTCCGTCTCGTAGGTGAACGCGTCGAGCACGTCGATCGTCTCGCCCGCGGAGTCCGTCACTTCGACGCGCTTCG
>DATJXW010000052.1:0-14021 GCA_035499895.1 Polyangiaceae bacterium | reverse complement strand
CGTCCCCGCGGCGATACGTGAGCGCCTCTCGGCGGGGCGACTTGAAAAAAGCTCAAGCAGCGTGACACTTCGCCGCTTGACGCGCTTTGACGTCCGGCCGGAAATGGAGGGATGAGGCTTCGTTTGGTCGGCGCGACGGCGATCGGCTGCGCGCTCTTATCGGGTATTCACGGCTGCTCGGCGGACGATGCCGCGTCGGCGGCGAACGACGCGTCCGGCGCGGCGAGCGGCGCGGGTGGAACGCAAGGCTCGGCCGGTCTCGAAGGATCCGGCGGAACGAAGCCAACAGGCGGAAACGGCGGCGCGCCGAGCTCGGGCGCAACCGCGGGCGCGCCCGGTGACGCCGGTGAAGGCGGAGCGAGCCAGGGCGGCACGACTTCGCGCAGCGGCACCGGGGGAACACGAGTCGGAACCGGCGGCAGCCGGAGCGCTACCGGCGGCAAGGTCGGGACCGGCGGCAGCGAGAGCAGCGGTGCCGGGGGTGAGGCGGGGGGCGAGACCGGCGGCGCACGATCGTCGAACGGCGGCATGGCCACGGGCGGCGAGGGCGGCCTCGGCGGCGCGGCGGGCGCTCACGGCGACGAGCCGTGCGTGGACACCTTGAACCTCCCGCTACTGAGCACGCCGCCCGCGACGCTCGATCTCACGGGCCTCTACACGTCGCCGAACGCCGATCCGACGGACACCGCGCCTTACGCGAACATCTACACGCCGACGTACCCGCTCTGGTCCGACGGAGCGAACAAGCGGCGCTGGATCTACCTCCCGCCGTGCACGCAAATCGACACGAGCGACATGGATCACTGGGTTTTCCCGGTGGGCACGCGCTTCTGGAAGGAGTTTCGCATCGGCGACACGCTGGTCGAGACGCGCTTCATCCACCGCTTCGGACCGGGCGCGAACGACTGGCTCTTCGCCGCGTATCAGTGGGATCCGAGCGTCGCGTCACCGACGGCCGCCAACACCATCTACGTGCCCCACGGCGTGAACAACGCGAACGGCACGCAGCACGACATCCCCGATCAGTCCGCGTGCCCCGAGTGCCACGCGCATTTGCCCGAGCGCATCCTCGGCTTCAGCGCGTTCGAGCTCACCGGCAGTCCGGGCGCGATCGACATCGGGGTGCTCTCGAACCAACACCTGCTCACCTCCGCGGCGCCGAACGGCTTCGTGCCCCCGGGGACGAGCACGCAACAGGCCGGCCTCGGCTACCTGCACGCGAACTGCGGCATCTGCCACAACGCATTTTTCGACGCGACGGCCACGTCGCCCCCGCGGATGCGCCTGCTCGTCGGAGAAACGTCGCTCGTGACGACGGACACGTACACGAGCATGGTGAACGTCCCCACGCAAAATCCCGACTTTTTGAACATCCCCCGCATCAAGCCGGGCGACGCCGCCAACAGCGAGGTCATCATGCGCATGTCGTCGCGAGGCGACAGCGACCAAATGCCGCCCATCGCGACCGAAGAGGTGGATCACACCGGGGTCGACACCGTATCGGCCTTCATCAATTCGCTCGGCCCGTGACGCTGTCAGCGGATTCGACGCTCGCAGAAGCCGATGAGCATGATTTTCGGCTGAAAACGCGCCGTTCGTCCTGACTAAGTAGTCAAAGTTACTATGGAGCCGCCCGCCCCCATTGCGCTAAAAATTTCTGGTCGCGATCGAGGGCACTTGTTGGGGCCGCCCGGGTAGGTCGGCGGGGGGGCTTTTTGCGAGGGCGCCTACGCGCCGGCCGCGCTCCGCGCTCGCTTGTCGCGCTGCCAACGCTCGAGTCGTTCCCGCGCGCCGTTCTTTTCGGGGTTCACGGCCTCGGCGTGGTGCGGCTGTTTGGCGGTGAGCTCGATGATGTAGCCGTTCGGGTCCTGAAAATAGATCGAGTGGATGAAGTCGTGATCGGAGACGCCGCGCGTCGGCACGCCGGCGCGTTTGCCTTGCTCGAGCATGGGCAAGAGCCTGTCCGGCTCGACTTCGAGCGCGATGTGAAGATCGTAGTCGTGCTGCGCCTTGAACTCGAACGGCATGTCCGGCGCCTCGAAGAACGCGAGGAACGAGCCGTCGTCGAGCGCATAAAAGGTGTGAAGCGTCTCGGTTTGCCGGCCCGTCTTGGTCTCCGAAATGCGGAGCGTCGCCGAAAGCGGCAGGCCGAGGAACCCTTCGTAGAACGCGCGCGTCTCCTCGGAGTCACGACAGCGATAGGCGTTGTGGTGGAGGCCCTTGATCATCGTCCGGTTCCCGAGAAGGCATGAAACATAGTGCCGGCGGTCCCGAGTGGCCAGACAACGCTCGCAACGTCGGGACGCCGGCAATCAGAGGAGCAGAGCTCCGGCCCCGCCGTCACGGGGCCCCGGGGCTCAGCAGGTGACGAACGGCGCGTCTTTGACGGCGTTCGCGAACGAGTAGAGCGCCTCGTTCGTGCGGTTCCAGCTCTCGAGCTTCTTCATGTTGGCGATCCAGCGCTGCACGTTCGGATACGGCGAGAAGTCCACGCGCACCACCTCACCGAGCGTCACGAGGCAGACGCCGAAGTAGTCGGCGATGGTGATCTGGTTGCCGCACACGTAGTTGTTCTTCGGGCCGAGCCAGTGCTTGTCGAGCACGGTGAGCCAGTTGCGCGCGCGCTCGGTGCCCCAGGCGACGGTCGCCGACTGCACCTCGTCCGTCGGGCGCTTGTGGTTCGGGAAGATCTGCGGGTACGCCATGCCGTACGCGTAGTCGCGGTAGAAGTTCGTGTTGAACCAATCCATGAGCTCGTTCACCTTCGCCCGTTGCTTGAGATCCTTCGGGTAGGCGGGCGAGTTGGTCTTCTCGGCGAGGTACTTCAAGATCGCCGAGCTCTCCGTGAGCCGGAGGTCGCCGTCCTCGAGCATGGGGACGAGCTTGTTCGGATTGATGGCCGCGTACGCGTCCTTCATGTGCTCGCCGGTCATGAGGTCCACGAGCTGCTCTTCACAGGGGATCTTGTTTTCCGCGATGAAGAGCCGGACCGGACGGCTCGTCATGGAGACCGGGTGCATGTAGAGTTTCATTGAGTTCCTCCGCGCTGTCCTCGTACCCTGACGCGACGGACGTCGCGCCAAAAGGGCCGTAAGCGTAGCACGAAGCCTCGGGCCTCGAACCCGCTACGTCAAGCGCGCTCGAGCGCCGAGCCGTCGTAGGGCACGGCCGCCTCGGCCGCCTCCCAGATCGCCCGCATGGCCGGTTTCTGTTGTTCTTCGTGCACGTGACCGACGAGCCCGGCCGCACGCGCGATGAGCGAGATGCCGCGCAAGACGGCGCGCGGAATGCCGGCGTCGCCGAGCACCGCGGCGATGGCGCCCGTCGCGTTCAACGTGATGTGCTTGCCGAACGTCTCGTCGATGGCGGCGGACAACGCGAGCACCGCCGCGACGTGCGCGCCCGCGACGCCCTGCTCGCGAGCGAGCGCGATGAGCACCGGCGAGCGCGGATCGTCCGGCTTGTGAAACGGGTGGCCGAAGCCCGGAATCGACTTTTTCTCCGCTCGGTAGGCGCTCGCGATTCGCCGCGCCTCAGCCTCGGCGCCGTCACCCGCGCGCACGATGCGCTCGATGAGCTCGCCGCAACCTTCGGTCGTCCCGACGAAGCGACTGCCCACGGCGAGGAGACCCGCCGCGACGGCCGCCTGCATCGCCTCCTCGGCGCTCGAGTACACGAGGCGCGTCGCGAGCGCGCTCGGCGTGAGCCCGTGTTCCATCAGCGTGACGAGGCACGCGTCGAGCACGGCGACTTGCGGCGGCGTCGGACGGCGCCCGAGCAGCTGAAAATAGATGAGCTCGGTGAAGGTCACCTTGCCGATGAGCTCCCGGCACAAGCTCACGTCGCGGATGAACACGTCGTCCGTGGTCGAGGTGGCGATGCTCGTCGTCTGTTTTTCGGGAAGAGCGCTCATGCTTTGGTCCGTTTCTCGAGCTCGTGCCGTTGGATCTTGCCGGACGCGCTCCGCGGAAACTCGTCGAACCCGATGAAGTGGAGCTCCTTCGGCTGCTTGTAGCTCGCGAGTCCGGCCCGGCAACGACCGAAGAGCTCTTCGGCCGTGAGCGACGGATCGCGGCTCGCCACGAACGCGACCGGCACCTCGCCCCAGCGCGCGTCCGGTTTGCGCACGACGGCGGCGTCGGCGACGCGCGGCTCCTGCAAGAGCACGCGCTCGATTTCGGCGGGGTAGATGCTCTCGCCGCCCGATTTGATGAGGTACTTGACGCGATCGACGAAGTCGAGCGTGCGGTCGGGGTTTCTGACGAACACGTCGCCCATGTGGAACCAGCCGCCGCGGAAGTCGTGGCGCGTGGCTTCCGTCGCGCGAAAGTAGCCGCTGAAGAGCGTCGGGCCGCGCATGCAGAGCTCGCCGGGCGCGCCGTCGGGCACTTCCTCGTCGTCCGGGTTCACGAGCTTGATCTCGCAGAAGCGACTCTGCTCCTTCGAAAGGCGCGCGGGCGCGACGCCGACCGCGAGCAGGTTCGCCGAGCACGGCGGGCAGCCCGTTTCGGTCGCGCCGAACGTGTTTGCGTACGGCGCGCCGAGGAGCTCGGTGATCTTGGCGATTTCGGCGGGCGGCACGAGGTCCGCCATCACGCCGCAGATCTTGACGCCGCGCGCCTTCACGCGCCGCTGCTCGAGCTCCGCCGCGAAGCCGCCGACCATGCCCGGCATGAGCAGGAGCCAGCCGAGCGACTCCGTCGCGACGACTTCCGCGAGGCGCGCGCGCTCGAAGCCGTCCACCGTAATGACCTTGCCGCCCGACATGAGCGCGCCGAGCGAGTTGTCGACCGCGCCCATGTGGTAGAGCGGCGACCAAGCGACGAACGCCTCGTCGCCCGTCACGCCGAATTCGGCGCGGACCACGAGGTTTCGCACGATCTCGGCGCGATGGCTGATGACGGCGCCTTTCGGCAGCCCGGTCGTGCCGCTCGTGTAGAGAATGAGCAGCGGCGCTTCGGGGTCGAAGTGGCGGGCGTCGGTCGCTCGGTTCGCCGCGGCGAGCGCCGCTTCGTAGGCCTCGCCGAATACGAACACGGAGCGAGAGAATCCCGCCTCGACGAGCCTCGCCTCGTAGCGCGGTGAAGCGAAAGCGAGCGCGGGCTCGGCGAGCGTCAGGCAGTGCGCGAGCTCCGGCACGGCGACGCGCCAGCTCTGACACGCGACCACCGCGCCCAAGGCCGCGGCACCGAGCAAGACCTCGAGGAACTCGGCGCGATTTTCCGAGAGCACCGCGACGCGGTCGCCCGCCGAAACACCACGCTGTTCGAGAACTCCCGCGAGGCGCAGCACGCGCTCGGCGAGTGCTGCGTACGTGAGGAGTCGCCCGCCGTCGGCAATGGCGATCGCGTTCGGATCGCGCCGCGCCTGAGCGAAAAATAGACTCGCCACCGTGCTCATTCCTGCTCGCCCGACGAGCTGAGCGACGGCGTCGTCGGTGGAGGAGGTCGAGCGAGCCAAGGCCGCTCAGTCTACGCGGGCTCCTTCGACGGCAGCGAGCACCGCCGCGAAACCAGGCAAAAACGCGCCTTCCACGCAGCCGCACGTCGTTCCGGTCCGGACGGCACCGACAGCACGGCCGGCGGGCAGACCAAAGTGCCATGCTCGACTGACATGCTCGCAACATCGTTGTCGACCGCGGTTGGCACCGGAGTTCATCGACTCGACGACTCCGACCGAACTGATGACTACGTCACGAGTGTCCGAGTCGAGGTTCGAAGTTGGCACTTCATGGCACAGCGGTTTTCCGAACGAGCATGTTCGCTCGATGAAATGATTTTGACGAACAGGAACAGGTCTTGCACTCGGGCGGGCGCGTTCCATTTCGGGACGGGGAGCGGAATTTTATGAAATCGTTCAAAAAGAGGTGGTGGTCGAGGTTTGCGCTCATGGCCAGTATCGGCATGGTGCAACTGGTCGCGTGCTCGTCCGATCACCGACAAGGACACGTCGACCCTCAGCGCACCGGGACGGTGGGGCTCTCCCTCGAAGCAGCTGCGCAGTCGGGAACCATCTATCGACTCAGAAATGCAACGTTCGTGATCACCGACACGCACACGGGGCAAGCGGTCGACTTCCTCTTCAGTGAAGACGCGCCGCCGACGGCGACGGAAATCACGAAGGTGCTCCAACCGGGCAATTACACGGTGACGCTCCAAGACGGTTGGTTCATCGAGCGCGTCTCGAACGGCGGCGGCGCGGGCGGGACGGGGGGCACGGGCGTCGGCGGCAGCGGGGGAACCGGCGCGAAAGGCGGTTCGGGCGGCAAGGGCGGCTCGGGCGGCAAGGGCGGTTCGGCGGGCAAAGGCGGCTTCGGTGCCGGCGGCTCCGGCGCGCTCGGTGGCGAAGCGGGAGCGTTCGAGGCGTTCCCGTCCGCTCCGGCGCAGAGCGCCGCGGCCCCGGCGGAGATCGGCGCGGGCGGGCAAGGCGGCGACGACGTGCCCGTGCAGGCGTTTCTCCTGAGCGACGCGGTGCAGTTCTTCTCGATCTTCGGCGGCGACGACGAGTTCGTGAGCTACCTGTTCCAAATCGGCGGGCAGGTCGTCGACTTCAACCACGGCACCTTGCACGTCGGGATCGAGGTCGTCGAGGATCCGTCGGTGTGTCAATCGCCGGAAGGGGTGTTGAGCCCCGGCCGCGTGCTCCTCGAATCGAACACGGACGCCGTGAGCAACATCAGCATCTTCGATGCGTTCGCCGCGATCGTGAACAACAGCGGGATGGCGACCGATCCGACCTTGCTCTACCAGGAGCTCTACGACAGCTACGCGTCGCCCGCGAACGCGCAGCTGCCGAACGCGGTGCACTGCGGCGACGAGATGACCAACGGCGTTCCGACGCTGAACGGCTTCCCCCTCACGTGTGATCGCATCGAGCACAACCACATCAACGACGAGTTCAACTTCTTCACGACCGCGTTCGTGAATCGCATGGATCTCGCGCCGGAAAACGGGGCGCATTGCGGCCAACAGCGCCTCATTTTCGCCAATCCCTCGCAGGGCCGGGCGTTCATGATCATCGAGCCGCAGATCCCGAATCCGCATCCGGAGCTCGGCATTCAGGGCTGCGCGCCGCTCGCCGAGTTCTGGCGCGAGCAGAACGAC
This sequence comes from Polyangiaceae bacterium, assembly GCA_035499895.1. Taxonomy (GTDB): domain Bacteria; phylum Myxococcota_A; class Polyangia; order Polyangiales; family Polyangiaceae; genus PMG-095. Next base: position 6,918 of record DATJXW010000052.1, on the reverse strand, counting down.
ATCGACGATCCGGTCGCGCGCGGGACACGCCTCGCGCAAGCGTTCTTGTTCGGCGATCCGGACCTCGCCAACGCCGGATTCGGGCCGTTCCTCACGGCGGCGAACTTGACGGTCGGCAGCGGTCAGATTCGAACGAACCAGTTCGATCAGAGCCCGTGGCTGCTCCGCGAGTTCAGGATCGCGCAGGACGACGCCGACCTGAAGGTCATTCCGTTCCCGACGAGCGAAGCGCCGAACGGCACGCTCTGGAACGACGCCATCGACACGCCGCAGGGTCCGACCTGCCGCCAGAGCTTCCTCGACGCCGTCGATCAGCTGCTCACGAACGATCCGAACGCGATGTCGTTCGTCGTGGACCAATCGTGCCTCGACGCGGAGAGCCGCAACGACTTCAGCCAGTTCTACGACGCCGATCTCGGTGACGGGTTCCGCCAACAGCTCGAAGACCGCCTGGCCGGAACCGGCCTGAACGCGGACGATCTCGCCCTACGGGCCGATTTCGCGGGCTCGTGCATCGGCTGCCACAACGAGGCGAACGGCCAATTCCTCGGCAACGGCGTGTTCGCGCCGTTCTCGAACGACTTCACGCACGTCGCCGAGTTTACCACCTCCTGCGATCGTAAAAATCCGGGCCAGTGCTTCCAGCAGTCGACGGCGCTCACGCAGACGTTCTTGCCGTCGCGGTTGCAGGTGATGGGGCAGATCCTCGGCATCCCGATCATCCCCGATCCCTGCGACGGCGACGGCAGCGGCTCGGGCGGCTTCGGCGGCTCGTCGAGCATGGGCGTCGGCGGGAGCAGCACCGGTTCCGGCGGGACGTTCGGCGGGGGAGGTCGCAGCATGGGGTTCGGCGGCCGGAGCGGAGGCTTCGGCGGTGCGACCACGAGCACCGGCGGCACCTTCGCCGCGGGGAGCGGCAACTTCGGCACCGGCGGCACCGACATCGGCTCGGCGGGTGAAGCCGAGGAGCCGTTGCCCGTGCCCGCGCCGGCACCGAAGGCGGCCGCGGCAGCCGACGCGCCGCGCATCAGGATCCGCCTGCCGTCCGCGAAGCTGCCCATCGCCGAGCTCCGCGCCCTCGACGCGCGGATCCGGCTGGCGTTCGGCGCGAAGACGCTGAGCGGCCGCTCGGCGCGTTCGACGCACTAAGCGCGCGAGCCGTGAGGCGCGGCCCGGGAGCGATCCGGGGCCGCGCCGTTCGCGGCCTGGCGCGCCGTTCGAGCCACGAGACGCGCTTGACGCTCCGGCGCGCCGTATGGGTGACTACGCGCGTGGCGCGCTACGAGCTCTCGTGCGGCGACGGCATCGCCTTCATGGCCGCACGCCGGGCGCGCTCGATCGAGGCGATCGTCACGGACCCGCCGTACGGTTTACGCGAGTACGAGCCGGCCGAGCAAGCGAAGCTCCGGCGCGGGCGCGGCGGCGTGTGGCGCATCCCGCCGGCGCTCGACGGACACGCCCGGCGACCGTTGCCGCGCTTCACCGTGCTCACGGGCGAGGATCGAGCGAAGCTCGCGGCGTTCTTCGAGCGCTTGGCCGCGGCCGCCGAACGCGTGCTCGTGCCGGGCGGACACCTCATCATCGCGACGCAGCCGCTTTTGTCGCACCACGTGTACGGGCCGCTCATGGCCGCGGGCTTCGAGAAGCGCGGCGAAATCGTGCGCCTCGTGCAGACGCTGCGCGGCGGCGATCGACCGAAGAACGCCGAGCGCGAGTTTCCGGGCGTGAGCGTGATGCCGCGGTCGGCGTGGGAGCCGTGGGGCGTCTTCCGCAAGCCGTGCGAAGGGCGGGTGCAGGACAACCTCCGACGCTTCCACACGGGCGGCCTGCGCCGAACCCCGGACGATCTGCCGTTCGCCGACGTCGTCCGTTCCGCCCCGACGCGAGCCGCGGAGCGCGCCCTCGCGCCCCACCCTTCCCTCAAACCCCAAGCCTTCATGCGCCGTATCGTGCACGCCGCGTTGCCGCTCGGCCGCGGGACGGTGCTCGATCCGTTCATGGGCGGCGGCTCGACGATCGCGGCGGCCACGGCCGTCGGCTACGCGAGCATCGGCGTGGAGCTCGACGCGAGCTATTTTTCGCTGGCGAAGCGCGCGATCCCGGAGCTCGCTCGCCTCGTGCTCAAGGACGACGGCGAACGCCGGGCGTGACGGTACAAGCTTGCCCCGGCGTGTCAGCCTTGGCTCGCGTCCGGCGACGACGACGGCGGAGGGACGGCACGCGGACTGCATCGCTCAGGAGCGAGGCAAGTCATGGACCGCATGTGTTTGGGTGTTTGGACGTTGCTCGCCGGCGCGCCGCTCGCGTGCATGAGCGCTCGAAACGACACGCGCGAGGAGCCGCGCCCCGACGCGACGACGGTCGCGCCCCGAACGGTCGCGGCAAGTTACGTCGTGAGCACGGCTGCGGGCGAGACGAACGCTTCCGGCGCGGCCGAACCGCTCGGCACGGGCGGCACCGGCGCGACCACGAGCGGTGGGGCTCACGCGGGCGGCCACGGCGGCAAGAACACCCGGAACGGCAAGGACGATCACAACACCCAGTGACGCCGCGGGCGATGGTCGTCGCGCCACGCGCGTGGCATGACGTGCGGCGAGAGGAAAAGACCATGGACGAACGCGTGCGAACTCGACGGGCAATCTTGACGAGCGCCGCGTCCGGAGCCGTGCTCTTTGCGTGCACGAAGACGAAGAGCGAGGACGGCGAGGACCCGAAGGCCGAGGCCGTCGTCACGCCCGCGGAGGATTTGATGCAGGAGCACGGCGTCATCGAGCGGATCCTGCTCGTGTACGACGAAGCCGCGCGCCGCCTCGAAGGGAACGCGGGGCTCGACCTCGATCAACTGGTGATGGCGGCGAACATCGTGCGCCAGTTCGTCGAGGGGTACCACGAGAAGAACGAAGAAGAATTCGTGTTTCCGCGCCTCGAAGCGCACGACAAGGAAGCGGCGCTCACGCGCGTGCTCCGCGCGCAGCACGAGCGCGGGCGCGAGATCACGGCTGAAATTGTGCGGCGTGCGACGCGCGGCGCGCGCGATGCCGAGCTCGCCGGCCTGCTCCGCGGCTTCTCGCGCATGTACCGCCCGCACGCCGCGTTCGAGGACACGCGCGCGTTCCCGGCTTTTCGCGCGCTGATGACCGACGTGGAGTACCGCGCGCTCGGCGACCAGTTCGAGGACCGCGAGCACGAGAAGCTCGGCAAGGACGGCTTCGAAAACGCCGTCGCGGAGATCGCGAAGATCGAGTCGGCGCTCGGCATCGGTGATCTCGCCGCGTTCACGCCGCCCGCGCCGAGCGCCGCGGCGCCGAGCTCTTCGGCCGAACGCGGTTGAGCGCGCGCCGCGGGGGCGACAAACTGCCCCGGGGCGGGCACGAGACGACATCGCGCGGCAGGTGACTCCGGGGATTTTCGAGGCGAATCCGTGCGTTCGGCGCGTGCGGCACGGTTCTCGCACCGGCTCGTCGGGCTATGCAAGTGCTGCCGGGCTCGCCCCATCCACTCGGGGCCACGTGGGACGAGGACGGGACGAACTTCGCGCTTTTCTCCGCGCACGCGGAGGCCGTCGAGCTCTGCTTGTTCGCCGCGGACGACACCGAAACGCGCATTCCCTTGAAGCAACGCACGGCGTTCGTGTGGCACGGGTACGTGCCCGGGGTTCCGCTCGGACAGCGCTACGGGTACCGCGTGTTCGGGCCGTACGACCCCGGACGCGGGCATCGCTTCAATCCGAACGTCGTGCTGCTCGATCCGTACGCCAAAGCGGTCGACCGCGTGGAGGATTGGTCGCGCGGTTGCTTCGCCTACGAGCTCGGGAGCGGACCCGACGCGGATCTCCACCCGACGACGAAGGCCGCGCTCGGCGCTCCGCGCGGTCTCGTCGTGAACACGGCGTTCGATTGGGAGAACGACGAGCCGCCCGCGACGCCGCTCCGTCAGACGGTGATCTACGAAGCGCACGTGCGCGGCTTCACGGCGCTGCATCCGGACGTGCCCGAGGCCCTGCGCGGGACGTACCTCGGGATGGCGCATCCGTCGGTCATCCGTTACTTGAAGGAGCTCGGCGTGACGGCGCTCGAGCTCATGCCCGTCCACGCGTTCGTGGACGATCAGCACCTGCTCGAACGCGGCCTCCGCAATTACTGGGGCTATAACAGCATCGACTTTTTCGCGCCCGACGTGCGCTATCGCGCGGGCGACGAACCCGGCGCCGAGGTCCGGCAGTTCAAGGAGCTCGTGAAGACGCTCCACCGCGCCGGGATCGAAGTGATCCTCGACGTGGTCTACAACCACACCGCCGAGGGGAATCACCTCGGGCCGACGCTGAGCCTCCGCGGCGTCGACAACGCGAGCTACTACCGACTCGTCGCCGACGACCCGCGCTACTACTTCGACACCACGGGCTGCGGCAACACGCTGAACGTCCGCAACCCGCAGACGCTCGCGCTCATCATGGACTCGCTCCGCTACTGGGCGTCCGAGATGCACGTGGACGGTTTCCGCTTCGACCTCGCCGCGGCTCTGGCGCGCGAGCTCCACGAGGTCGATCAGCTCTCGAGCTTCTTCACGCTGATCCACCAGTCGCCCACCCTGAGCCGCATGAAGCTCATCGCCGAGCCCTGGGACATCGGGCAAAACGGCTATCAGGTGGGCAATTTCCCCGTGCTCTGGGCCGAGTGGAACGGGCGCTACCGCGACGGCGTGCGCTCGTTTTGGCGCGGCGACGCGGGTTTTTTGGGCGACTTCGCGAGTCGGCTCACGGGCAGCAGCGACCTTTACGAGAACACGGGGCGCCCGCCGTCGGCGAGCGTGAACCTCGTGACCGCGCACGACGGCTTCACGCTGCGCGATCTCGTCTCTTACGAGCACAAGCACAACGAGGCGAACGGCGAGGACAATCGCGACGGCAACAACGACGAGCGCAGTACGAACCAGGGCGCCGAAGGGCCGAGCGACGACCCCGAGGTGGAGGCACGCCGCGCGCGCCAGCAGAGAAACTTCCTGACGACGCTGTTCTTGTCGCAGGGCACGCCCATGCTGCTCGCCGGCGACGAAGCGTCTCGCACGCAGAACGGCAACAACAACGCGTACTGCCAGGACAACGCGACGAGCTACGTCGACTGGAACCTCGACGACAAGCGACGGCGCTTGCTCGAGTTCACGAAGCGGCTCGTGCGCTTGCGCGCGCAGCACCCCGTGTTTCGCCGTTCGAAGTTCTTCACGGGCTCGGACGTCCTCGGCGGTACCCTGCGCGATCTCGCGTGGTTCGGGCCCGACGGCAACGGCTTCGGCGCCGAGCGTTGGGCCGATCCGGAAGCGCGCGCGGTCGCGATGTTCCTCGCCGGGCGCGGCATCGACGACGTGGACGAGACGGGGCGCTCGCTCGTCGACGACAACCTGCTCCTGCTCGTGAACGGCGGCGACAGCGCGCTCGAGTTCGTGCTGCCGGCGTGCGAGTCGGTGGCCGAGCCCTGGGAGCTCTTGCTCGACACCGCGAACGATCGCGCCGAGGAGCGCGTGAAGGCGGCGGGCACGACGACGCTCACCGAGCGCTCGATGAAGCTCTTTCGCTCGAGCTCGCGCGTGCTCCGCGCCGGGGGCGCGCTGCACCGTCTGAACGCGACCTACCGGCTCCAGCTGCACAAGGGGTTCCGCTTCGCCGACGCGCTCGCGACGACGGCTTACCTCCACGAACTCGGCGTGACCGACGTGTACACGTCGCCGCTCCTCCGCGCGGCCGCCGGCAGCATGCACGGCTACGACGTCGTCGACTACGGCGCGCTCAATCCCGAGCTCGGCGGCGAGCCCGATTTTTCGGCGTGGAGCGACGAACTCCGGCGCCGCGGCATGGGCTTGATGCTCGACTTCGTCCCGAACCACATGGGCATCTCGAGCGGGCAAAATGCCGCGTGGGACGACGTGCTCGAGCACGGACCGAGCTCGTCCTGCGCCGACTTTTTCGACATCGACTGGTACCCCTCGCGCGCCGACCTGCACGGGCGCGTGCTCTTGCCGATCCTCGACGGGCAGTACGGCGACGTGCTCGAGCGCGGTGATTTGCGCGTCGGTTGGGAGGGCAACACGTTGAAGCTCTGTTACTACGAGCGCCGCCTGCCGCTCGCGGTCGATACGCTGGCGGACCTCCTGACGACCGCGATCGCCAAGTCGCGACTCCCGGAGGACGACGGCGCGCGCCGCGAGCTCGAGAGCATCGTCTTCGGGCTCGGACATCTGCCGCCGCGCGAAGCGATCCCACAGGAACGCAAGCGCGAGCGCCAGCGCGAGACGCAAGTGATCCGGCGCCGCTTGGCGGAGCTCCTCGGGGATTCGCCGGCGGTGCGGAGCGGCCTCGACGAAGCGCTCGTGGAGCTGAACGGCGTGAAGGGCGTGCCTTCGAGCTTCGATGCGCTCGAACGGCTGGTGTCGCGGCAGAGTTACCGCCTCGCGTCGTGGCGCGTGGCCGTCGAAGAGATCAACTACCGGCGCTTCTTCGACGTGAACGACCTCGCGGCCGTGCGCATGGAGTCCCCGTCGGTGTTCGATCGCGCGCACGCGCTCGTGTTTCGTTTGATCGACGAGCGCCGGGTGAACGCGCTCCGGCTCGATCACACCGACGGGCTCTACGATCCGTACGCCTATTTCGACGCGCTCCAGCGTCGCTTCATCGGGCACGAACGGAGCGCGAAGCAGAGCCCCGACGACGAAGCGCGGCCGCTGCCGCTCTTGGTCGAGAAGATCCTCGGCAAGGACGAGACGCTGAGCCCCACCTGGCCCGTCGACGGCACGACGGGTTACGACTTCACGTCGCTCGTCCAGGGCCTGTTCGTCGATCCGGAGTCCGAAGCGGCGCTCACGGCGACCTATCGAAACTTCACCGGCGACCTGGCGAATTTCCAGGAACACGTCCACCACGGCAAGCAC
>DATJXW010000051.1:0-4997 GCA_035499895.1 Polyangiaceae bacterium | reverse complement strand
GAGCGCGTCCTCGGCCGGACCGTAAGGCGGGCCGACGACGGGGCGCCGCGCGCGAGCGGCCGTCAGCACCGGATCTTCGGGATGCAGGCCGCAGTTGAGCTGATCGTTCGGCAGCGGGCCGAGCACCGAGCGCGTCACGAGCTCGCGCGCGTTCTTGCTCTTGTAGTGGAACATCGCGCTCTCGGCGCCGGTCGCGATGAGCGCGAGCCAGGTGAGCGTGTGGCAAAGCTCCATCTCGTCCTTCACGCGCTCGACGGGTCGCGCCCACTCGGCAAATTGCTCTTCGCTCGGCGCCTTCGCGTTCGGCTTCGTCCCGAGCGCGGCAATCTCGCGCACCCCCATGAGCGTGCGCCACGCGCCGCGCGCCGCCTTCACGTGGCAATACTCCGGCACGCGGCCATACTCGACGCCGCGCCTCAATAAGTCCGTCGCGACGGGTCCGACGGTGAGATCGCCGTTCGTCACGTACCAGAGCGGCGGGGGGAGCGACTTGAAAACGCTGATCGGTGTCGGCTGCATGGGGGGCGTGGGCGAATTGTCGCCGGCCTCACCCCGCTGGGCCAAACTCGTGGCTCGACGGCGCTCAGGGATACTGCCCGGCCCGGAACAGATCCGAGAGGTCGTTCGCGCTCGAGACCTTGGAGAGCGTCGAGAGGCCCAAAATGGCCTCGATCGATTTGACGATGGAGCCGTGGCCGTAGCTCACGGCGCCCGTGTAACCGACCTTCACACCCGGGCCGATCGCCAAGAACGGCATCTTCAGCGTGCTCGACCCTTCGTCCCACGTGACGAAGACGACGCCGGCGCTCGCGTTCACGTAGTTAATGATGCGCGGCAGCTCGGCGGCGAGCCACGTGTCGCCGGAGCGCACCGTGTTCGAGTCCGGACAGCCGGACGCGCCGTGCATGTCGTTGCAGAGGTTCGGTGTGATGAACGTGTAGCTCGCCACGTCACCGGCCGCGAGATCGGCCGCGAACGCGCTGTAGGCCTTGTGGTGCGAGGTGCAATACGCGTTCGTCGCCGACGGCGGGCTTCCCGACACGTCCTTGTAGAAGACGAACGGGTCGTGCTTGGCGGCGTAAAAACCGCTGGAATGAATGGGGCAGGTGCCGGTCGAGGCGTTCAGCCCTTCTTGATAGCTGCGCCACGTGACGCCGTTCGTGGCGTTCTTGATTTGGGTCGCGAGGTGGCTCGTATTGCTCGTGCCGTTGCTGCTCGACGGGTCACTGTCGGTCGTGAACGTGTGGTCCGAAAAGGCGTTGGTGCCGGCTTCCATCCACACGTAGTGGGGCTCGCTCGGGATCGAGAGCGCGAGCTCGTCGTTGAAGTTCGTCGCGTGCGCGTACGCAGGAAGGAGCGTGCCGTTGATGTACGGCGCGTCCGTGCCGTTGCCGTAAATCTGCGTCGAGTCGTGGTTCTCGAGCGCGATCACGAACACGTGCTTGATGACGGCGCTCGTCGCCGCTTGAGCGACCGTGGCCGTCGCCTCGGGCGAGTCCGTCTCGCCGGCGTCGGGCGTGCCGCACCCCGCGACGAGCGAGAGCACGCTCACCAAGACCCACGCAATGTCGGACGCGACTCGAGCCTTCGTCATGCTGGCGTTCCTTCCCGCGCCGAGCGAACCCGTTCGGCGCTCCAATTCGCGGGCCGAGCTTCGGACGGCGGTGTGAACGTTTGGCGGCGCCGAGCCGACGATTTCGCACATTCTCGGTCGAAAGCGCGGCCCCGCCGCCGGCGCCGGCGAACGCGTTGCGCGCGCGCCACGGGGACGCCATAGCTTGCGTGTGCGCTCGGAACCCTCATGACGGCTCGGGGCGGCGCACGCGGCGTTCGACGGGGCCGAACGGCGCTCGCCCTCGCGTGCACCGCGGCGGCGCTCGTAGCGCTGAGCGGCGGCTGCTCCCGCGCGGACGGCGCGCACTCGACGCGCGCTGTCGCGGCGACATCGCGTGATCGAACGACGAACGCCGCGAGCTCGACGATCGCCGCCCTTCCCGCGCCACGGAAGAACCCGGCGATGGCGCTCGCGCACACGGCCGCGAGCGCCGCGTCGTCGACCGCGCCCGCGCCCCTCGACGACGCACGTGTCGCGCTCGGGCGCCGCATCTTCTTCGACGCGAGCCTCTCCGAACCGCCGGGAACGAGCTGCGCGAGCTGTCACGATCCGGCGCGCGGCTACGCCGGCAATCACGGCTCGGCGAGCGGTGTCGCTCTCGGCAGCCGGCCCGGGCACCTCACGCGACGCAGCACGCCGTCCGTCTTGTATTTGCGCTTCGTGCGCCGTTTTCACGTCAAATGGGACGACGAAGACGGCGGGCCGCCCGAAGCCTTCGGCGGCTTTTTCTGGGACGGCCGCGCGAGCACGCTGCACGAGGTCGCGCCGCAGCCGCTCCTCAATCGCGACGAGATGAACAACGCCGACCGCGCCGCCATCGCCGGAAAACTCGCGCGCGCTCCGTACGCGGACGCGTTGCGACGCGAGTTCGACGACGTGTTCGCCAGCGCCGACAAGGCCGTCGAGGCGCTCGGCCTCTGCATCGAGGCGTTCCTCACGAGCCCCGCGATGTCGCCCTTCTCCTCGAAGTACGACGACGTGGTGCGCGGGCACGACACCCTGACCGCGCTCGAAGCGCGCGGTCTCGCCGCATTTCGTGATTTCGAGCGCGGCGGCTGCGCGGGGTGCCACAAACTCGACCCGAGCGCGCCGCTGCCGGAGGCTTCGCTCTTCACGGATTTCGGCTACGAGGTCGTCGCGATTCCGCGCAATCGCCGCATCCCGGCCAACGCGGACCCGCGGCACTTCGATCTCGGCGTGTGCGAGCGCCGTGATCCGCGCCAGCACACCGAAGATCCGTGGTTTTGCGGCTCGTTCCGCACGCCGTCGCTCCGCAACGTGGCGACGCGGCAGAGCTTCATGCACAACGGCGCCTTCACGTCGCTGCGCGAGGTCGTGCGCTTCTACGCAACCCGCGCCACGGACCCCGAGCGCTGGTACCCGAACGGCACGTACGACGACTTGCCCGCGAAGTACCGCGCGAACGTCAACGTGAGCGTGCCGCCCTACAACCGCCCGCGCGGCGAAGCGCCCGCGCTTGCGGACGACGACGTCGACGCCATCGTCGCCTTCCTCGAGACGCTCACCGACCGGCAGGTGCCGGGCGCGCCCTGACGTTCGCCGCCGCCCGACACGGAGACCGCGCGTATCGCTCGTGAGGCTTGGATTTAGCGGTAACTCACGCCTTCCGCGCCGGCTTCACCCGCCGCCACGAAGCGCCGCTCGCGCATCCACTTGGTGAGCACCCACTTTTCGCCCGCGAGCACCGGATTACCGGCGTGCAGCGACGCGTCGTCGAGCTCGCCGCGCGCGTTCGTGTACTCGAAATAGGTGCCGTGACCGAGCTTCGGGACGACCGCCCAGTCGAGCTTCGGAAAGAGGGTCTCGCCGCCCGCTTCGACGTCGTTCAGGTAGACGAGCAAGGTGCTCACGCGCTGCCCGCTCCGCGCGATCGATGCGCGGTTCGCCTCGTTCGACGGGACGAGAAAGTCGAAGTGCGGCGCGTTGAGCGCGCCGGTCGGGTAATAGAGCACCTGAAACCCCTCGCCGTTCTCGACCGGTCGATGCATGAGCGCGGAGACGCGGCGGTCGAGACGCGCGACGAAGTCGTTTTCGCCGAGGCGAAAGAACATGCCGAGGCTCGTGCGGTGTGGCTCCACGCGGTCGCGCCCCGTTTTCGGGTCGACGACCGTCGACGGCCGAAGCCGCGGCCGCGCGAGCGCGATGAGCTCACGCGCTTCGTCGCCGTTCAGAATGCCGGCGAGCAGCGCCAAGGTCGGGCGCGTGCGGCGCGCCAGCACGTCGATCGTGCGGTCGAACGCGTGCACGCGAGGCCCGAGCGGGAGGCGCGGGGGCGCGGAATCCTCGAGCAAGGCGTCGTCGACCACGAGCGAATCCGTGGGCAGCGGGCGCGCGCCGCGGCGCGCCTCGAGGAACGCCGACACGATCGCGTTCGCGACGCGCGGATCCATGCGCTCGGCCGCCATCGTCGCGAGGAGCTCGGCGGGCGGGCGTCCGCGGTCGAGCTCCGCGCCGATCCAGCGCGCGAGCTCGGGCGAAAAGCGGACGACCGTGCTCACCGTGCGCTCGCCTGCGACGCGGCCGGGCTCGGAGACTTCGCGCCGCCGAGGAGCTCGAGCGCGACCCAGCCGTCGGCAGTGAGCGTCACCTCCTCGCGCAGCTCGGCCTTGCCCGCGCCCGCAAGCACGTGAGCGACGGCGGGAAACACGCGCAAAAACTCCGGATCGGCCGTCCAAGGCGCCGGCGTGACGCGGTAGGTGTACCAGAGCACGGCGCTCCGCCGGCCCTTTGCGTCGTTCGTGACGTGCGAGCTCACGAGTTTTTCGCGCGTGAGCTTGGCGACGCAAAGGTCGCTCCCCGCGACGACGTCGCCTTGCGCGTTCTGCTCGCTCCGCGCGTGATAAAATTCGCGGCCGGCGGGCGTGAGCTCGTAGCGCCTCACGGGCACCTCGAACGTCTGATCTTCGTCCTTGCGGCGGGCGACGGCATCGGACGACGTGACGAGGCCGAGCCGCTCGAGCACCGGCATCTGTTTCGCGTCGCGCGTGCCGAGCTCGGCTTCACGCGCCGTCACGTCGATCGGCCACTCGCTCTTGCCGACACAGAGCTCGCCGCGTTCGGCGAGGTACGCGTCGAGCGCGCGCGAGAAGTTTTCGGGGCTGTCCGCCTGCGTGTCGTGGCAGGCAACCACGGCGGCGCACGCCAGGGCACAAGCGATTCTCTGCGTACTCATGGCTCAATCCACACAGGCTCCCGACGTCTTGGGCGTCGCGGGCGGCACGTAGTCGTCGGTGAGCGTGCCGAGAAAGCAGGCCAAATCGTCGAGCTCCCGGTCGCTCATCGGTTCTTTCGAACCGGCGCGCCGGCCGTCGAGCGGCATCTGCCGGTCGACGTTCTTGCGGTAGGCGGGCGGCAGGTCGTC
>DATJXW010000050.1:0-7927 GCA_035499895.1 Polyangiaceae bacterium | reverse complement strand
ACGGACTCGACGATGGCGATACAAGAGTTTTTGGACCGCACCGCGCTCTTCGACGGCGTCGACCGGTCGGTCGTGGAAAAGCTCGTCGCCGGCGCCGTGATCCGGAGCCATGCCCGGGGCTCGACCCTCTGGCGCGTCGGGGAAATCCCGCAGGCCCTCCTCGTCGTGAAGAGCGGGCTCGTGAAGCTCACGCGTCCCGCGCCGCGCGGCCGCACGTCGCTCTGCGGCCTCTTCGGCGCGCCGTCCGTCCTCGGCGAGCTCGTGCTCGTCAAAGGCATGCCGTATCAGAACACGGCGGTCGCCGCGACGGCGAACGTCTCGGTCGTGGCCATCTCGCGCGAGCCGGTGCTCGCTTGCGTGCGGAGCGAGCCGCAAGTCGCGCTGAACCTCTTTCGCGGCTTCGAGGACAAATTCACCGCCTTGCACGACAAGATCGACGTGCTGAGCGCCGGCTCCGTCGAGGCACGGCTCGCGACGCTGCTCGTGAAGCTCTACGCGCGCTTCGGCGACGAGCTCGCGGACGGAACGTTGCGCATCGGGGTCCCGCTGTCGCGTCAGGAGCTCGCCGACATGGTCTCGACTTCGTTCGAAACGTCGGTGCGCGTGCTCACGCGCTGGGAACGCGAAGGCGTGGTCGCGACGGACGGCGAGGGCTTCACCATCGGCGATCGGCCGCGGCTCGAAGCGCTGAGCGGACAGCGCCCGGCGTGGGGTATCACCGACGCCCCCCTCGCACCGGCTCTTCGCTGAACCGCGCGGCGCGACGCCGGTTCAGCCGGGAGGCTCGGCCGGGCAGAGACCCGCGACCGTCTCGAGCAAGCGCTCGAGCTTGAGCGGTTTCGGCACGACGACCACGCCCGACGGCGCGCCCGCGGGGCTCGCGGTCGAGGCGACCACGGGGATGCTCGAGAGTTGCGGATCGGCCTGCATCGCCGCGTAGACGCGATTGCCGTCGAGGATCGGCAGCACGAGGTCGAGCACGACGACGTCGGGGCGGCGCTCGCGGTCGGCGAGCCGCTCGAGTGCCTCGCGTCCGTCACACGCGGTGACCGCCGTGTAGCCCTCTTCCTCGAAAGCCTCTTGCAAGGATTCGCGCGTGTCCTGATCGTCGTCGACCACGAGCACCGTGCGGAGCCGCTCGTCGCCTTCGTGGGGCCGCTCGTCGTGCTGGCGGCGCGGGATGCGCACCGTGAACAGCGTGCCCGTCTCGGCCGTGGACTCGACCTCGACGGAGCCGCCGTGGGCGAGGGCGATTTGCTGCGAGATGAAGAGCCCGAGTCCGAGTCCTCGCGACTTCGAGCGCGTGGTGCCGCGCTTTCGGAACGGGTCGAACAGCGTCGGCAAGAGCTCGGGCGCGATCACCCCGTCGTTGTGCACACTGAGGCACACCTCCTGCTCGCTGCAGGTGAGCTTCACCTCCACGGGCGAGCCGGCCTGGCCGTGGTGGAGCGCGTTCGCGATGATGTTCGAGAAGAGCTGCAGCAGCCGATCCGGGTCGCCCGTGGTCGTGCAGCCGCTCACGGCTTCGACCAAAATGCGGTGCTCGGCGTCGAGCCCGTGGAGCTCCTCGATCGTGCGCTCGACCAGGTTCTTCACGTCGACGCGCCGCCGCGTGCGCGCGAACCCGAGCCCGCCCGCGAGCCGCGCGCGGGTGAGATCGAGCAGCTGCTCGATCATGTCGGTCATGCGCTGGCCCGCCGAGCGCATGCGCTGCAACGTGCGGAGCTGCTTCTCGTCCTTCACTTGCGCTTCGAGGAGCTGCGTGCCGGTGACGAGCGCCCCGAGCGGATTTCTGAGATCGTGGCCGAGAATGCCGACGAAGAGCTCGTTCAACCGGAGCGCGTGCGCGTACTCCTTCCGTTGCCGATAAAGCTCGAAAAAGACGTCGGCCTTGCCGCGCAGTACGTGCGGCTCGATCGGCTTGTACAAGAAATCGACCGCGCCGCTCTCGTAGCCTTTGAAGATGCGCAAGGGGTCGCGGTTCCCCGCGGTGATGAAGATGATCGGCACGTGCTTCGTTCGCTCGGCGCCGCGCATGAGCTCGGCGAGCTCGAAGCCGTCCATGCCCGGCATCTGCACGTCGAGGAACGCGAGCGCGACCTCGTGCGCGAGCAAGAGCTCGAGCGCCTCCATCCCGGAGCGCGCCTTCAAGAGCACGAGCCCGTCACGGCGTAGCAACGCCTCGAGCGCCACGAGGTTCTCCTCGATGTCGTCCACCAGCAGAAACCTCACGGGTTCCGGATTCATCGGCGAGCCTCCGCGAAGAGCGGCGCGCTGCTCGGCGCCGTGCGGGCGAGTCGGGCGAGCAACGGTCCAATCTGTTCGACGGGCAGGACGTGGTCGACCTTGCCGGCGGCGAGGGCCGCCGCGGGCATTTGCGGCGAGCTCGCCGTGTGGGGCGCTTGCACCACCGTCGTCCCGCCGGCGGCGCCGATGTGGCGCAGGCCCTGCGCGCCGTCTTCGTTCGCGCCCGAAAGGAGCACGCCGCAGAGCGCGGCGCCGAAGGCTTCCGCCGCGGAATCGAAGAGCACGTCGATCGACGGCCGCGAGAAGAGCACCGGTTCGTCGACCGACAGGGAGAAGGTGCGACTTCGCTCGACGAGCAGGTGGTAGTTCGGCGACGCGAGGTACACCGTGCCCGGGGCGAGCGGTTCCTTGTCCTCCGCTTCTTTCACCGAGAGCGGCGTCCGGTCCGACAAGAGCGCGCTCAGCCCACTCGGCCTGCCCGGCAGCATGTGGAGGACGATGGCGATCGGCACCGGCAAGGTCGACGGCAACGCCCGTAGGATGCGATCGAGCGCCTCGAGCGCGCCGGCCGAGCCGCCGACGACGATCGCCGCCAAGTCGGGAGATTTCGAATCGGTCATAGTCGCTGGTAGATGCGGGCGTCGGGAACGAACTCGCGAAATTCACTCGCGTGCGTCGAGAAGCGCAGGGTCTCCTTCAGACCGAGACCCAAAAAACCCTTGCGGCAGAGCGCGTCCGAGATGACTCCGAGCGCGCGATCTTGGAGCGAACGCTCGAAGTAGATGAGGACGTTGCGGCACGAAACCAGCTGCATTTCGGCGAAGACGCTGTCCGTCGCCAAACTGTGGTCGGCGAACAGGATCGCCTTCTTCAGGCTGCGATCGAGCACCGCGGACGAATACTCCGCCGTGTAGTACTGCGAAAGCGACGCGCGGCCGCCCGCCTGCAGGTAGTTCTCGCTGAAGCGCGCGAAGCGGTCGAGCGCGTAGACCCCCGCCTGCGCGCTCCGCAAGCTTTCGGGGTGAATGTCGGTCGCGTAAATCTGAGTGCGCTCGAGCAGCCCCTCCTCCGCGAACAGGATGGCGAGCGAGTACGCCTCTTCGCCCGTCGCGCACCCGGCGACCCACACCTTCGGCGACGGGTAGGTGCGGAGCACGGGCACGACTTCCTCGCGGAGCGCGCGAAAGTAGGGAGGGTCACGGAAGAGGTCGCTCACCTGCACCGTGAGAAAGCGCAGGAGCTCGGTGAACGTGCGCGGGTCGCGGAGCACGCGCTCTTCCAACGCCGGCACCGAAGCGCAGCCGAAGTGCACGAGCGCCGAGGCCACGCGACGGCGGAGCGACGCCTCGGCGTAACGGCGAAAGTCGTAGTGATAGCGCTCGAAAATCGCCTCGAAGAGGTGCTCGAACTCGGCGTCGCTGCGAGCTACGCTCATCATTTCGGCATCCACACGCGGGCGAGGGACAGCAGTCGATCCACGTCGAGCGGCTTCGCGATGTAGTCGTTGGCGCCGGCCGCGAGGCAATTCTCGCGGTCGTCGGCCATCGCCTTGGCCGTGAGGGCGATGATGGGGAGCTTGCTGAGCTCACGGCGCTTCCTGATCTCGCGCGTCGCCTCGAGCCCGTCCATCTCCGGCATCATCACGTCCATCAAGACGAGGTCGACGCCGGGTTTGTCGCGCAGGTGATCGAGCGCCTCCTTGCCGTTGCGCGCGATCTCGACCTTCGCGCCACGCGGCTCGAGCACGCTCGTCAGCGCGAAGATGTTGCGCACGTCGTCCTCGACGACGAGCACGCGCCGGTGCTCGAAGACGGCGTCGCGCTGGCGCGCCGTCTTGAGCATGCGCTGGCGATCCGGCGGCAAATCCGACTCCACCTGATGCAAAAAGAGCGTCACCTCGTCGAGCAGCCGCTCGGGCGAGCGCGCGCCCTTGATGATGATCGAGCTCGAAAAGCGCCGCAGCGTCTGTTCTTCTTCGCGCGAGAGCGAGCGTCCCGTGTACACGATCACGGGCGGGGGCGGCTGCTCCTGCTCCGCCATTTCCTGGAGCAGCTCGAAACCGCTGCGGTCCGGCAACGAGAGATCCAGCACGACGCAGTCGAAGCGCGACGCGGCGAGTTGCTCGAGTGCCTGCGCGGCCGTACCCACCGCCACGGTCTCGACCTCGTCGCCCGCGAGCAGGCGGCAGGTGCTCTCGCGGTGCACGGCGTCGTCCTCCACCACGAGCACGCGGCTGAGCTTCTGCGTGAACTTCGCCTCGAGCCGCCGGAACGCGCCCACGAGCTCGTCGCGCTGGATCGGCTTCAACGCGTAACCGAGCGCGCCCATCTCGAGGGCGGCCTGCGTGTAGTCCGACACGGACAGCATGTGCACGGGAATGTGGCGCGTCGTCGGGCTGTGCTTGAGCGCGTCGAGCACGGAAAGGCCCGAGCGGTCGGGGAGGCCCACGTCGAGGACGATCGCGCTCGGGTGGTAGCGCTCCGCCATCGCGATGCCCTGCTCGCCGGTCGGCGCGATGAGCGCCTTGAAATCGAGCTCGTGCGCGAGATCGTAGAGGATGCGCGCGAACGCGATGTCGTCCTCGACGAGGAGAATCGAACGCTCGCCGACGCCGAGCCCTTCGCGATCGTCGGGCACGGCCGCCGGTTCCACCGACGGAGGCGCCGGCGTCGCGCGCGGCAAGGATACCTCGACGCGCGGAGCCGCCGGGCGCGGCGGCGGGCTCAGGCCGGTGACGTGAGGCGCTGCGCCGTTCGAGGGCGCGTAGTGTTCGGGCAGGACCAGCGTGAAGGTGCTGCCGCGGCCCGGCGCGCTTTCGAGGCCGAGGTCGCCGCCGAGCAGGCGCGCGAGGTCGCGCGAAATCGAGAGGCCGAGGCCCGTCCCGCCGTACTTGCGGTTGGTCGTGCCGTCGGCTTGGCGGAACGCCTCGAAAATCACCGCGTGCTGTTCCCGCGCGATGCCGATGCCGGTGTCGCGCACGTCGAACGCGACGCTGCCGTTCGCGGCGCGGCGCATGGTCAAGAAGACGCCGCCGCGCTCGGTGAATTTGAGCGCGTTCGACAGCAGATTCCGGAGGATCTGCGTGAGCCGCGTGGGGTCGGTGAAGATCACCGCGGGCAGGCCCGGCTCGCTCCTGATCGAGAACTCGAGGCCGCGGTCCTTCGCGATCGGCTCGAACGTGTTCGAGAGCTCTTCGGCGAGGCGGCCGAGCGGCACGCTTTCGGGCCGCACGTCGAGCTTGCCCGCCTCGATCCGCGACAGATCGAGAATGTCGTTGATCAGCGTCAAGAGGTCGTTGCCGGCGGAGTAGATGGTCTGCGCGAACTTCACCTGCTCGGCGTTCAGGTTGCCGTCGCGGTTGTCGACCAAGAGCTTCGCCAGGATGAGCGAGCTATTGAGCGGGGTGCGGAGCTCGTGCGACATGTTCGCGAGAAACTCGGACTTGTACGCGCTCGCGCGCTGGAGCTCGCGCTGGGCCCGCGTGAGATCCTCGCGCTGTTTCTCGAGCGATTGCGTCTGCTCCTCGAGTTGCGCGTTGATCTCTTCGAGCTCGGCTTGCTGGTTCGTGAGCCGCTCCTGGGACTGTTGCAGCGTGCGCGTTTGCTGCTCGAGCTCCTCGTTGCTCACGCGGAGCTCTTCTTGTTGGGTCTGGAGCTCCTCGGCCTGGCGCTGCGTCTCTTCGAGCAGGTTTTGCAGCGTCGTCCGGTACTTCGCCGAACGAAATGCGGAGCCGACGGTCTCGCCGACCCGCGCGAGGAGCTCGAGCTCGTGGGACGCCAGCGTGCGGAAGAAGCCGAGCTCGAGCACGCCGTTCGGCCTGCCGTCGGCCGTCGCCGGGACGACCGCGAGCTCCTTCGGCTTCTTGGCGCCGATACCGGAGCTCACCTCGAAATAGCCGTCCGGCACGTCGCGCACGTGCAAGAGCTCGTTGTCGCGCAGGACCTGCTCGCCGAGTCCCGTCTTCGTGCCCGCGCCCGCCGGCTTCTCTTCTTCTTCCGCGGGCAGTCCGTAGCTTCCGACGAACGACAGCTGCGGGTCCTGGTCGGCGAAGTAAGCGGCGCCGACCTGGGCGTCGAGGTAACGCGCGAGAAATCCGATGATCCCGCGGGCGAGCTTCTGCACGGATTGCTCGCCCTGCGTCGCGAGCGCGAGCTCGCTTTGACCGGCGCGCAGCCACGACTGAATCGCCTGTTCGCGAAAGTCCCGCGACGAGATCGACGCCGCGGCGACGATCAGGAAGAAAAGCAACGCGGAGCCGCCCCACGTGACGAACGTCGAGAACGCGGAGGCGCTTTCCCAGTCGTGGTTACGCTGGTCGAGCTCGCTGCGCTCCGCCGCCTCCATCTCGGCGACGACCGCGCGAAATTGATTCATCAAGTCGCGCCCGACGTTCTGCTTCACGCGGGCAATGGCGCTGTCGCGCTGTCCCGCGCGTGCCATTTCGACGGTCTGGCGCAGCTCCTTGAGCTTCTCGTCGATCAGCGTCTTCGCCGTCGCCAAGCGCTGCTGTTGGGCCGGATCGTTCAACACCGAGACCCGGGCGCGATCGAGCTCGCGCGGTAGCGCGAGCAAAGCGCTGTTGTAAGGCTCGAGGTACGCGTCGTTCCCCGTCACGAGGTAGCCGCGCTGTCCGGTCTCCGCGTCCTTCAGGATCGAGAGCAGCCCCTCGAGCCGTCCGAGCGCCTCGATCGTCTGGTTCACGCGTCGGGCCGCTTCGGAGCGATCCTCGAGGGAACGGTAAGAGAAGAGGCAGATCGCGACGACCGCCAGGATGGCGCCGACGAAGCCCGCGAACGTTTTGATCGGCAGCGTCGCACCCAGGCGACGGCTTCGAAGCCTTTCGAGCGAGCGCTTCGCGTCGCCGCTCGTCACCTCCGATGTGGTTGCACCTTGGATCCGCGTGACTCCTTGCGAGGGTGGGCGGCCCCCACTCGCAATCCGCGTGCCAGCCGCCTCGGACTGACGAGATCAGCGGACCCGCAGAAACCGAGGAGAATCGCGCCGGGCCGAGGAGGGTTCGCGCGAGCGCACCGCGCGCTTTTGCCTCGCGCGAGGTAATTTGTCACGTGGCGAGCGCGCGCTTTGGCCACGCGCCCGAACCGTTATGTGGACTCGAATTCGTGATCGAGCGTGTACTCGGAGACACGCTCGGCGCCGCTCGGACGTGAGCAGCGCGGGCAGCGACGCGTCGAGCTCGGCGATCAGGCGATGCACGTGCTCGGCGCGCACCGCGTCGATCACGATCAACATCACCTGCTGGACGAGATCGTCGGCGAGGGCCCGAGTCCCGAGATGCGTCGCGACTCTCTCTCGCAGCCACCACGGACGCGAGTTCCGCGTCCGAGATGCTCGACATCCGGAACGCGGGCAGCACGGGGAGTTGCGCCACGCGTTGGTCGTGGCCGAAGTGCTCGCCGCGCTAGAGCGCCTCACCTAGGCGTTTCGTTTGGCCACATCCTGCCGGCCGGCCTATTGAAACAGGGATGTGGGTCCGTGTCGCATGCTTTTTGCTGAAAGAGCCCCTTGTGGATCCTGAGATCGGGCTCGAGATGAGCGCCGCTGATTCATGGATCCGTTGAGTTTTCAGTAGTTTGTCGCCCCTTTTACGCTCTCCACTCCGTCCTCGGCCGTTCGGCCAGTGGCCGAATTTTGCCACTTCAGGTGTATTCGTTTTGCAACA
>DATJXW010000049.1:0-14399 GCA_035499895.1 Polyangiaceae bacterium | reverse complement strand
ACATCGACAACTACTACAACTCGAAACGACGGCATTCCGCCGTCGGCAACGTCTCACCCATCAACTTCGAGCTGGCGAACGCCACTCTGATTGCGGCATAGTCACATCAACAATCTGTCCGGAAAATCCGGGGATCTCCAGGGCCCACCGTTTTCAAGAAACTTCGGTCCAGAGACGTCGGCATCCTTCAGCGCATTCTGCTTGGACACGCTCAAAAAGCAATAGCGCACGACTTGGAGCTTTCTGTCGTGACCGTCGCGTCGGTCGCCGCCAAATGCGCCCGGGTGATGGGTATGGCAGAGCGTGTCCGGCACGTTCCCGCGCTAGTCATTATCGCAGCCCATGCTGCAGCGAACGCTTCCACGGCGACCGCACGAGCGCACATGATCAGTGGTTCAAACATTCGCGTCGTTTCCGCAGAACGACCGACCCTCGCGGGCAGTGGTGTGTTATCCAATGCGGAGGCGGTCGTCGCGGACTTGCTGATTGATCGCCGTTCAAACGCAGAAATCGCGCAGATCCGACGCAAATCACCAAGAACGGTGGCAAATCAAGTATCGAGCCTGCAACGAAAGTTGGGAGTAAGCGGACGTGCGGAGATCGTCTCTCATTTGATCCGGGTGTCGCTTGCGGTGTAGCGACCTTGCACTTCGCGCCCTCGGGCTTCGTCCTGGGTAGCTGATCCGCCGTCGCAGCCGAATTCAATCGGTGCCGACCCGATAGTTTTTCGCACTCATTCTCCCTCTGCCATCGCTTCATCAAAGCAGCCGGCAGGAAGTGGATTGGACGGCGGGGCGGGCAATAGGCACGGCACACTCGTGCGGCTCATCGTCCTGAGCGCGGTTAGATTGTCTGCACAAAACCTCGCGGCCTGTTCATCCGCTGGAGCGTGACAGGCACGGTCCAAGCGTTCCTCGAGGTGGTCGGCTCGGCACCACAGCTTTGCGCAGTGCATGGCGCCCGGCCATTGCTCGGGTGGTCCGGCAAAGGGCTCCTCGGGGGCAGTCGGACAGAGCCGGGCCGCGTATCGGCGTGAAACGGCGCCGTCGTACGACCAAGCGCCGCCCGGCCCGCGCGAGAGGAGCTCGGTCCAGCGTTCGGAAGTCGCGCGTGCGTGGCCGTCGAATCTCAGCAAGAATTTGTTCGACGCCGAACGATACGGGTTTATTGCGAGCTCCGGTACTTGGTCGCCGTCGCAATCGGCAACTCCGGCAATCCGCGTGTGCTCGCTTAGCGGGTCAACCTCGAGCTTGTCGGCGCCTATGTGCCAGAGGCTGACTGCCGCCTCGGGTGCCGTCGAGTTGTCGAATTCTTCGCGTCCCATTGCGAAGGCCTCGTACGGAGGGTGCTGGTCGACGTCGACAAACACGAAGCCGACCGGTTCGAGGACACCGGCGTAGTGGCCGTACCTCAGGCAATCGGCCGGATCCGTCTGGCAAACTCCGCCCGAGTGCGAGGCAAACAGCCGAAAGTGCTGCGGCGCGGACTTGAGCGACTTGTCACCGCGCTGCACGATGATCTGCCACGTTCCGACCGCCTCCTCCGTCCTCGGGTTCGGCGGCAGCGCGAGGCTTGCAACGGTGACCCAGATCTCGCTAGAGGGTGACTGCGCGCATACGAAGCTGTACCGTCCCGCCTGGTTCTTCGCGAAGCGATTGAAGAGCGTCCGGCATGCGGGTGACAGCGCGTTCACGTCCTGGTAGGCCGGGTTGATCTTTTCCCCGAGCATCCCTCGAATCGGGTGACCATCGTCGCGTGTCCAGGTATCTCCGGGACCTGTAGCGTAGAGCTCGTGGTCACCCTGCTGGGTGATCGGCGGAGCGGCAGAGGCAGCGACCGAAGCGGAGGGCGCAGCAGCGCCCGCTTGAGCGCTGAGGGCGGTAGAGGATACGGCGTGGGCGGCGGGAGGCGGCGCCGCTGGGAGGCGAGCGCAACCACCCATCGCAAGTAGGACGGAAGCTGGCCCGCACAGTCGGTTCATGTTTCCTCGGCTCGCAAGTAAGGCGGCACGGCTGCGAGCGGGATTGCGCTCGCGAGGCTGCCGCTGCGGATGCCCCATGGCAGCTTGTCGGGTACGGATCCACGATCAGCGTTCATTGCTTTGGACTCGCTTGCGACCCTTGAATCGGTACTGCTTTCCGTTCCACACGAACCGCTCCTCGAGCCAGCTCGTCTTCTTTCCCTGAGCGCGACCGAGCTCGTACTCGGTAATCCCGACCAGATCGTATCTGCCGTTGCTCACGTGCTTGGAATCGATGTCGACCGCGTAGCCTTCGTAGACGAGGAGGGCCGCCGCGTGACCGCCCGTGATCTCGAACACCCCAGTGACGAGATGGAAGTCGTCGGCAGGCGCCACGGCACACGCTACCGAGGTCGGCTCTTTGCCGAGTGAGACTTCGTCGAACTCGAGGGTGGGCGCGAGAGCCTCCTCACTGCTCGCCGGCTCCGCAAAGGCGCCCATGAAATCCTTGTCCTCGTAGAGAGTATGGACCATCTCGCGCTGAGCTTCGGGGCCACCACAACGCCTTGCATTGGCCTCCAGCTCCTCGCGTCGTGCACTGTCCGTGGAGTCGTCTTCATGGCCCGCGGGGCTCGCCGACGGCACGGGGGGAGTCACGCTTGACGACGCTTTGGCGGCTCCCGCCAGCTCTGTGGCCGCCCTCCGGGCCGGTCCGACGGCTGGAGGCTTGCGCGCACAGCCGCAAGACCAGAAGAGAGCGAGGACCGCGGCGCTGCATGCGTATCGCATCAGCTCGCCCCGCTCGCCGTCCCGACGGCCTCGATGTCTTCGACGACAAGCGTCGCGCCGCCCGGTGGCAGTCCCGCTTCGATCACCCAACCGTCCTCACCGTCGACGTTTTGCGTCTTGCCGCGGCGCGAGCCGGCGAGCGTGTGGACCACGTACGGGAGCGCACGCACCAATGCTGCGAGAAGCCTAGCGCGACTTGCCGCGTTCGACACGGCGTCGGCCGGCGGCTTTGGGCCAGCCCGGGCGCACTTGGTCCAACGCCCACGCGGTGTCCTTCTTATTCCCGCGCTTGGCGAATTGCTGGTCGTTCATCATCTTGAGCCAGCGCTCGGAGCCGGGGTCGCCGTCGAACTGAAGCGCTGAAGCGAGCACGGCGCGAATCTGTTGGAGCGGTACTCCGTCGAGGCACGCGGCGCGTGCAGCGAGGATGCGGCTCGGGTAGCGACGCTCTTGTTCGTCAATGAGGTCAGGGGGCATGCCCGCGCCGAGAACGTCTTCGACGGAACGGTTCAGCAAGGCTGCCGTGCGCAGTGCGAGCGCAGCGCTGCCGCCTAGCTGACCATCAAGAAATTTGGAGAGGTTGCCTTGGGCGATGCCGAGCAGCTTCGCGAGTGGCACCTGCTTCGGGACGCGTGAGCAAAGTTCAGTACGAACGATCTGCCGGAGGCGCGCGTTCTGGTCGTCCGTGAGATGAGCGTTCCTGGTCATCGCGAAGAAATTCCTCTGGCTCGGGAATGAAAGTCGGGGTTGCGGGAATTATATACGCGCACATACTGGGGACAAGAGCCAAATGGCTGGGGACCCACCAAGGCTGAATCAGCGGGAATTTCGTCGTCGGGGGACGTGTCCGCCGCCGGACGACCAGCGCGAGGCCCCTTGCTGAGCCTCCTCACCCGTCCCGAAGCCGCCGCGCGCTGCCGCGTGTCGCTCGCTGGTTTTGACCGGCACGTGGCTCCATACTTGACGCCCAAGCGCATCGGACGCCGTGTCCTGTACCGAGAGCAGGACCTGATCGAATGGCTCGAAAGCGAGAAGGCTTTACCATCCGCGAACGTTCACCGGGCGGCGTCAAGTATGTCCGCTTCGTCGTCGACGGTCGTGCTGTTGAGCTCTCCACAGGCACAAGCGATCGCGAAGCGGCTGCGCGAGAGGTGCGCCGCATCTACGCCGACGCCATCACGCGAGAGAAACCTCGACCGCGTAAGCAACTCAGAACCCCGCCGTCGACCTCGAGGGAGTCATAGGCGCATGGCTCGCCTCGCTCACGACGACGCACGACCCGGCCACGCTCAAGACGTGGGAGCTCTACACGACCGCGCACTTTCTGCCCTTCTTCGAGGCGGTTCACAACCTGACGAGCGTGCAGGCGGATCTCTACATGCGCGGGCGGCTCGGGAAGGTGCTCGCCGACACAGTTCGGAAGGAGCACACGGCGCTTCGCTCACTCGGCGACTTTGCGTTCAGCAACGGCTTCATCCCCGAGCGCATGGTGGTGCCGACGATCCCGAAGCGCGTGACGGGCACCCCGCATCCGAAGCGGCGTCGTTCGCCGGCGATCGAGCTCTCTCCCGAAGAGACGGAGGCGATCATCGCGGCGTTGCCGAAGTGGAGCACGAGCCGGCGCGTGAAGCCGTTCGCGATCCGCGCGCGCTTCCGTGTTGCTTACGAGACGGGGCTCCGTCCCGAGCTCCTGGAGTCGCTGTTAGCTCCCCTGCACTACCGCAAGGGTCAGGAGACGATCCGCATCACGCAGGACCTCGACAAGGGTCGCTGGCGGCGCGACGTGCCGCTCTCGCAAGCGGCGCGCGACGCGCTCGACGAAGTACTCGACGAGCTAACGCGGCGTGCACGAGAGGACGGCACGCTTCCGAAGGACGGAACGTACTCGGGGCAGATCTTCGGCGCGCACGACTACCGGGATCATCTGCGCGCGGCTGCTGCGTCGGTGCTCCCTGCGGATCGAGCAGAGCGCTTCAACGGCGCGCACACGCGCAGCGCGCGGGCGACGCACCTCCACGAGGAAGGCGCGAACATCCCCGGGGTGATGTTTCTCTTCGGTTGGAAGCAGGTCAGCACGGCGGCGCGCTACGTGCGGCCGTCGGCTCGTGCTGCCCGGGAGGCCCTCGGCATCTTGGGGGCCCCCAAGAATTCTGGGGGTACTCCGGGTGCCGCCCAGGCCAGCCAACCAAAAAGAAAGCCCTCGATAAACTCAGAAGTTTCGAGGGCTTCCGTGGGTGCGAAGGAGAGGACTTGCCTAGAGACCCGATCAAATAGGACGGGGTCTGGAAAACAAAGCGAGTTCGATCACTTGCGCGAGGGCGTCGACAGGGCCGCGAGCAAATGATCAAACGGGGTTCCGGAGGACCTGATGGAAATCTGGAAGCCGGCGGTCGAGCTATCGCGAGGAGAGGCGTTCATCGCCAAGCGGTGCCAAGGGCGGCGTGTGTTCGTGTTCCTGCGCGAGCTGCGGCATCAAATCTTCGACGAGGAGATGCAGCAGAGGCTGCACGCGGCCTACACCAAGGTTGAGCGCGGGCAAGACCGCGTACCGCCGGCTCAGCTGGGTCTGGCAATGCTGCTTCAGGCAGCGTTGCGGGTGCCAGATCACGAAGTGGTCGAGCTCACGGTGATGGATAAGCGCTGGCAGATGGTGCTCGGCTGCATGGGCGCTGAAGAGCCGCTCTTTTCGCAGGGCACTTTCTTCAACTTCCGGCAGCGGATGATCGAGCATGGGCTCGACCAAGCGCTCTTCGACAAGACCGTTCAGCTTGCGCGAGAGGTGGGCGGCTTCAGCGCCACGCACCTGCGAGCGGCGTTCGACGCCAGTCCGCTCTGGGGCGCCGGTCGCGTGGAAGACACCTTCAACCTCATCGGTCGAGCCGCGATGCACGTCGTACGCAGCGTCGCTCAGCGGATCGGCAAGCCGATCGAGAAGGTTGCGCTCGAGGCAGGTATCCCGGTGCTCACGGCAACGAGCATCAAAGCCGGCTTGGACATCGATTGGGACGATCCGAAAGCCCGCACGGTGGCTCTCGGGAAGTTGCTTGGCCAGGTGCAGGCGCTCGGCCGCTTTTTGGAAAGCGAGTTTTCCAAGGAGATTTCCGAGCCACCGCTGGCTGAGCAGTGGGCTTTGGTGCAGCGGCTCATCGCACAAGATACCGAGCCCGATCCCGAAGATGGTGGCGGTCGCAAAGTCACGCAGGGTGTCGCCAAGGACCGCCGCATCAGCGTGAGCGATCCGGATATGCGTCACGGCCGCAAGAGCAAGAAGAGGCGCATCGACGGCTACAAGCGTCACGTCGCTGTGCAACTCGATACGCCAGGCATCATCTGCGCCGTGGCCGTCACGCCAGCAAACCAACCGGAGCGCGTGGCCGCTGACGATCTGCTCAATCAATGCGGCTCCATCAGCGAGCTGTATATCGATCGCGGCTACCTCGGCGACGAGGCCATCGACCAACGACGAGCGCGAGGCACCGAGGTCTTCTGCAAACCATTCCCTCTACACAACGGCGGACGCTTCACCAAAGCCGACTTCGAGCTCAATCTTGAATTTGGCACTATTCGATGCCCGCAGGGCGTGACCGTCCCTGCTCATCCCGGAGCGGTCGCTCATTTCCCAGCCGATGGCTGTGCTCGCTGTCCTCAGCGCGACCTCTGTACTCGTGCAGCGCCGGAGCGCGGCCGCAGCGTCACTCTTCACCCGCAGGAGCACTTCCTCGTCCAGCTTCGCCAGCGAGCTCGCTCCCCAGAAGGACGCACCACGCTCCGCAGGCGGATCGCCGTTGAGCACCGCCTCGCCGCCATTCACAATCGCCAAGGCGACCGCGCCCGCTATCGCGGCCTCCGCAAAAATCTCTTCGACCTCCGCCGCTACGCCGCGCTCAATAACCTCAGCGTCGTCGACCAGTTACGCCGCGCGGCCTAACTTGGTCGGGTCTCTAGCGTCGAGACAGATCCGCCCGCCTAGCTGCGTCTCCGTACGCCGGTCGACCCCGTGACCAGAAAGCTCCAAGTCCGAACGAATCAGTAAATTGTATGGGCGCGAACGTCTTGTTCGCCGTGGAACGGTGCGAAGGAGAGGACTTGAACCTCCATGGGAATAACCCCGCTAGCACCTCAAGCTAGTGCGTCTGCCAGTTCCGCCACCTTCGCTTAGGATTCGTCTGTTGCGTCGATCGTTCGGTCGTCTCCGGTCGGTCGGTTCCGGGTCGGTGAGGTGCCGAACCGGGGGCGAGGGTCTACCCCACAGGGGGGCGGCTCGGCAAGGTGGAAGCCGTGCGGCGGGGTGAAAAGGGCGGCGAGGGCCGATTTTCGGCTACTTCTCGCGGGGGTGGCCGAGGCGCTTGGCGAACTCGGCGAGGAGGAGCCGGCCGGTCTCGTCGGCGCCCTCCCACGCGGCGATGATGCCGGCAAGCTGCGCGGCTTCGGCCTGCCCGAGACCCGGAACGCTCAGGCTCTTCTTCTGCCGGACGACGCCGCTCTCCGGCGCGCCGCCGTTCGGCAGCGTCGTTTCGTCGTCGTCGGGGGCGAGCAGCGTGCGCACCTCGCGCGCGCCGTGCGCTCCACTCGGGGAACCCGTGCGCGGAAGTCGAACCCCGGGAAGCCCGGGCACTTCTGGTCTGCGAGGAATGGGCGCAGCCACTTGATTCTCCTATCCCGAATCGCGCGGCACTGTGCCACGCCGGCGTTACAAGTGGAAGAACCGTTATTCGAGGACGTTCACGGAGTCCTGCGGGGCGCGCAGGCCGGCTAGCAGGCTGCCCATCACCTGGAGCACCTCCGACATCTCGAAGGGCTTACGGACCCAGGCCGAGACGAGCGCCTCGGCGCCGGCCGGGATGCCGCCGGCGACCCCACTGATGAGGATGGTGACGACTTTCGGGCTCGAAACCCGCAGCACTTCGAGCGCCGAGGTCGCGCGCCCTTCGAGCGGCGACAGATCGACGAGCGCGGCGTCGAACGGCGCGCCGGCCGCGACGATCGCGTCGAACTCACCGCCGCTCGCGACCACGATGGCTTGCGCGCCGCGTGCCTCGAGCGCGAACTCGACGAGCGAACGCACCGCCGCGTCGTCTTCCACCACGAGCACGCGCGCACCCGCGACGCTCGGCTGGCGTTGTGGTCTGAGATGCCCCGCTTGCGAGAGCGCTTCACCGACGGGCCACGAGAGCTCGAACGTGGCGCCCGGCCCGCGCGCGACGTGCTCGAGCACGCCGCCGTGACTGCGCGCGAGCTCGGCGGAGTGACGCAGTCCGAGACCGGCGCCGCCTTCACGCGTGGACGCCTGCGCGGAGAATAGGTTCGCGACGCGCGAAGGCTCGATGCCGGGACCTTCGTCTTCGACGCTGAAGACGCAGAACGGTCCGTCGTCGTGCACGCCGACGCGCACCGCGCGGCCGCTCGGCGTGAACGCGATGGCGTTCAAGAGGAGGTTCGTGAGGATCTGCAGCACCGCGCCGACGTCGCGCACGAGGCCGTGACCGTCCGAGCCCTTCTCGATCGAGACGGCCACGCCCTGGCTCTCGGCCTGCGGCGTGACGGCCAAAACCGCTGCTTTTGCCACCGACCTCGCCGGCCGGCGGCTGCTCCCGCGTTGAGGCGGTTCGGCGCCGATCGCCGCCCGTGCGACGCGATGGCCGAGGTGCGCATGGGTACGCGCGACCTCGACCGCGTCACGGGCCGGCCCGGCAGGCAAACGCTGCCGGGCCACGTCGAGCCAGCCGAGCACGACCGTGAGCGCATTCGACACTTCGTGCAGGGCGCCGGCTAGCTCGGGATGGACGCCACTCGGCAACTCCTCGCGCGAGCCCTCGGGGCTCGCCGGCGCTGTCGAGCGTTTCACACGGGAAGAGTAGGCTCGCACCGGAATACTTGCCAGTGGTTTTCCATCGGCGCACCTGCGTTCAGTTCAGGGTCGCTGGAATCAGAGGTCGGACGCTCCGCCTCAGTCCCTGGGGTTACGAGCCTCGTTTCAATCTGAGAAGATCGACGCGCTCACTTGGCCGTCGCCATCTCACCGTCGTGTGCGACCTCGTGGGCGCCCGAGTCCTCGTGCTCCTCTTCATGCGCGGGCGCGCTCACCGAGGAACGGCTGCACGCGTAGAGCACCACCGCGACGGCGAGGTACGCGATGACGACGGTCGGGTTCTGGAACGCGCCGACCTGTTCACCGTGCATCAAGCCGAGGAAGGTGAGAACGCCGCCCGCCGCCGAAAAACCTGCGGCTTTCACGAAATTGCGATCGATGATGTAGGTGGTGATGGCGCCGAGCACGACGCCCGCGAGGATGGAGCCGCCGCCGAGGATGGTGAGCCCGTGATAGAAGATGCCGACCTGCTGCATCTTGGCGATCATGTCCGGCGTCACTTGGTGAATGCCGGAGACGGCGCCGAGTGAATTGTCGATCTGGAGCTTGCCCCACGCCGCGAGCGACGGGAACAGCGCGACCACGATCGCGGGCGCGTGTTTGCGCGGACTCTCTTGGAACGCCTGCGAGCCGATGAGCATCCCGATGTAGAGGAGGATCGGCGAGATGGCGACGACGGGCACGAGCGCCGTCATGAGCGAGATCACGCCGAACCACGAGAGGACGATCACCATGATGCCCGTCGCGGCGGAGTAGCCGATGCGGCCGCCCATGGACTTCCACCCCGGGTGACCGATGTAGACGGCGTTGATGTAGGGGTTGCCCATCAAGCAGCCGATGAGGCTCACGACGCCGTCCGCGGTGAGCACGCGAGTCGTCGGATATTCGTCGCCGGCGGCGGACGCGCTCACGACGTTGTCCATCGCTTCCACGAGATCGTAGATGCCGAACGGGATGGCCGTGACGAGAATGACCTTGAGGAACGACCAATGCAGCCCGCCGAGCACGAGGCCTACGACCGGGTGCGGGACGGCGAAGCCGAACGTCTGAAAGGACGCCTTGAGCGTGTCGGCGCTCATGTCTCCGAAGTGGAAGCCGAGCAGGTTCGAGCCCCACGCGATGAGTGTCCCTGCCGCGATCGCGACGAGGCCGGCCGGAATGCCGCCGTACTTCACGCCGCCGAACCAGCTGACGAGGATGATCGCGAAGCAGACGACGCCGACCATCGGCGTCATGAACATCTCGAGCGCGGGCTTCATCGAAATGAAGGAGATTGAAACGCCGGCGAGCGCGCCCAAGAGCGCCGCCTTCGGAGTGATCTTGCGGATGATCGGGGCGAGGAAGCCGCCCGCCATGAGCACGAAGCTCTGGATGAAGACCCAGGTGAGCCCGGCTTGCCAACCCTTGATTGGGTCGCCGGTCGCGAGCTTCACCGGCAGCATGATGACGAGCGTGACGATGAACATGTGCGGCACGCTGATGCCCGACGGCAACGCGCACACGTCGGTGCGGCCCGTGCGCTTGGCCAAGCGATAGGCGAGCGACGCGTAATAAAAGGTGCTCATGCACATCATCAAGCCGGCGGCCGGCAAGATGCGCTTGAACACGAGCTCGTCCGGCATCTGCAGCACGAAGCGCAGGAGCGCGCTCAGCGTGAGCAGGTTGACGAGGATGTTCGTCCCGAATCCGAAAAATGCGTTCCAATCACCGGGGACCCAAAGTTTAGGTTTGAACGTCGTGGTGGTCATGACTTCTCCCTTTTCGAGTCGCCCGTGGTCGGACGGCTTCGTTCACAGCGCTTCGAGAATCCGCTTCGAATCCGACACCCAGCCGAAGATCCCGCCCTGGGCTTTGATCATCTTGAGACCCATCTCGTGAAATTCCGGGAAGTACGAGCCGCAGCAGTCGCTCGGCACGAGGCAGCGATAACCGCGGTCGTTCGCTTCGCGCACGGTCGTGTGCACGCACACTTCGGTGGTGACGCCGCACACGACGAGCGTCTCGATGTTCTTGTACGCGAGCATCGGGTGCAGATCGGTCGCGAAGAACGCGCCCTTGCCGGGCTTGTCGATCACGGGCTCGCCTTCTTTCGGGTAGAGCTCCTGCACGATGTCGTGACCCGCCTCACCGCGGATCAGGATGCGACCCATCGGACCGCGCGCGCCGATGCGCAGGCTCGGCGCGCCGCGCTCGACCTTGGCGCGCGGCGCGTCGGAAAGA
This sequence comes from Polyangiaceae bacterium, assembly GCA_035499895.1. Classification (GTDB taxonomy): domain Bacteria; phylum Myxococcota_A; class Polyangia; order Polyangiales; family Polyangiaceae; genus PMG-095. Next base: position 3,561 of record DATJXW010000049.1, on the reverse strand, counting down.
TCGGGGCGATGGCCTTCGCGCGTGTGAATCACGAGCACGCCCTTCGCGCGCGCGCGGTCGAGCAGCGACTTGATCGGCTTCACCGTCTTTTGCAGGAGCGACACGTCGTTGCCGAGCGTCTCACCGAAGCCGCCCGGCTCGAGAAAGTCGCGCTGCATGTCGATGATGACGAGTGCCGCGCGGTCCCAGTTGACCGGGAAGGCTTCGGGTTCCGCATCGATGAGACTCGTCATCGTCAATTCTCCTTTTCAATCGTCCTTCGCCGCCGAACCCATCCTGCCTTGCTCGGCGTTTCTGAGCTCTTTCCCCTGCGTCTCGGGGCGAGTTCGGCGGCCAATGACGCTCTGCGCCGTGAGCGCTACTTCAGGATCTGCGCGCCGAGATAGATGGCGTTCCCCGGCGTGCCCGAGTTGTCGGTGTGCTGGTAACCGAGCGCGAGGCGAGCGCCGTATTGGGCGATCGCGTAGCCGAGCTGCGCTTCGATCGAGTTGTCCATCTTGTTCGTCGCGCGCGCCTTGGCCGACTGCCAGCGCACGAGCGGCTGCAAGTAACCGGGGCCGAGCTTGTCGGGCAGGAGGTAGCTCGCGAGCGCCAAGTACGAGTACTTGAACGGCTCGTAGTCACCGCCGTACCCGTAGACGGCGCCTTCGACGTCGACCGTGCCCGAACCCGAAAGCTCCTTTTCGAAGAGCACGTCGGCGTTGATCTCGGAGAAGTTGTCGACCGCCGGAGCGCCCGTCGCGTCGGTGCCGACCGACGCGTTCTTCTGGTATTGCGCGCCGACGCCGATGGCGACGATGTCTTTCCCGTAATACGTGCTGCTGTGATAGAAGCCGGGCTCGGGGTTCAGGAGGCTCAGGTTCAGGCGCCCGGAGATGAGCGGCCGCGAACCGGAGTTCCAGAGGTCGAACGCGCTCACGTAGTACTTGAAGAGGCCGCCCTGGAACTGGCCCCAAATGGTCGCGCCGTCATTGCGGCCGTAAGGACCTTCGTGCGGTCCGATGAAGCCGTGTGACGAATAGACGCCGGGGTAGTACCAAGGTGCCTCGAACCAGGCGCCGCTGAAGTTCGCGCGATCGGAGGGCACGAGCATGCGGCCGCCCCAGATGTGGAACTCGTCGGCGATGTCGAAGCGCGCGATGAGGTCGAGGATCGCGAAGGTGCCCTGGATGTCGCCGCCCGTCGCCGAAGGCCCGAACGTAGCGGCCCCGTTCGCCGTGAGCCCGATCTCCTTCGTGGCGTTGCCGTCGAGATGGATCTCCATGTCCCCGTCTTCGAAGATGCGCGTCATCTTGTCGGGGTGCTTGAGGCTCTGCAGGCGGGTGCCGATACGGCCCCACGCGTGCACGTCGATGGGCTTCTTGCCCGGATCCTCGGGCGCCGGCGGAGGCGGCGGGGCCGCGTCGACGGGCAGAGGCTCCGTTTGCGGCGCTGCGGCGGCAGGCGGACCCGCGGGAGGAGGTGGTGCCGCGGGCGGCGGCATGGCAGGCGCTGCGGCCGCCGGCGGTGCGGCGGGAGCAGGCTCGGCCGCGGGCGGCGCCGCAGGCGGTGGTGCCGTCTGCGCGGAAGCCGATGCGCCGACGAGGAGCGCCATGCTGGCTGCTCCGCCGGCTGCGACCATCCGAATCCGATCTCGCACTTTGGCTTGGTCAATCATCACTTTCACCATTTCGTCAGGCACGCGCGCGCGGCCCGCATTCGGGCGAGCACTCGCTCATTCAAGTAAAATCGCAGCCTCGGCGTTTCGCATCCGTCGCTGCAAGCGCACGCTCGATCGCGAGATGTTCACTGCGCGTTTCGCGGACACGTCGAAACGAAAATTCGGAGACAAAAAGCAACGTGCCGCAAAACGACGCACCATGTCCGGACCCGACGCGCCCGCGACATGAGTGCGAAACGCCCGCCCGGAGATGACTCCGTGCATGATTCGACGCCACGCCCCCGCCAAGTCTTCGCTTCGGACGCTTCAGCGCCGAGGGTTCCTCGCTCTGACCCCCTGTTTGCTCGCGCTGTCGATTAGTTGCAGCAAAAAGGAAGAGGCACCGGCCGCAGCGAGCTCGGCCGCCGCGGAGGCCAAGCCGTCCGCCGCGCCGGCCGGAAACGGCACGCTGACCGTCGGCTTCATCTACGTCGGTGCGAAGGACGACTACGGCTACAACCAGGCGCACCACGAAGGCGCCGTCGCCGTGTCGAAGCTACCGGGCGTGAAGATCCGCGAAGAAGAGAAAGTTCCCGAGACCATGGATGTCCAAAAGACCATGGAGAGCATGATCAATCTCGACGGAGCGAAGCTCCTCTTCCCCACGTCGTTCGGCTACTTCGACCCCCACATCCTGAAGGTCGCCGAAAAATACCCGGACGTGATTTTCCTTCACTGCGGCGGCCTTTATCAGGAAGGCAAGCACCCGAAGAACGTCGGCAGCTACTTCGGCTACATCGACGAAGCCGAGTACGTCGCCGGTATCGTGGCTGGCGGGACGACCAAGACGAACAAGCTCGGCTTCGTGGCGGCCAAGCCGATTCCGCAGGTCCTCCGCAACATCAACTCGTACACGCTCGGAGCTCGCTCCGTGAACCCGAAAGCCGAGGTCACCGTCATCTTCACCGGCGACTGGTCGATGCCCGTTAAGGAGGCCGAAGCGGCGAACAGCCTGATCGACCAGGGCGCCGACGTGCTCACGGCCCACGTCGACTCCCCGAAAGTCGTGATTGAAACCGCCGAGAAACGTGGCGTGTACAGCACCGGCTACCACGCTAGCCAGGCAAGCCTCGCGCCCAAGGGCTACCTCACCGGCGCGGAGTGGAACTGGGAGAAGGTTTACACGGCGTACATCGAAAAGGTGAAGGCCGGCCAGATGCCCGACCACTTGGTCCGCGGCGGATTCTCCTCGGGCTTCATCAAGCTCTCCCCGTACGGGGCGGCCGTTTCGGATTCGGTCAAAGCGAAGGCCGAGGAAGCAAAGGCGAAACTTACGGCGGGTACTCTCGTCGTGTACGCGGGCCCCATGAAGGACAACACCGGCAAGGAAGTCATCCCGGCGGGCACGCAGCACGCGCAAACGGACATCACGCTCGAGAGCATGAATTACCTGGTCGACGGCGTGAAAGGAAAGCTCAACTGAGCTTTTGAACGAGGCAAGCAGCGAGTTGCAGAGCGTGGCTGATTCATCGGGGCTCTCGGGCCCGCCCGGCGCGGCGCAGGGTCCGAGCCCGAGATCGGCCACGGCGCGCCTCGATCTCGCGGTGCTCGGGCCACGGCTCGAGCCGATCTTGATTCCGCTTTTGGCGCTGATCGTGTCGCTGGCGCTCTTCGGCGCGTTCGTCGCGCTCGCCGGCCAGCGGCCGCTCGACGTGTACTTCGAGATGTACCGCGGTGCTTTCGGCACCTGGTTCTCCTTCCAGAACACGTTGCAGCGCGCGTCGCCGCTCTTGCTCACGGCGCTCTGCACCGCGCTCCCGGCGCGCGCGGGGCTCGTCGTGATCGGCGGTGAAGGCGCGTTCGTCATGGGCGGCCTCGCCGCCGCGGCGACGGGCGTCGCGCTCGCCGGCTCGCCGCGCGGC
>DATJXW010000048.1:0-7224 GCA_035499895.1 Polyangiaceae bacterium | reverse complement strand
CGGGGTGCTAACTAGGTAGGAAATCCGAGGGCTTTCGCCCACCCTTGCCCCAAGAGGTTTCAGTTGGCCGACAACGACTCGAACAAGTCAACCGGGAGCGACAAGCGGAAGCAAAGCCTGTACTTCCCGGAGTCGATGCTGCAGGAGATCAAGGACGAAGCGGCGCGTCTCGACCGCTCGCTTTCGTGGGTCGTCCAGCGAGCTTGGAAGATGGCTCGCATGGACATCAAGAAAATCCCGAGTGTCAACGACATCGGGGACGACGAGGAAGAGGAAGGCACTGCCTGATTCGTCCGGCGCACGCGCAGGGGCGGATTTAGGCGACCCGAGTTCGATTGCGAAGACCGCGCGCCGAGAACACGGCGCGACCGAGGAGCGCGCGGAGCGTACTCTCGTGCGCGAGCACGCGCCCGAGCGAGCCGCGCAGCTTTCGGCGGTGCGCTCGAAGCAAGCGGGCTCGGGGGTGGAGTGGCACGGCGACGAAGCTCACGTGCCCGCGGCGGACGGCACGCCCATCTATGCGCGCCGTGCGGTAGGCGGCGCGCCCACGACGGCGCTCTTCTTCGACGGCATCGCATGCGACGGTTTCGTCTGGAAGTATCTTTGGGACGACCTGCGCGAACGTCTCTCGGTCGCGCACTTCCATTACCGCGGCCACGGGCGTAGCGGTGCCCCTCGCAACGAGGACCGCATCGACGTTGCCGCGCACGCCGCCGACGCCGACGCGGTGCGTCACGCGCTCGGCGATCCGCCGGTGGTGCTCGTCGGTCATTCGTTCGGGACGCAGGTCGCGCTCGAGGCGTACCGGCTCCGGCCCGAAGGCGTGCGCGCGCTCGTGCTCGTGTGCGGGAGCTTCGGTCGCGTCACCTACACGTTCAAGGGCACGGACATGCTCGCGGGCGTCCTGCCCGACATGCTCTCGTTCGTGACGCGCCACCCGCACCTCGGGCGCGCGCTCTGGGCGCACGTGCCCCCGAAGGTGGCGCTCGCGCTCGCGAAGCTCACGGGCGACGTCGACGTGTCGCGCGTGAACCCGGAGGACGTGGAGCCCTACTTCGACCACGTCGTCCATCTCGATTTCGCGCTCTTCTTGCGCATGCTGCGCGCCGCGGGCGAGCACTCCGCGGAGGATTTGCTGCCGCGCGTCGCGGTGCCGGTCCTGGTCGTCGCCGGGGAGCTCGACTCGTTCACGCCGCCGCAGGTCTCGCGCGCCATGGCCGAGGCCATCCCGGGCGCCGAGCTCGCGCTCTGCGAGGGCGGCTCGCACCTCTTGCCGCTCGAGCGGCACGACGAGATCAAGCGGCTCGTGACGGAGTTCTTGTCGCGGCGCGTGCCGGACGTCTGAGCTCACGGCTGAACGATCGCGACGCGCTCGGGCTTGCGGAAGAGGATCTTCCCGGTTTCGCCCGGACAGCCCCAACACGTGCTGAAGTGGAGGCGCGGCCGGATGTCGTCGCTGTACGCGAGCGCGACCGGGCCGGGTTCGTTCTTCATGACGAAGCTGCCGGCCAGGCGATAGCTGTCGTCTCCGATCACGAAATACGCGACCACGAACGAGGTATTTTCGCCCGACCGCCCCGTGACCACGAGAAAATCGGCGCCCGGCACCGGGTTCCAGCGCAGCGGCGAGACGGTGAAAGAGAACCCCTTGCGATCGCCCGGCCCGCGCGAAACCACCGTCTCGGCCGAGTCCGGCTCGCGGAAGAGCCGCACGTCCTTGGCGAGGTCCTTCGTCACGGGATCGGATTTGAGGAGCTCGGCGAGCCGTTCGGGCGTGAGGCGCGTCTTCGCGTAAGCGTCGCCGAGCGCGGGCTCCGGCAACACGCGCGCGTTCGGCGGCCCGCCGCAGCAGCGAAAGCCGATGTTCGGATCCTTCGTCGTCGCGGCGTAGCCGTGCCGCGCCGCGCAGCGGTGATCGTCGGCGCCCGCGTCGGCCCCGGCGCCGCGCACCACCGCGAGCGCGCGCGGGGTGCCGGGCGCGACGTCGCTCGTGGTCCACTCGCCGGCCGCCGCGCCCATGCCGAGCGTCGTGAAGCCGCTCTCGCAGTGCGCCGGGTCGCGCGCGCAGCGATTGTCCCAGCCGTCGCCCGTCGGGTACCGCTCGTCCTCCGGACCCTTGCACGCGCGCTCCCACTCGAGCTCGGTGCAGAGCCGTTCACCGCGATCCGCGCAGAGGCGCATCGCCTCGTCGCGGGTCACGTCGACGAGCGGAGGCTTCGCGGGATCGTTCGGGTACGGCAGGCGATCGATCTGGTAGGCGCCGAGCTCGATCGGGACGAGCCGTGGCTCGAGCTCCGGACGGCGACCGACTTCACCCGGCATGCTCCCCGCGCGAAAGCCGCCCGTCGGGACCTCGCCGTGTTCGCCCGCGCGCGCGCCTTCGGCAGGGGGGCGCATCTGCCCGCTCGCGGCCGCCTCCGCCGACGAGGGTTTGGGCGGCGGGCGCACGGGGGGACTCTTCTTGCAAGCCGGCAGGGCGAGGCCGAGCACGGCGGCGAGCAACATCACGACCGGACGCACGTCTCGCGCAGCGTAGTGCCCCGAGCGGGTCTCGCGCTACGCTCCCGCGCGGTGACCGCCGAACTCGTCCGAGACGTCGCTCGAATCCTCGAGGGGCCGGCTGAAACGGCCGAAAAGGCGCTCGAGGCGCGGCTTCGCGGCGTGGGTTCGGTCCCGCCGGTCGCGGAGCTCCTGACGCTCGGCGCCCGCGCGCGCGAGCAGCGGGCGAGCGGCGAGGAGCTCGCGCTCGCCGTGGGCGCGTTGCTCGCCTTCCATGCCGAGCCCGCCGGGGCGGCTTTCCTTTGACGAGCACGCTTCTGCTCTCCGGCCGTGTCTTTTTTTTGGTGGAGAGCGCGGAGCGCGTCCGAGCCGAGCTCGCCGGGCAAGACTTCACGCTCGAAACGGCCGGTGAGCTCGCGCGCGACGTCTCGACCGACGAGATGGCGCCGGCCTGGGCCTCTTACTATTTCGACGAACGCCTCGCCGAGCATTGCCTCACCGGTTTTCGCGGCGGCTCGATCGGTCTCGGCGCGGTGCGTGCGGGCGGCTTCGAGGTGCTCGTCGGCGGCGAGAACTTCGGCTGCGGGAGCTCGCGCGAGACGGCGCCGTACGCGCAGCTGCTCGCCGGGGTGCGGCTCGTGGTGGCGCCGAGCTTCGGCCGCATCTACCGCCAGAATGCGCAAAATATCGGGCTTTTCACGACGACCGACCTCGGCGTGCTCGCGCGGCTCGCACGCGGCGAGACGCTCGACCCCGACGCGCTCTCGGGCGACGCCGACGCCGTCACGCGCGAGATCGCTCGCCACGGCGGCCTGCTCGCCTACGCCAAGGCGCGCGCGCGCGGCGCGGTCACGCTACCGGTGCCCGCCGTGCTCGCGCGCCCGCAGACGCTCGCGGAAAAGCTCATCGCCGCTCACACGGTGCGCGACGCGACGGGCGGCGCGGTCGGCGTGCCGAGCGTCGCGCCCGGCGACTCGCTGTTCGTACGCGCCGATCTGCGCTTTTCGCACGAGTACGTGACGCCGATGGCCGACGCGCTCCTCCGGCGCGCTTTCGGCGAAGACGCGCGCGTGCGCGAACCGGAAGGCGTCCTCCTCTTCCGCGATCATCTGACGTTCGCGGCGGACGTGCTCGGCGGCGACCCGCGCAAGCTCCCGCTCCTCGAGCAGGCCGCGCTGCTGCCGGACGTGCAGGCGCGCTTCGCGGAGCGGCACGGCCTGCGTTTGCTCGGAGAAATCGCCGAACCGGGGCGGCGCGGCAGCGTCGCCATCTGTCATGAAGCGGTGCTCGAGTCGTTCGCGGAGCCGGGCGCCGTCGTCGTCGGGACGGATTCGCACACCTCGACGGCCGGCGCCGTCGGCTGCGTCGCGTTCGGCGTCGGGAGCACGGACATGGCGGCCGCGTGGGTCACGGGCGACGTGCGGCTCCGCGTGCCGCCGACCGTGCGCGTCGAGCTCGTCGGCCGGCTCGCGCCGAACGTGACCGCGAAAGACGCCATGCTCGCGCTCTTCGCGACGCCGCTCGTGCGAAGCGGCAAGGTGACGGGCGCGGTGCTCGAGTTCGGCGGCCCCGGGCTCGCCACGTTGCCGCTCGACGAACGCGCGACGCTCACGAACATGGCGGTCGAAGCGGGCGCCCTCACCGGCATCTGCGAAGTCGACGCGGTGACGCTCCGCGAGCTCGCCGAGCTCCGAGGCGATCGCAACCCGCTGGCAGCACGCGCCGCTCGTCCCGACCCGGAGGCACTCTATGCCGGCAGCGCCACGCTCGATCTCGCCGCGATCGAGCCGATGCTCGCGCTCCCCGGCGATCCGAAGCGGGTCGCGCCGCTCGCCGAAGTCGTCGGGCGTGGGGCGCCGCGCGTGGACATCGCGTACGCGGGCTCGTGCACGGGCGGTAAACGGCGCGACATGGACCTTTACGCGGCCGTGCTCGGCCCCGCCGTCGCGCGCGGTGAACGCGTGGCGAGCGGCGTGCGGCTGTTCGTGCAAATGGGGTCGGAGCGCGTGCGCCGCTACGCCGAAGAGCGCGGCTACCTCGCGATCTTCGAGCGCGCCGGCGCGACGATTCTCGGCTCGGCGTGCGGCGCCTGCATCGCGGCGGGCCCCGGCACTTCGCGCGCGGCCGAGGAAGTGACGATCAGCGCCGGCAGTCGCAATTTCCCCGGCCGGAGCGGGCCCGGTCAGGTGCTGCTCGCGAGTCCGCTCGTCGTCGCGGCGAGCGCGCTCGCCGGTGTCGTCGCGCCGCCGCCGTCGTACGTTACGGCCCAGGCATGACCAAACCGCGAAGCAAGACCGAAAGCGCGCCCGGCAAGCCGCGCGGCTTTCAACTCGGGCCCGGCGTGTGGACTCGCCTCCGCTATCAGGTGAAGGACGCCGAGGGCGAGCTCGTCGACGGCGCGGGCGGGGACGTGGGTCTCGTGTTCGGCTACGGCGCGCTCCTGCCGGCGCTCGAAGCGGCGCTCGACGGGCTCGGCGCCGGCGCGCGCCGGAGCGTCGAGCTTTCGGCGCGTGACGCCTACGGCGAGCGCAAGGCCGAGCTCGAGGTCGAGTTTTCGCGCGAGGAGTTTCCGCCCGACGTGGCTCCGGGCGACCGGCTCGAGCTCGAGCGCGAGGACGGGAGCGAAGTCGTGGCACGCGTTCTCGCCGTGTCCGACGAGGCCGTGGTGGTGGACCTCAACCACCCGCTCGCCGGGCAGCGGGTTCGCTACGAGATCGAAGTGCTCGAGGCGCGCGCCGCGACGCAAGCGGAGCTCGACCTCGCCGAGTCGTCCGCCCTGGCCCTCGAGGCTCCGGAGCCGGAGGGGGTGATCCCGGCCGGGGATCTCGTCCGCGGGCCGTCCGGCTCCGGGGACGGCCGAGAAAGACCCTAATTCTTTCGGCTGGATGGGCCCGCTTGTCTTCTGCTCGCGGCGGGCTAATACAGCGGCCCCCATGGCCATTCCCGCCGAGCTGAAGTTCGATGTTCGTGTTCGTGAGCGCCTCGTCAACGACGGGCTCCTGTCGGAGTCGGACGTCGCGAAGCATCTCGAGGCATTGCCGGATCTCGAGAGCCAGGCGGTCGACCTCACGATCAAGCAGCCGGCGCTCTCGAACGAGACCGACCGCGACATCGTGATCGTGCGCACGTCGGGCGTGCGGCCGCCCGTCGCTCCCATTCGTCCGACCGACGAGGATCTGCCGATTCCGGACGACGACGACGACGACGACGATCTCGACGACGTGAAGCCCGAGGCGAAGAAGGTCGAGAAGGTCGTCGAGAAGCCGAAAGCGAAGGAAGTCGTCGAGGAAGAAGAGGACGACGACGACGACGACGAGGACGACGAGGAGTCGGAAGCGTCCGAGTCGAGCGACGAAGGCGGAGAAGAGCCGTGACGGACGCCGATCGCCAGGCCCAGGCCGGCGACGGCGCTTCGCTCCCCGCCATCGACTTCAGCACGTTCGTGATGTCACTGAGCCACTCGGTGCTCGTGCATCTCGGCGACGCGCCGGACCCCGAAGGAAACCGGGCGCCGCACCTCGAGCTCGCGCGGCAAACGATCGATTTGCTGGCGCTCTTGCAGGAAAAAACCCGCAATAACCTGACGGGCCCCGAGGAACACCTGCTCGAGCAGGCCCTCTACGACTTGCGGCTCCGCTACGTCGAAGTCTCGAGTGCCAAGAAAGGCGCGTGAGCGCGTGAGGGCACGCTCGGCATGCGCCGCGCTCGTCGTTCTCGCGCTCGCGCTCGCGGCGTGCAAAACGCGACTCTCGACCGGCTCGGGGTTGCCGTCGGCGGCCGTCCCCGTTCCCTCGTATAACCCTCCGCCGCTCCCGCCCCCGGTCCCGATAGCGCCGACCGGTCTGCCGACGAGCTTCGCGGATCTCGCGGCTCGCTGCGATCCGGCCGTCGTGTTCGTGAAGACGCTGCAGGAGCAGCGCCGCCGCGTCATCGGCGAAGCGCTCGGTACCGCGTTCGTCTTCGATCCGAGCGGCCTCATCCTCACGAACAACCACGTGATCGAGCACGCGAGCGAGATCCGCGTCACCTTCGGTCAGAAGCGCGAGATGCCGGCCACGGTCGTCGGGCGCGACCGGCCGACCGACGTCGCCGTGCTGCGCGTCGACGCGACCGGGCTCGCGAACGTGCCGCTCGGCGACTCCGACGCCATTCGCGTGGGCGATTGGGCGGTCGCCATCGGTAACCCGTTCGGGCTCGCCCACACCGTCTCGGCCGGCATCATTTCGGCCAAAGGCCGCACGAATCAGGACGTGCGCGGCCTCGACGAGTCCGGCTACTACGACTTTCTCCAGACCGACGCGAGCATCAACCCGGGCAACTCGGGCGGTCCGCTCATCGACGTGGCAGGCCGCGTGATCGGCATCAACACCGCGATCCGCGCGCAGGCGAACAGCATCGGCTTCGCCGTCCCCATCAACATGGTGAAGGAGCTTTTGCCGCGCCTGCTGAAGGACGGCAAGATCCGGCGGAGCGCGATCGGCGTCGTGGTTTCGGGCGTGCAGGAGGCCGACGTGACGCGCCTGCACCTGCCGTCGGAATCGGGGGCGCTCCTGCGCGTGGTGGTCCCCGGCGGTCCCGCCGATCGCGCGGGGCTTCAGCCGGACGACGTGATCGTCGGCTTCGGCAGCGATCCGATCATCACGCCCGAGCGCTTGCGTTGGGTCGCGAGCCTCGCCGGCGTCGGGAAGAAGGTGCCGATCAGGGTGCTGCGGGACGGGCGAGCGT
>DATJXW010000047.1:0-8656 GCA_035499895.1 Polyangiaceae bacterium | reverse complement strand
AATCGACTGCGCCCTCAAGGATCCGTTCGGCAATCAGCTGCGCATTTTGCAGCCGAAAGGCCGCTGAAGAAAAAACGGCGGCGCCGCTCCACGTCGGCACCGCCGTCTCCAGTCGAAGCGCCGGCGCCCGCGCGCCGACGTGCTCAGGCGTCGATGAGCGGCAGATCGCCGAGGTAGTCGCCCTTGCCGATGTCCACGCCGTTCGAGCGGAGGATGTCGTACGCGGTCGCGACGTGGAAGTAGAAGTTCGGGATCTGACGGCCGACGATGTAGTCGTTCGCGCGCAGGCCCTTTCCGGGCGGGTATTGGAGCTTGATGGTCTGGTCCGCCGAGACCTTCGCGAAGTCCGCCTCGCTCAGCGTGTCGATGAAGGCGAGCGCCTTGCCGATGCGTCCGCGGAGCTCCTCGAACGTGGTCTCGGTGTCTTCGTGCTTCGGCGCGGGCTTGCCGGAGAGGTTCGCCGCCGCCATCTTCGCGTTGTCACACGCGATGCGGATCTGCGCGACGAACGGCAGCATGTCCGGCGCGAGCCGCGCCTGCACCATGTTGTTCACGTCGAAGCCGCGACCCTCGGCGTACTTTTGCGCTTTCGCGAGACAGGCGTCGAGGTTCTTCAGAGTGCGAGCGAACTGACGGATGACGAGGTAATACATGCTTTGAAAACTCCTGCCCCCGGGGGGTTTTGCCGGCGAGCTCCTGATGCGCCAAAAGGCGCGGGGTGAGAGCGTGGAGCCCGATTTCCGCCAGCGCAAGCCCCCGGTCGCGAGTCGAGCCTCCGAGCGGCCTTGCGGCAGAGCCCGCGCGTAGGGCATGAGACGGGCGTGGCCGCTCTCAAAGCCTCCATTTCTCGGCTCGGGCGTGCGAAGCAAGTCGGCATCGGCGTGGTGTTCGCGCTGATTCTGCTGGGGGGTTATCTCTGGCGACGCTTCGGTGATCACACGTTCGCGCGCCTGCTCCTCGAATCACCGTATCGGGGCCGCTGTAGCAAAGTCGTGACGCGCGCGATCCTCGATAGGTCGCTCGAGCTCGGCACCCGTTACATGCTCGTGCATCAAAAGCCTGAAGGAAATTTTGACTACGAGTACGACTGGCGCGAAAAGACGTACTCGCCGGACGACAACGAGGTTCGTCAGGCCGGCGCTGTGTGGGGTGTCGCCCTCCTTTATCGAGATCACCCGACGCCCGAGCTCGCGGCCGCGGTCGAGAAAGGAATCGCTCTTTTCGACGAGCACGCCGTCGAGACGAAGAGCGGCGCGCGCTGTCCGGGCTACGGCGGAAAACGGGAGCTCGGCATCGGCACCGTCGCGCTCGTCGCGCTCTCCTACATCGAGTACTTGAGCGCGCCGGGCGGCTCACTCGCGCCCGACCGCCGCGCGCTCCACGAGCGACGACTCGCGGGCTATTTGAAGGAGCTCCAGGCGAGCATGAATCCGACCGGGCTCTGGTTCGGCGCCTACGATCCGACGACGTGCGCGCCGCACGGCGACGCGTCGCCGTACTCCGACGGCGAAGCGCTGCTCGCGCTCACCAAGGCGACCCGCTACGCGAACCATCACGAGCTCATGCCGATCGTGCTGAACGGCGTCGAGGTCGGTCATCGCTTGAACTTCGAACAGGCGCTCGCGAAGGACGCCGACTCCGACACGGCGAAGTCGTACTACCAGTGGTTCTCGATGACGCTCTACGAGCTCGCGACGAGCGGCTGGCCCGACACGGAGCGCTTCGGCGACTGGCTCTTGGCGTTTACCGATTGGGAAATCGACGTGCACAAGACGCTCACGCGCCAGCGCAACACCGCCTACGCGTATGAAGGCTTGATCCCCGCGTACGATTGGGCGCACCGGCGGAACGACACCGTGCGCATGGCCAAATACGGCTGCGTCATCGATCTCGGCCTCGAACGGCTGATTTCCTGGCAGGTGGGCGGGCCGCTCGCCACGCGTTACACCTCCGACGTCGATCCTGCCGATCGCGAGGCGATTGGCGGGGTGCAAAACGAACGGGACCTCGCGCCGCTCCGCATCGACGTGACGCAGCATCAAATGCACGCGACGATCTACGCGCGCCAGCTGATCTACACGCGCTGAGGAGCGCTCGGTCTACTTCGGGCCGGCGCCGCTCTGCACGGCGGCGCTCACGCCGCTCAAGGCGTCGGGCGTGTAGGCATAGGGCAGCGTGCCGATGGGCGGACCGCCGCCGCCCGTGTCCTCTTTGCCGGTCGCGGTCGAGTAATCGTTGTTCGTCGCGGCGATGTTGGCGGTGCTCTCGTCGTCCGAACTGTTGAATTGGAGCGGATCCTTCACGTTCGAGAAGACGCTGCTCTCGACGAGGATCGCCGCTTGTTTGCCGGCGCGGACGCAATAATTGTCGCCGGTCGAGGCCCAGAGGTCGTTGAAGAGGTGGTTTTTGCCGAAGCGAACGCGCGGCTGGCGCTCTTCGACGTGATCGGCCCAATAGTCGTGGTGCCAGGTGACGTTCAGCGCGTCCGCGTCGTCGTAGGTGCTCGGGCTGTCGGTGCCGCCGACGAGGCTGCTGAAGCGGTGGCCCGCGGCGCCCGTCGAGTCGCTGCCCTGGTCGTCGCTGCGATCGGTGTAGTGGAACTTGGTCCACGAGACCGTCACGTAGTTGGCGGCGTTCGTGATGTCGAGGTTGCCGTCGGTGCCGTCCGAGATGTCGCAGTGATCGAACCAGACGTGGTGCGCGTTCTTTTGCACCGTGACGGCGTCGTTGCCCGACGAACAGCCGACGCTCGAGTCGTAGTCCGGGTCGAGCGAGCAGTCCCCGACGGCGTAGCCGACGATGGTGATGTTGCGCACGATGACGTTGACCGAGCCGCTGAGCTCGAGGTGTCCGTGGAGTTCCGCGCCGCAAACGCCGGCGATCGTCTTGTTCGAGCCGACGCTCACTTTGCCGGCGGCGAGCGTGCCCTTCACGATGATGACCGCCGCGTTCGTGCCCTTCACCGCGCTCGTGAAGTCGGCGAGCGTCGTCACCACGGTGGGCGTCGCGTTGCCTCCGCCGGTCGTCGTGTCGACGCCGCCGCCCGCGACCGCCGCCCACCCGACGAGCGGACTCGGCTCCGGCGGTGCGTCGCACGACCCCGTGCCGCTCGTTCCCGCGCTGCCGCCGCTGCTCGTTCCCGCCGTGCCGCCCGAGCCGCCGCTGCTTGCTCCGCCTTTGCCGCCGCCGCCGCTCTTGCCGCCCGTCGAGCCCGCCTTGCCGCCGTTGTTCGCGCCGCCCCGCCCGCCCGCGCTCGTGCCGCCCGCGCTCGTCCCCGCCGTGTGCGTGCCGCCGGCACCCGTCATCGAGGCGCCGCTGCTGCCGCCGTTCGACGTGCCGCCCATGGGCGAGCCGCTCGCGCCCGCGCCGCCGCGCCCCGCATTGGCGCTACCGCCCGCCGCAATTCCGCCCGCGCCGGCGCCGCCCGCACTCGTCGAACCTCCCGCGGCGCTTTTTCCGGACGCCCCGGTCGTGGCGCCGCCGGCGCTCGAGTGCGCGCCACCGCTTCCGGTCGCGCCACCGCTGCCCGCGGCCGCGTCGTCATCCGACGTGCCGCCGCCGCACGCGTTCGCGAGGAGTGCCGCCAAAAAAAATCCCAGATATTTCGCTCGCTGCATGGCTGCTCGTCGGGTCCGCAGTGCATCGGCGCCGCCGGACTTTGCATCAGTTGCGTTTCGGCGCACGGGCCGTCATCAAAAAGCAAATCATCGCGAAACGTCGTGAATCATCCGGGCATTAGCGACGTCCTATCGACGCATGCTCGAAACCGGCCGGCTGCCGAAGGCGGGCGAGAGGGCGGGGTGAGTGAGGCGGCTCTTGACAAGGTAGTGAGCCCCGGGCGACTAGGGACCCGGTTGAGGAATTTTTCGCCCTCCGAGTGAGCCGAAATCGTGTCGATCGCCGTCCTGCCCAGCATGAACGAGCCAGCCGCTCGGGTGAGCGTCGCGCCCTCCGCGCGCATGCCGCTCATCGACTCGGTGAAGGGCATCGCGGCGCTGCTCATCGTTCTGCACCATCTGGCCTTTTACGGGCCGCTCTCGGACGTGGCGTATCCGCTCGCTCCCGGCGCGCTCGATTGGCTGAACGAATATGCGCGCATGGCCGTGCAGGCCTTCTTGGTGATCGCCGGGTTCGGCACCGCGCGCAGGCTCGCGCGCTTGCCGCTCCTCGGTCCGCGTGAGTTCGGCGCCGAGCTCTGGTCGCGTTACCGCCGCACGGGCGTGCCGTACCTCGCCGCGCTCGTGCTCGCGGTCGTGTGCAACGAGATCGCGCGTCATTGGATGGAGCATCCGTCGATCTCGGCGCCGCCCACGCTGCCCCAGGTGCTCGCGCACGCGACCTTCCTCACGCACATCTTGGGTTTCGAACCGCTCACCGCCGGCGTCTGGTATCTCGCCATCGACTTTCAGCTCCTGCTCCTGAGCTTGCTCTTGCTGGCGGTGAGTCAGAGGCTCTCCGGCTTCGGCGGCACGCGTCCGGTCGGTGCGACGCCGCGCCTCTTCGTCGCGTTGTCGGGAGCGCTCGCGGTCTGGTCGCTCTTTTGGCTCAACAAGCTGAGCCACCTCGACAACTACGCGGTTTACTTTTTCGCCACGTATTTCCTGGGCATGCTCGTCGCTTGGGCGCTCGAGCGCTCGGTCTCGCGCCGGCTCGTCGCCGCTTGTCTCTGTGTCGTGGCGCTCGCGCTGTGCTGGGAGTTCCGGCCGCGCTTGTTCGTCGCGCTCGCGACGACGGTGCTCCTGCTCGTGGGCACGCAGGCCGAAGCGCTGCGCGAATGGCGCGGCAACCGCTTCCTCATCGGCCTCGGCCGCATCTCGTACAGCCTGTTTCTGGTGCACTTTCCGGTGTGCCTGGTGGTGAACGCGTGGGGCTCGCAGCACCTCGTGAGCTCGCCGCACGCCGCGCTCTTCGGCATGGGGCTCGCCGTGGTGCTGAGTCTCGTCGCCGCCGTGATTTTTCACCGCGCGATCGAGACGCGCTGTCTGCCGGGTCGAGTGCGGGCGCAGCCGTAAGACCGCGGGCTCGACTCACCAATTGCCGGGCTTCGAGCGGGCTTTGGTCTCGACCAGCGAGAAGAGCTCGTCCGACAGCGGCTCGTCGAAGCGCACGCCGACGCGGAATTTCCACATCGCTTCCTCGTGCGGCTCGACCCGCGTCACCTGGGCTTGCACGGGCTCGCCGTGCTCGGCGCTCTCGAGATGGAGCGTGAGCAAGAGCGGCTGTCCGACGCGGAAGGGATGGCGCGTGAGCAGCGACGCGCCGCTCCGGCTCGTGTCACACAAGATCGCGGCATGGCGCAAATCGCGCTTGCCGTCGATGCCGGCCGGAATCGCCGACGGAATGCGATCTTCACCGCGGCGTTCCGGATCCGGGCTCGGGTAGGTGGGGACGTGCAGCGTGCTCGCGGGGCGCGGCTTGAAGCGCAGCGTATCGCCGTCGAGCGGGCCCACCCACGCGCATTTGGCGCCCGGTCCGATGAGCGGTCGCAGCGCTTCACGGAGCTCGCGCGCGTTCTGGAAGCGCTTCGTCGGGTCGCGCTCGACCGCTTTCGCGAACCACGCGTCGAACCCTTCCGGCACGTCGGCCACGTCCGACGGCACCACGATCGGCTCGTGGCAGATGGCCGTGATCAAGCCCTGCAGCGTCGGCCGCGTGAACGGCAAGAGCCCCGTCAGGCATTCGAACGTCATGACGCCGAGGCTCCAGAGGTCGGCGCGCGTGTCGACGCCGAGCCCCATGATCTGCTCCGGGCTCGCGTAAGCCGGCGTCCCCATCATCGCGCCGGTGCGCGTGAGCGCGAGGTCCGGACCGAGCAGGGCCTTGGTCGTGCCGAAATCGAGCACTTTGGCGACGAGCTCCTCGCCGTGCTCGATGAGAAAGACGTTGTCGGGCTTCAGATCGCGGTGAACGAAGCCTTCTTCGTGCGCGCGGCTGATCGCCTTCACGACGTGGCTCACGACGATCCAGGTCTCCCCGGGCGTCAAGAGGCCGTCGCGCGCGAGCCGGCTTTTCAGGCTCTGTCCCTCGAGCAGCTCCATCACGAGGTACGGCGTTTTGCCGTCGACGCCGTAGTCGAGCACCTGCACGACGTGAGGGCTCCGCAGCGTGGCGGCGGCGCGCGCCTCCTGCTCGAAGCGCAGGAGCGCGTTCTGGCTCGGCGATTGTCGATCGATGAGTTTCACGGCCACGCGCGTGCCGAGGCCCAAGTGGTCCGCCGCCCACACCGAGCCCATGCCGCCACGGCCGAGCTCGTGCAGGAGGCGGTACTTTTGGGCAATCAGACGTCCGGCGGCCACGATCTTGAAGACTATCGCGGAAGCGCCGCGAACGCACTCGGCGAGCGCGGCGTCGAGCCCCGACCGCCCCCGCGGGCTCCGAGGTCGTCGTGAGGTCGCTCGAAGCTCGTTCGAGCTCGTCCGGACGCTCAGCCGTGACGGCCGAGCGAGGGAGCCGTCTCTCCCACCAAGAGCACGTTCACGTGATCTCGGAGCTCGGCGGCGCCGAACGGCTTCGACAGACACGGTCGCGTCGTCGATTTAAGAAACTTCTCGTGGTCCGCGGTGAAAGCGCCGCCGCTCATGAACACGACGCGGTCCTTGAATTCGGGACGAACCAGGCAGAGGCGCTCGTAAAATTCTCGTCCCGAGACTTCGGCCATCGCGAGGTCGCACAGCACGAGGTCGAAGTTCGCGTCGCTCCCGAGCGCGTCGAACGCCTCGGCCGCGCTCGTCGTCGCGACGACGTCGTGGCCGCTCAAGATGCGGCGAATGGCCGTGCCGACCTGCGGCTCGTCGTCGATGACGAGAATTCTCGAGCGACGTTCGACGCCCGGCTGCGGCGCGGCCTCGAGCGGCGGCTCGCTGCCGAGCTCGATCGGCAAGCGCACGCGGAAGCGGCTGCCGAGGCCCGGCGCGCTTTCCACCTCGATCTCGCCGCCCGCCGCCGACACGATGCCGTGGCAGATCGACAAGCCGAGCCCCGTGCCCTTGCCGACGGGCTTGGTCGTGAAGAACGGCTCGAAAATGCGCCTCACGACCGCGGGCGGCATGCCGACGCCCGTGTCCTTCACGTCGATCACGACGAAGCCGTTCGGATCGACGGCGGTGCTCACCTCGATCACGTGGTCTTTGGCCGTACTCTCGGCCACCGCTTGCGCGGCGTTGAGCAAGAGGTTCAAAAACACCTGGCCGAGGGTCGCGCCGCTCCCGCGCACGCGCGGCAGCGGTTCGAGGCGCGTGACGAGCTTCGCGTGCACGCGGAGCTCCTGATCCATCACGCGCAAGGCCCAGTCGAGCGCCGAGCGCACGTCGCCGGGCCGCTCCGCCGACTCGGGTCGTGAGAAGGCGCGCAAATCGACGACGATGCTGCGAATGCGCTCGGCGCCCTCCTGAATCTCGACGACCGCTTCGGAGAGCAGCTGCGTGCGTTCGGCGACGAGATCGAGGAGCGCGCCGGCAGAATCGCGCCGCTCGCGCACCGCCCGGTGCAACTGCTCGAGCTCGCGCGCGACGACGGAGGCATTGCCGAGCACGTAGGTGAGGGGATTGTTGATCTCGTGCGCGACGCCGGCGGCGAGGGTGCCGAGCGACGCCATGCGTTCGGACAGCGCGACGCGCTCGCGCAGCTTGCGCGCGTCACTCACGTCACGAAAGACGATGACCGCGCCGAGCAGTTGCCCCTTGTCGTCGATGATGGGCGAGAGGCTGTCCTCGATGGGGTGCTCGCCGTTCGGGCCGACGAGCGCCGCGCCGGCCGCGAGCGGAGTGCTCTTGCCCGCGGCGACGTCCTTCGGCGAAGGCATGGCGATCGGCGCGCGCGTGCGCTCGTCGATGGGCTTGAACACCTCGGGCAGTGCGCGGCCGACCATTTCCTCCGAGCTCGTGCCGAGCAACGACGCGGCCACCGGGTTCGCGAAGTTCACGCGGCCGTCGCGGTCGACCGCCATGACGGCGTCGCCGATGGCGCGGAGGGTCGTCGCGAACCAGCGCTCGCGGAGCTTGAGGCGGGTCTCCATCTCGTGCTTGAAGAGCGCGATCTCGACCGCGCTCCGGAGCTCCCCCGCGCGAAAGGGCTTCAGGATGTAGCCGTGGGCCTCGGTCTCCTTGGCGCGCGCGACGGTCTGTTCGTCGGCGTAAGCGGTGAGGAAGATGACGGGCACGTCGAAACGCGTCCGCAGCACGCGAGCCGTCTCGATCCCGTCCAGCGCGCCTTCGATGCGGATGTCCATCAGCACCAGATCCGGGCGCCGCTCTTCGGCGTGGGCGAGGCACTCCGAGGACGACGCGGCGGTGCCGATCACGTCGTAGCCCATGCGCAAGAGCGACTCCTGAATGTCGCGCGCTACGACTCGTTCGTCCTCCACCACCAGAATTGCGGCCATGTGCTCAATCGCTCCTCGAGGTTTCGAGCCCGGGTTACCCCTCCGGGCGAAAGACGACCTCCACGTTCGTGCCCTGCTCGCGCGACACGCGCACGTTCGCGCCGAGCTGCTCCGCGAACGCCTGCACCAGGCGCCAGCCGAGCGCGCTCCCGGCGTCGTCCTCGAGATCGCTGCGCATGCCGACGCCGTCGTCGCTCACGCCGAGCAAGATCAGGTCGGGAGCCTCGCGGCGCAGCACGACGCGCAGCGTGCCCGCCCTTCCCGCCGGGAACGCGT
>DATJXW010000046.1:0-10837 GCA_035499895.1 Polyangiaceae bacterium | reverse complement strand
CGCCCGTGCCGCCCGCACCGGACGAGCCGCCCGTCGTGCCGCCGGTCGTGCCACCCGTGCCGCCGGTCGAACCGCCCGTACCGCCCGCGCCGGACGAACCGCCCGTCGTGCCGCCGGTCGAACCGCCCGTGCCGCCCTTCGCGCCGGCGCTACCCGAGGATCCGCCCGTCGTGCCACCAGTCGAGCCGCCGGTGCCGCCCGCGCCGCCGGTCGTGCCGCCGGTGCCGCCGGTCGAGCCGCCCGCGCCGGCCTTGGCGGACGAGCCGCCCGTTGCCTGTCCGCTCGAGCCGCCGCTCTTGCCAGTCGAATCGTCGTCGCCCGACGACTTCGAGCCGTTGCCGCAGTGAGCGAGTAAGAGTGGCACTGCGATGAAGAAGCCAATGTAAGTGAGTGTCGGCTGGCGCATCGGTCCTCCACCATAACATCGTCCGGCCCGAGCGGCCGCCCCTGTGGGACCGGTTCCTATCGCTTGGCACCGATAGCGAAATCTTTCGGTGCTGCTCCCCGATCGCGTCGGCGCATGGAGCGCGGCGCTCGGATTTCCGCGTTCGCCGTGCGGCTCGGGCAAAAGGGGGCATTCGCCCGCGACGGCCGCGTGCCCTGGCGAGTCGCACCGAAACTTAATCGCACCCCATGCATCGCGACCTCGCGTTGCGGCGCCGATCCTCGAGCCCGCGCTTCGTTCCGCTCGTCACGTCGGCGTGCGCCGCGAGCGAGAGCGAGCACACTTCTGCCATGACTTATCGTGGTGGGATCGGTCGGTGTTGGGTGCTGCTCGTCGTGCTCGGGTGCGGCTCGAAGGTGAGGGTCGAGGACGACACCGCGATGCAAGAGACCGGAGGCGCGAGTGGCAAAGGCGGAACCTCGACGGGCGGAACCTCGACGGCAGGCGCGTCGACGGGCGGAACCTCGACGGCGGGCGCGTCGACGGGCGGCTCGGGGGCGCTCGCGGGATCCGGGAGCGGCGGTTCGAGCGGCGGCGCGGGCGCGCCCGCGAGCACCGCGTGCACCAATGCGTTCGGCACGCCGACGCTGCTCATTCCCGACACGCCGAACGTCATTCCGGAGTCACTCAGCGTGACGGGCGACGATCTCGAGCTTTTCTACGTCTTGAGGGGGCCCGCCGGCGACGCAGTCGTCGTGCGCACGCGAACCGATCGCAACGCGGATTTCGGCGACGCGACCGAGCTCGACCCGTCGCTCTGGTCATGGTGCGCGGCACCGGCCGATCCGGGCCTCGACGTGAGCGACGACGGACTCCGCCTGTACATGACGTGCATCGACACGTCGCAGATCGACGCGAACGGCGGCTATCCCTCGAGCGCCATTCGCGTGGCCGAGCGCGCCACGCGTGACGCGGCCTTCACCCTGAACCCGAACGACTTCGGGAACGCCAACGTCTCGATCAGCGTGAGTCGCGACGAGCTCACCGCGTACTGGTCGGATTACACGACGACGACGACGCCGTTGCCCGTCTTCGCGACGCGCGCGTCGCTGACCGAACCGTTCGGCGCGCCCATGCCCGTGCCGGGCGTCGTGGATTCACTGCTGAACCCCGAGCTCGCGGACGACGACGTGCACCTCTTCGGAGCGCTGCAGATCGACGGCCAGGATTTTCACGTCTACATGTTCTCGCGCGTGCAGGGCGGCTCGTTCGCAACGCCCACCGCGCACGACCAAGTCTTCCCGAGCTCGCCCACGACGGGCAGCTCCGAGTGGACGCCGACCGTCAGCGGCGACTGCAACTCGCTCTACTTCATGCGCCGAACCGAGCTCTCGGGCACGACCACGTACACGGACGAGGTCTACGTGGCGAAGCGCTGAACTGCGTTTCCCCGCGGTCGCGCCCGCCCCGAGGCGGAACCTCGCGTTCTGTTTCACTAAATCAAAAAAAGAAACGCCCTGCTGACGCAATGTCGGATCCCCGCGGGCTGAAACGTCGCTCCCGTGAAAGCGAGGAACCGCAGCATGAAGCAGCAGAATTTCACGACGAGCTACCTGGTCGATCAAAGCCCGGAACGCGTGTTCGCCGCCGTCAACGACGTGCGCGCGTGGTGGTCGGGCGAAATCGAAGGGCGCACGGACGCGCTCGGCGCCGAGTTTACCTACCGCTACAAGCACCTCCACGAAACGACGCAGAGGATCACCGAGTTCGTCCCCGGAAAAAAGGTCGTGTGGCGCATCGTCGCCAGCACCCTGTCGTTCGTCGACGACCAGAAGGAGTGGGACGGCACGGAGGTGGTGTTCGAGATCGCGAAGAAAGACGGCCGGACCGAGCTTCGCTTCACGCACGTCGGTCTGAGTCCGGCAATAAAGTGCTACGGTGAGTGCTCGGGCGCGTGGGGCTTCTTCGTCAACGAGAGCCTGCGTAGCTTGATCACGACGGGCAAGGGCGTCCCGAACCCCGAGGCCTGAGCGATGACCGAGTACCTCTTTTTGACGCTGGAAGACGAGAGCGCGCACGCGTCCGAGACGCCGCAGGCGATGGCGCGCCTCATCGAGCAGCGCGCCGAGTTCGGCGCCGAGCTCCGGCGCGGGGGTCGCCTGCGCGACGCCGGACGTTTCCGGCCGAGCAAGGAAGGTAAGCGCGTCGCTCGGCGCGACGAACGCCTCGACGTGCGCGACGGCCCCTTCAGCGAGGACGGGAAGACGCTCGGCGGCTACTACTGGGTCGAGGCGAGCGGCGTGACGGAGGCGGCGCGGCTCGCCGAAGCGTGTCCGGCGCTCGCACCCGACGCGATCGAGGTGCGGCCGTTGATGGACGGCCGCGTCTCGTCCGAGAAAGAGGCGAAACCCGGCAAGATCTTCGCGTGCGCGGTGCTCGGCAGCGGGGCGACCGAAGCGGCGTGGGTCGGCGTGATGGATCGCATCGACGCCGAAACTCGCGGGCGCTTTCCGGAAGCGTCGTTCTTGGGCGGACTCCGCCTGGAAGCGCCGAAGAGCGGACGGCGACTCGAGACGCGGAGCGAGCGCCGCGTGACGTTCGACGGCCCCTTCCTCGAGTGCAAGGAGGTGATCGGCGGGCTCTTCTTCCTGCGCATGACGACGCTCGACGAAGCCGTACGCTGGGCGGCCGAGACCCCGTTCGTGGTGCACGGCGTGCTCGAAATCCGCGAGCTATGGCGGATCTGAGCGCCATCGTCGAGAGGACGGTGCGCGGCGAACGCGGCCGCATCGTCGGCGGGCTCTTGCGCCTGTGCGGCAGCGTGGACGCGGCGGAGGAGGCGTTCCAAGACGCCGCGCTGCGCGCCGTGGAAGCGTGGCAACGCGAGATCCCGGTGAACCCGGGCGCGTGGCTGATGACGGCGGCGAAGAACAGCGCGAAAGACGCCCGGCGCCGCCGCGCGGTGGTGGAAGCGAAGGCGCCGCTGCTCGCGAGCGGGGATCCGGACACGGCCGAGACGATCGATACGGTGAGCGACGACTACCTGCGACTCGTCTTCACGTGCTGTCACCCCGAGCTCTCCACGAGCAATCAGATCGCCCTCACGCTCAAGGTCGTGGCGGGTTTTTCGACGGAGGAGATCGCGCGCGCATTCGTGACCTCGGAAGCGACGATTTCTCAGCGAATCCTGCGCGCCAAACAGACGCTCGACGAGAAGCGCGTCGCCTACGAAATTCCGACGCGCGAAGAGCTCCCCGCACGCATCCTGGCGGTGCTCGGCGTCGTTTACGCGATGTTCAACGAAGGGCACACCGCGCGGAGCGGCCCGTTCATGCGGCTCGATTTGCAAGCCGAAGCGATGCGCCTCGGCCGGCTCCTCTCGGACCACGTCCCGCGTGAGCCCGAAGCGTTCGCGCTCGTCGCCCTCATGGCGTTCAGCGCCGCGCGGGCCGAGACGCGCGTCGACGCGCGCGGGATGCCGATTCTGCTCGCCGAGCAAAATCGCGCGCGCTGGAACAAAGAGATCCTGCGCGAGGGCCTGATGGCGCTCCAGCGCGCCCGCTCGCTCGGAGGGCACGGGCCGTACCTCTTGCAAGCCGAGATCGCGCGCGAACACGTGACGGCGCCGGCGTGGGAAAGCACGAACTGGGCCGCCATCGTCGCGCTCT
This sequence comes from Polyangiaceae bacterium, assembly GCA_035499895.1. Taxonomy (GTDB): domain Bacteria; phylum Myxococcota_A; class Polyangia; order Polyangiales; family Polyangiaceae; genus PMG-095. The sequence continues at coordinate 6,784 of DATJXW010000046.1, read as the reverse complement.
ACGACGCGCTCGTCGCCGTCCTGCCGTCGCCCGTCGTCGCACTCAACCGAGCCGTGGCGGTGGCGATGCACGCGGGACCACGCGCCGGGCTCACGGCCATTACCGCGCTCGCGGGCCCGCTCGCCGATTATCATCTCTTTTACGCCACGCGCGCCGACTTGCTCGAGCGGCTCGGGGAGGACGCGCTGCCGGATCTCGAGCGGGCACTCGAGCTCACGACGAACGACGGCGAGAGGCAGCTCCTCGAGCTCCGCGTCACCCGCGCCCGAGCCCGCCGGCAGAGCCTGGGCGGCTGATACGGACGCCGTTCGCGGCACGGCGGCGCCGGCTTTTCATGACTGTTTTCGCCGGAGTCCGAGCCCGCGCCTTTTCTTGACGGATCCGCCGAGCGCGCGCCACTGCGGTCTGGATCCAGAGCATCACCTTGACTCGAGTCGCTTCACGCGCTGCGGCGCAACGAGACAGATCCGCCTCCGTGACGCCACTGCTCGAGGCAGACCATGATGGGCTCTGTAGACGGCTCGGGCGAGCGGCGCTGCGCGATGGCGGGCACGCTGATCGGTTGTTTGGTGACACTCGGCTGCGGCAACGGCACGCAAGCGCCGTCGGCCTCGGCGGGCGGCTCGAGCGCAAGCGCCGGCGCCACGAGCGGCGGCTCCGCCGGGCGCGCGAGCTCGACGGGCGGAACGGGAACGGGGGGCACCTCGTCGAACGCCGGCACGACGGCGCGCGGCGGCACGGGCGCCGGGAACGGGACGGGCGGCTCGGGCGGCGCGCCGTCGAGCGGTGGCTCGACGAGCACGAGCGGCGGCTCGGGACCGGCGGGTGGCATGCCTGCGACGGGCGGGACGACGGCCGGCGGCGCGGGCACGGCGAGTGCAGCCGCGGGCACCGGCTCGGGCGCGGGCGGCTCGGGTGCCGGCACGGCGGGCAGCGGCGCGGGCGGTGCGTCGGGAGCCGGGACGGGCGGCACTGGAACCGCGGGCAGCGGCGGGATGCCGCTCGTCTACGACAAGGAGAATACGGGCTCGGACTGCACCGTCGCGACGAGCTTCCCCGCGTTCAGCGCGCTCACGCCGATCGCGAATTTGCCGGACCCTTTCCTTTCGGACAGCGGGACGCGCATCAGCAAACGCGACGATTGGCGCTGCCGGCGCGCGGAAATCGGGGCACAGGTGCAGCACTGGGGCTCGGGACCGAAGGGCGCGCCGCCGCCGAGCGTCACGGCCACGGTCTCGGGCGGCAAGCTCTCCGTCGTCGTCAGTCAGGGCGGAGCCTCGATCACGCTGAGCGCGACGCTCACGCTGCCGAGCGGTGCCGGGCCGTTCCCGCTCATCATCGGGATGAACACGCCGACCGGCAGTCTTCCGTCGAGCATCTTCTCCGGGATGGCGACGCTCACGTTCGACAGCTCCGAGCTCGTGCCCGACGCGTTCAACGTGCCGCGCGGCGCCGGCACCTACTTCACCATGTACCCCGACAATAACGCGGGCGCGATGATCGAGTGGGCGTGGGGCGTGAGCCGCCTCATCGACGGGCTCTACCAAACGGCGGATCAAACCAAGATCGATCTGAACCACATCGGTCTCACGGGCTGCTCGTACCAGGGGAAAATGGCCCTCTACGCAGGCGCGTTCGACGAACGCATCGCGCTCACGATTCCCGAGGAGTCGGGCGGCGGCGGTGAGGCGTCCTGGCGCTTCATGTCGACGCAGACCGGCACGGAGGACTTGGACGCGGCGCAAGGCACCGCCTGGTACGCGGCGAATTTGCTGCAATTCCACGACCCGGACGCGCCCAAGCTCTCTTACGATCAGCACGAGCTCGTGGCGATGATCGCGCCGCGTGCGGTGCTGGCCGTCGAAAACACCGCCATCGATCGCCTGGGCAGCCAGGCCGGCTCGGTGTCGATGAAGGCCGCGACCGAGGTCTACAAGGCGCTCGGCATCCCCGATCGCATCGGGTTCACGCAGGCGATGGCTTCGGCGCACTGCTCGTTCCCGAGCAGCCAAACACCCGACGTTCAAGCGTTCGTGAACAAGTTTTTGCTCGGCAAGGACGCCGACACGAACATCGCCAAGAGCTCTTACGACACCGACATGTCGAAGTGGATCACCTGGGATACGCCGGAGCTCCAATAGTCACGCATGCAGGAACGAGGCGTCGGCAAGGAGCTCGGTATTTGGCTCGCGCTGTTCGCGTCGGTGTCCGCCTGCGCGAGCGGCAATAAAAGCGGTCAGGGTGCGAGCCGGGGCGGCTCGGGCGGCGCCGCCGCGTCCGCGGGCACGGCCGGCGGCGTCACGTCGACGACGGCCGGCGTTTCGAACGGCGGCCGAGCGCCCGGCTCCGCGGGTGCGACGGACGGAACCGCCGGCGGCGCCGCGGGCGGCACGGGCGGAGCGAACGGCGCGAACGGCGGGATGCCGGCGCTCGGCGGCGCACCGGCGGCGACGGGCGGCATGCCGGCACAAGGCGGCGCCGTGTCGGGCGGCGGCGGGGGTGTTCCGACGAGCGGCGGCGCGAGCGGCGCGGCAGGGGCGAGCGGCGGAACCACGGCTCCCGCGACCACGGCCGTCTACAACGGCTTTCGCGGCGAGGATTTCGGCAAGGGTTGGACCTTCAATCGCGGCGACGCGTCGGGCGCCGACCAGCCCGCGTTCGACGATTCGAAATGGCGGACGCTCGACGTCCCGCACGACTTCAGCATCGAGCTCGCCTTCGACAGCAATTCGCCGGCCGGCTCGGGCGGCGGCTTTCTCGACGGCGGCATCGGCTGGTATCGGAAGAGCTTCGCGCTCGGCGCGGCGGACGCCGGCAAGCGCGTTTTCGTCGAGTTCGACGGCGTCTACATGAACAGCCAGGTGTGGATCAACGGCACGTCGCTCGGAACGCGCCCTTACGGCTATTCGAGCTTCGAATACGACCTCACCCAGTACCTGAAGTTCGACGGCACGAACAACGTGATCGCCGTCAAGGTGAACAACAACCAGCCGAACAGCCGCTGGTACTCGGGCAGCGGCATTTATCGCAACGTGTGGCTCACGAAGCTCGGCGCGGTGCACGTGCCGTACAGCGGCGTCTACGTGACCACGCCGAGCGTGAGCGCGTCTTCGGCGAGCGTGGCGGTGAGCACCGACGTGCAAAACCAGAGCGCCGACGCGGCGAACGTGACCGTGACGGCGACGGTCCTCGACGCGAACGGAGCCGTCGTCACGACGGGCGACAGCTCGGCGACGAACGTCGCCGCGAGCGCGACGTCCACCGTGGCGCAAACGCTCACGGTCGCCTCGCCGACGCTCTGGTCCACCACGTCGCCCTACCTCTATCGCCTCGAGGTCGAGCTCAAGACGGGCGGGACCACGGTCGACACCTACGTCACCTCGCTCGGCTTCCGCACGCCGGTGTTCGACGGCAGCGCGGGCTTTTCGCTCAACGGCACGAGCATGAAGCTCCGCGGCGTCGACATGCATCACGACCTCGGCGCGCTCGGCGCCGCCGTCAATTACCGCGCGATCGAGCGGCAGATGCAGATCCTGAAGGGCATGGGCGTGAACGCGATCCGCACGTCGCACAATCCGCCGGCGCCCGAGCTCCTCGACATCACCGACCGGCTCGGCATTCTGATCATGGAGGAAGCGTTCGATACGTGGACACAGCCGAAGACCACGAACGACTATTCGCTGTATTTCAACGCTTGGGCCGAGCGTGACATCGAAGACATGGTGCGGCGCGATCGGAACCATCCGAGCGTCGTCATCTGGAGCATCGGCAACGAGATCAACGGCGCCACGACGACCATCGCGCAGAATCTGAAGAATTGGGTTTTGGGGGTCGATAAGACACGCCCGGTGACGTGGGCGTCGAACAAGATGTCCGGCCCGCACTACACGTCGGTCGACCACGACATCGCGGCGCTGCTCGATCTCGTCGGCTACAATTACGCGCCCTACGCGGGCGACTACGACGCCGATCACTCCGCGCATCCGACCTGGAAGCTCTTCGGCAGTGAAGTGGCGGCGGCCGTTCGCAGTCGCGGCATCTATCACACGCCCGCGAGCACCGTGACGCAGTCGACGTCGCAATCGAGCCCGGATCGCCAATGCTCGTCGTACGACAACGAGGCGGCGGGGTTCGGCGTGCCGGCCGAGGACGCATACAGCTACGACAACGATCGCGCGTTCGTCGCGGGCGAGTTCGTCTGGTCCGGCTTCGATTACATCGGCGAACCCACCCCCTACTCGTCCTGGCCGTCGAAGAGCTCGTACTTCGGCATCGTCGATACGGCGGGCTTTCCGAAGGACATCTACTACTTCTACAAGAGCCGCTGGACTTCGGATCCGATGGTCCACCTCCTGCCGCATTGGAACTGGAGCGCCGGCACCACGGTCACCGTGTACGCTTACAACAACTGCGACAGCGTCGAGCTCTTCTTGAACGACGTTTCGCAGGGCGTGGGGACGACACCGAGCGGCAAGCTGCACGCGGAGTGGAGCGTGCCCTGGGCGTCGGGCACCCTGCGCGCGGATTGCACCAAGAACGGGAGCGTCGTCGCGACCGACAGCGTGACGACCGCGGGCTCCGCCGCCAACGTCGTGCTCACCGCCGATCGCCCCGACATCCACGCCGACGGCAAGGATCTCGCGTTCGTGACGGTCGATATCCGTGACGCCGGCGGCGTCTTGGTCCCGACCGCCGACAACGCCGTTTCCTTCACGATTTCCGGCCCCGGCAAGCTCGCAGGGGTCGACAACGGCAATCCGATCGACACCGACCCCTATCAAGGCACGAGCCGTAAGGCCTTCAGCGGCAAGGCGCTCGTCATCGTTCGCTCGACGGGTACGGCGGGCACCATCGTGCTCACGCCGAGCTCGAGCGGGCTCACCGCACGGCCGTTGAACATCGAGGCATATTGACCATGACCGACACACGCTTTCGGAAACGCGCTCGAACCGCCGCGGCGCACGCCGCCGTCCTCGGCGCAAGCCTGTTCGTCGCCGCGCCGGCACGAGCGGCCTCGCTCCAAAAGGTCGACTCGTGGGGCGCGAGCGGCGTGCCGGCGACGGCCAGCATGTACATCTACGTGCCGGACAAGCTCGCGGCGAAACCGCCCATTCTCGTGCTCGCCCACTTCTGCAGCGGCACCGCGAGCGCCGTGTTCGGCCAGGCTCAGGGCGGCGGACTCATCAAAGCCGCCGACCAATACGGCTTCATCGTCGTGGTCCCGCAGACCTCGAACAATTGTTGGGACGTGGGTTCGACCAAGTCCCTCACGCACGACGGCGGCGGCGACACGCAGGCGATCGCGGAGATGGTCAAATACACCATCACGAAATACCAAGCCAACGCCGACCGCGTGTACGCGACGGGTGATTCGTCGGGCGGCATGATGACGCAAGCGTTGATGGCGGTGTACCCGGACGTCTTCAAGGGCGGCTCGGCGTTCGCCGGAGTGCCCGCCGGCTGTTGGTCCGTCGGCGATCCGGACGGTTCGTGGAGCGACGCGTGCGCCGGCGGCACGGTGACGCACACCGCCCAAGAATGGGGCGACATGGCGCGCGCGATGGACCCCTCGTACATGGGTTCGCGACCGCGCGTGCAGCTCTTCCACGGCGACGCGGACCAGACCATCAATTACAACAACTTCAAAGAAGCCATCAAACAGTGGACGAACGTGCTCGGCTTGAGCACCGACCCGACGACCACGACCACCGTCACGCTCGGCATGCACCAGGCCACGCGCGAGCAGTGGCAGAACGCGTGCGGCTACGTGGTGCTCGACGCGTTCACGTCGATGGGCGGCGACCATGGCCCGTCGGACGCGCTCTTCGAAGCACAGTACGTCGTGCCGTTCTTGGCGCTCGATCAGACGGACGCGACGGACCCCGAGATTGCGCAGTGCGGCGCGGGCGGCATGACGGGCGCGGCGGGCGCGGCGGGTGCGACGAGCGCGGGCGGCGCGACGGGGCAAGGCGGTGCCGGCGCGGGCGGCGCGACGGGCACGAGCGGGCGGGGCGGCACGACGAGCGGCGCGGGCACGACGGGTCTCGGCGGCGGAGGACGCGCCGGAAGCGGCGGCACGATGAGCAGCGCGGGAACGACGGCGACCGGCGGCGGCACGGTGAGCAGCGCCGGCGCGGGCGTCGGCACAGGCGGCACGGGTGGAACCGGCGCGCCCTCGGGCGGCAGCGGCGCGAGCGGCGGCACGCCGTCGAACCACGGCGGTTCCGGCACGATCACGAACGGCGGCAATGGCGCCCAAGGCGGCGAAAGCGAAGCCGGCAGCGGGAGCGGCTCGAAAGAGACGAGCGGCTGCGGCTGCAAGACGAGCGACCGCGGGAGCTCGCCGGCCCACGCGCTCTTGCTCGCGCTCGGTGTCGCGTCGGCGGCCAAGCGGCGCCGCACGCGGCGTGCCGCCGCGCGCTGAGCGCTTACTGACCGTACCCGGCGAGCACGATGTTGGCCTGGAGCGCGCTTTCCGAGGCGTCCGAGGGATAGCCCGACACGATGGCCCCCTCGTAGAACGTGCCTTCACTCAGGTTCGTGTTCGTGGCGCAACAGTCGCCGCCGCTCCCGAGCACGATCGCTCCTTGCTTCTTCATCGGGCTCCAGCCGTTCGGCAGCGCGCCCTTGTAATAGGTGCCGAGCGTGCCGGTCGTCGAGTCACCGCCCTTGAGCGTGAACTCGCTCGTCCCGTTGTTCTTGAGCACGGCCGTGACGAACGTGCTCGTCTGGCTCGGGTCGTTCTGGTTTTTGCCCGAGGAGTTCTGCGAGAAGAGGCCGTCCT
>DATJXW010000045.1:0-17742 GCA_035499895.1 Polyangiaceae bacterium | reverse complement strand
CACCGGGCATTGATAGCCCGCAAGTTCACCAAATGGCCGTGTCGGGTCGGATTCGTGAATGTGGCGACGGCGTTTTCCTCGTCGGTTGCCTCGGAAAATTCGCCGTAAACCGCTTCAGGGGCCGATTTGAACGGTCAATCGGCCGCGGGCGCACAGCGCTCGATACACCGGATCACTGGCCGGGCGGGAAGGAGCACATATCGTCGATTTGGTTCGAAATCGCCGGGAGTGACTTGATGTAGTTGGCGATGTCCGTCGCGTCGTCCTGCGTGAGTCCGCCGAAAGCGCCCATCGGTCCGACCGGCATCGGCGGGCAGATGCCCTTGCCCTCGTCGTCGACGCCTTCGAGCAGCACTTTCACGATTTGGTCAGTCGTCCAATCACCGAGGCCCGTGTCGGAATCGGAGGTGAGGTTTGCCGAGACGGGGTTGTTCGGCAGTCCGACCTGGAAGAGCTCGCCGCCGGCGAAGAAGTTCTCGGGTTTGATCACGTCGGCCGAGCCCGCGTCTTCGTGCTTCGTGTGACACTCGAGGCAAACGCCGACGACACCCGCGAGGTACCGCCCCCGGAGCGCGCTCGCCTGGTCCGCGAAGTCCTCGGCCGGCATCGGAATCGTGGCCGGATCGACCGGATTGGCGGCGGCGGGCACCGTGAACGAGTCCGCGTCGGCCGGCACGTCGTGCTCGACGGGCGGCACCGTCCGGAGGTACGCGACGATGTCGTCGATGTCGTCTGCGCTGATGTTGTGATAAACGTAATACGGCATCACGGGGTTCAACGGCTTTTTGCCGCCGTCCGCAGTCGGCGCCATGCCGTTTTGGATCATGTCCTTGATCTCGTCGTCGCTGAAGTTGGCGAGGCCCGTGGCGTCGCTCGTCAGGTTGCGCGAGTTCAAGCAATCGCCGTTCGGCAGCTGAACGAAGCATTCCGCGCCGGACAAGAACTTGTCGAGGATCGGCGCGCCCATGTCGTCACGCGGAGTATGGCAATCCGGACAGGCCGCCACGTGGTTCACGAGGTAGGAGCCGCGCGCGACGTGCGGATCCTCGGTGTTGCCCGCGCCGCCTTCCGACGCGCCCGCCATTTCGCCCGTGCCCCCGGCTTCGGTGGCGCCTGCCTTGCCGGCCGAGCCGGACCCGGCTTTGCCGGCCGCCGCCGAACCGCCCACGCCGGTCGGCGTCGCCGTCGCGTCGTCGTCGCCGCCGCAGGCCGTCGCCGCGATACAACCACCGACCAAAACCAAAGAGAGAGCTCGAACCAACATTGAAGACCTCCGACTGATAAGCGGCGTATTCGCTCCACGCCGTCCGGTCGTGTCCTACTCCCGTTCAAAGAATTTTGATAGGGATTTGCCGCCGTCGAGCGGGGGAATTTAGCCTCGACTTCTTTTGGAAATCGCTAGGGACGCCGCTCGTCGAGCTTTCGCTCGAAGAGCCGCCGCTCGTCAGTCGGCCATCGTGACGCGCATGATCTCTTCGGGCGTGGTCGTCCCTTCGATCACCTTGCGAATACCGCTCATCCGGAGCGAGCTCATGCCCTTCTTGATGGCGCCGACCTTGAGCTCCGCCGCCGAAGCGCCTTGCAGCACCATCTCCTTGAGATCGTCGCTGAAGCGCATCACTTCATAGAGCGCCACGCGGCCCTTGTAGCCGGTGCCGCTGCAGGTCTGGCAGCCGGCGCCCTTCATGATTTGAGCGGTCGCGGCCTGCTCTTCGGTGAAGCCCATCTCGAGCAGGGCGTCCTTCTCGAACTCGGTCGGGCGCTTGCAGTCGGCGCACACCTTGCGCGCGAGGCGTTGCGCGAGAACGAGATTCACGCTCGCGGTGATGAGGAACGGCTCGACGCCCATGTTGAGCAGACGTGAGATGGTCGCCGGCGCGTCGTTCGTGTGCAGCGTCGAGAGCACGAGGTGGCCCGTGAGCGCGGCCTTGACGGCGATTTCGGCCGTCTCGAAATCGCGGATCTCGCCCACCATGATGATGTCCGGGTCTTGCCGCAGGAACGCGCGGAGACTCATCGCGAAGTTCAGGCCGATTTCCTCGTGCATCTGAACCTGGTTGATGCCGTGGAGGTTGTACTCGACCGGATCCTCGGCCGTGCTGATGTTCACGCCCGGCTTGTTCAGATCGGAGAGCCCCGAATAGAGCGTCGTGGTCTTGCCGGAGCCGGTGGGCCCGGTCACGAGCACCATGCCCCAGGGCTGATTGATGGCCCACTTGAAGTCGTCGAGCGGCCCGGTGTCGAAGCCGAGCTTCGTCATGTCGAGCTGCAGGTTGCTCTTGTCGAGCAGACGGAGCACGACCTTCTCGCCCCACATCGTCGGCAGCACCGAGACCCGGAAGTCCATCTCGCGGCCCTTGCCGAGCTTGAGCTTGATGCGACCGTCCTGCGGCAGGCGCCGCTCGGCGATGTCGAGCTGGCTCATGATCTTGAGACGGCTCACGAGCGCGCTCTTCAACTTGAGCGGCGGCGTCATCTCTTCGTGCAGAACGCCGTCGATGCGGTAGCGCACGCGGAGGCGCTTTTCGTACGGCTCGAGGTGGATGTCGCTCGCGCCTTTGCGGATCGCGTTCAAAAGCAGCACGTTGACGAGGCGCACGACCGGCGCGTCCGCGCTCGCCCGCTCGAGCTCGAGCGCGTTGATTTCCTCTTCGTCGGCCTTGAAGTCGATGTCTTCGTCATCGAGCTGAAAGTCCGCCATCACCTCCTCGTAGGAGGGCCCGGCGTTGTAGTAGCGCTCGATGGCGGCCTGGATCGCGGCTTCGCTCGCGACGACGGGCTCGACGCTGAAGTTCGTGAGGAACTTGATGTCGTCCATCGCGTTCAGGTTCGTCGGGTCGCTCATGGCCACGATGAGCGATTGCCCCGAACGCGACACCGGAATGATGCGGTGCTTCTCGCAGACCTCGCGCGAGACGAGCTTCACGACCTCGCCGTCGATCTCGTACTCGTCGAGGTTGATCGCCGGGAGGCGATACTGCGACGAGAGAAAATTCGTGATCTCGCCGTCGGAGATGTACCCGAGCTTGGCGAGCGTGTAGCCGAGGTTTTGGCCCGACTTCTTCTGTTCTTCCTGGGCTTTGCGGAGCTGCTGCAAGCTAATCAGCTTCTCGCGGACGAGAAGCTCACCGAGTCGGCTCTGAGACATGGGCGGCGATCGCAGAGGCTAGCAGCCACCGCTCTCGGCCCAGCGGCCGAAAAAGTGCCTCGGTTCCCGCCGGGGCTGCCTCAGCCCTTGGTTTCGCGCTAAAGACAGGCCCCTTGACCGAGGCCCCCGGCGGCCGAAGATTGTAGCTTCCATTCCCACATCGGAAAACTCAACTATGGCTAAGACATACAGCGACCTCTTCGCCGAGCTCCGCCAGAGCGTGAAGACGATGCCCCTCGACGAGGTGAAGGCTCGCTTCGACAACCGCGCCTCGCGCCCCGTGACCCTGCTCGATGTGCGGGAAAAAGAGGAGTTTAGGGCCGGCTACATCCCGGGCGCCGTGCACGTCGCGCGGGCGTACCTCGAGGCCCAGGCCGAGCAGAAGCTCCCCGACAAGAACGCGGAGATCATCGTCTACTGCGCGAGCGGCAACCGCAGCCTCTTCGCGGCGAAGACGCTGATGGACTTCGGGTACACGCACGTCGTCAGCGCGAACCCGGGGTTCGTCCGCTGGAAGGACTTGCGTTACCCCGTGGAGCTCCCGCCGAGTCTCACCCCGGCGCAGCTCGATCGCTACTCGCGCCACATCCTCTTGCCCGAGGTCGGCGAGCGCGGGCAGGAGAAGCTCCTCAAGGGCCGCGTGCTCTTGCTCGGCGCGGGCGGGCTCGGTGCGCCGGCGGCGCTCTACCTCGCCGCGGCGGGCGTCGGCACGCTCGGTCTCGTCGACGCCGACGAGGTCGACGCTTCGAACCTGCAGCGTCAAATCATCCACGCGACCTCGCGCGTCGGGATGGCGAAGGTCGACAGCGCCGAAAAGGCGCTCACCGATCTGAACCCCGACGTGAAGGTCGTCAAATTCAAGGAGCGCTTCTTGAGCTCGAACGCCGACCGCATTCTCGGCGAGGGCTGGGACGTCATCGTGGACGGCTGCGACAACTTCCCGACGCGTTACCTCGTGAACGACGCGTCGCTCTTCCACAAGACGCCCGTCGTGCACGGCAGCATCTTCCGCTTCGACGGCCAGGTGACGACGTTCATGCCGTTCGACGGACCCTGCTACCGCTGCCTCTACCCCGAACCGCCGCCGCCCGAGCTCGCGCCGTCGTGCTCCGAAGCGGGCGTGCTCGGTATCCTGCCCGGCATCATCGGCGTCCTCCAGGCGACGGAAGCCATCAAGATCATCCTGGGTAAGGGCGATCTCCTGAAGGGTCGCTTGCTCACCTACGACTCGATGAAGATGACGTTCCGCACGCTGAAGCTCCGCCGTGACGAAAACTGCCCGGCTTGCGGCAAGAACCCGAGTATCAAAGAGTACATCGATTATGAGGGGTTCTGCTTGGGCGTCGCCCGGCACTAGCGCAACCGCTCGGACCGCTGTCAGGTTGCCGCTTTCTCCTGCGTTCCAACGGCATGGCTTTCGAGGCGACACTCCGAGTAGACTCGGGCGCGCTTCTTTCGAGGCCGTGTCATAGAAGGAGTTTTGCGGTGATGCTCAAAGCACATGGTTCGTGGATCGCGCTCTTGGCGCTCGCGCTCACAGCGTGCGGCGGTGACGACAAGAAGGCCGCCAACACCGGGATGCCGGGACAGTCGCAGTGCCCGCCCGGACAGTACTTCGACGGCCAGTTCTGTCAGATGCAGGCGGCTCAGCCGGGCATGCAGCCGGGGATGCAACCGGGCATGCAGCCGGGCACGCCGGGTGCGATGCCGACGGCCACCGCGCCGGCCGGCATGCCCGCCGCGACGGCCGCGCCGCCGATCCCGGTCGCGACGGCCGCCGCCGGTCCGACCGCCACGCCGCTCGATCCCTCCGCGGCTTCGGCGGCGACGCAGCTCCTCGGTCCGCTCGCGCAGCAGAACGCTCCGGGCGCGAAGCCCATCGGTTCGGCCATCGCGGGGAACTTCCAGCAGGGCCAGACCCTCGAGGGTCAGGTCCAGATGCAAGCGAACAAGTGCTACACGGTGATCGGCGTGGGTCTCCCGCCGATCCAGAACCTCGACATTCAGCTCGCGCCGTTCGTGCCGATCGCGGGGCTGCCCGCCGCGGTCGTCGCGCAAGATCAGACGGTCTCGCCGCAGGCGATCATCGGCGAGAAGGGCGCGTGTTATCGCTCGCTCTTGCCGATGCCGATGAAGGTCATCGTGACGGTGTCGCAAGGCTCCGGCATCGCGGCCGTTCAGGTTTACGAGAAGTAAGCCGAGCGCTCAGCGCGCGCGGGAAGTGAAGGCCGGCCACACCGGCATCAGCGCTTCCCGCGCTCGGCGCGCGAGCTCGAAGTCGGTCACTTTGACGCTCACGACGAGACTCGTGACCGCGAGCGCGAGCCCGACGACCACGTCGACCACCCAGTGCCAGCGCAAGAACATCGTCGCGAGGATGATGTTCGCGGCGAAGAAGAAGACGACCGGCCAGGTGTAGCGGTAGGGCGGGAGCGCCCGATGCCGAAACGAGTAGAGGGCGATGAAGGTGGGGGCGCACGTGTGGAGCGAGGGGAAAATGTCCTTTTGCGCGCCGCCCTCGGCCACCGTCTCCATCACGACGTTGAGCCAGAGGCCGTCGGGCAAGCGGTGGCGGAACTCCCCGGCGATGGCGCGGAAGGGTCCGTAGCCCGGCACCACGGTGTAGAGCGTGTGGCCCACGCAGAACATGAAGAGCAGGCCGAACGTGAACTCGTTCAGGAGCCGCTTGTCCTTGCCGAGGAACAGAATCGGCAGCACGTGCGTTGCGAGTACGAAGAAATATCCAAAATAGAAGAAAGCGAACCACTCCGTGGTGGTCGAGTTCACCCAGGCGTCGAAGCTGAGCGCGGGCTCCGCGCCGAACAGGCCGAGGCCGAGCGCGTGCAGGCCGTGGTCGAGCGAGCGCGGGTTCACGAGCGGCAAGAGCTCGCGAAAGAAAAAATACGAGATTTGCACGGTGCCGTAGACGCCCACGCGGTAGATGAGCGCCGGTAGGAAGGCCCCCGGGAGCAGGCGACCGCGCACGCTGACGAGCGTGAGCGTGATGAGCAGCATGAGGCCGCCGACGCGGAGCGCGCAGCGCTCGTGGACCGGCCCCGGCGGCGCGGCCGCCACGGCGAGATTGAGCATCAGCGCGTACGCGAAGACGAGATAGTCCTGGACCGCCAAACTCCGCAGGGTGGACTCTGCCCAGCCGAGGGTCCGAGTCGGCTCGTCCGAGAGCGCTCCGGAGGGCATCACGACGCCCGTCACTACCACACCTTGTCGCGACCCCGCGGCGGGGGACCTTGCCAAGCGCCGGGCATTCGATGCTAAGTAACTCGCGCCGTGCGTTTTCGTCGCCATTCCCTCGGGTTCCCGCTGCTGCTCGCTTCGCTCACCGCCGCCTCCGGGGCGGCCGCTTTTCCAGGGTTCATGGCGGGGAAGACCAAGGCGCCCTTCGTGCACGAGACCGACGTGCTCGTGATGAAGAAAGGCTCGGCGACGGTCGTCTCGGTGATGCCCGACTATCAGGGGCCGCTCGAGCCGTTCGTGGTCGCGCTCGCCGTGCCGGCGGACGTGACCGCCGACCACGTCGTCACGCTCAAGCGCGAGTTCGTCGATCACGCGAACCAGATGAGCGCGCCGCGCTTTCACGAGTTCTGGGAGCAAGACCCGTGCGATCCGGGGCCGCCGGAGCAGGAGTGGCAACGCGATCTGCGTGTGTCCGGCAGCGGCTTTCTGGGCGGTGATTCGCCGACCGGCGGGCAGAAGAAAGTCGCGCCCGAGCTCTCGCTCGACACCACGCCGAAGGTGAAGGACGGCGAGTACAAGATGACCGTGCTCGCCGCGGGCACGTCGCCCATCGGCTGGCTCAAAGATCACGGCTACGCCGTGCCGCCCGGCGCCGAGCAGGCGGTGCAGCCGTACGTGAGCCAAGGGCTCGCGTTCGTGATGGCCGAGGTCGACACGAAGCGCATCGAGCTCGTCGGCGCCGATCGCGCGCAGCTCTCGCCGATTCGCTTCTTCACCGAGCAGCCGTGGGACACGATTCCGGCCCGGCTGGGTCTCGTGAACAAGCCGCCCGACGACAAGCAAGAGCTCACCATCTACGCGCTCGATCCGACGAACCGTTACGAGGTCGCGAACTACGAGAACGTGACGGCTCCGACCAACGTCGAGGTCGACTTCGACGTGAAGGAGCGCATGGGCGAATTCTACAACTCGCTCTACGACGCGATTCTCGCGAAGCACCCCACCGCGTTCTTGCGCGAATACTCCTGGCCGGCCGACGGTTGCGGCGAGCCCTGCGCCACGGTGCCGTTCGAGCTCTCCGAGCTCCTGAGCCTCGGCGGCGACGTGTTCGAGCGCTCCGTCCCGGAGGAGGAGAAGAATCCGAAGCCGCCCGCGCTCACCGACGACGAGAAAGCGGCCGACAAGGAGATGCTGAAGCCGCTCAAGCCGAAAGAGCGCAAGCAGCGCATCAAGGAGCTCGGCGACGATCGCCAGCGCGTCGCCGTCGTGAAGGCGCTCGTCGAGCGCAACAAGTACGTCTTGTCGCGCCTCCACTACCGCTACGACGAGAAGACGCTCGCGCAGGATCCGAAGCTCGTCGCCAAGAGCGACGGGCTCGCCGGCGGCACCGCGCTGCCGAAGGGCGAGAAACGCGAGGCCGACATGGCCGTCACGAGCGGGAAGAATCGCCTGCAGACTCGCTTCAACAACTTCCACAATTGGAAGCCGGTGATTCACTGCGAGAACCCCGATCGCTGGAAGTGGGGCAAGTCGCCGCCCGACTACAAGGGCCTGCGCAAGATTTGGATTGCCGAGGATCTCACGCGCAAGAGCCGGACGCAGATTTCGGCCGCGAAGATGATCAAGACGAACCTGCCGGAGTTCGGGCTCGGGCCGACGTTCCTCGTGCCGGACGCCGGCGCGGACGCGTCCGACGGCGGCACCGAGGCGCCGAAAAAGAGCGGGTGCAGCGTGAGTCCGGGGCGCGAACCCGGGGCAAGCTCGCTCTTCGCGTTCCTCGCGGGTCTCGTCGCGATCGGTTTCAGGCGCCGCCGCTCGCGCGCCTAGCCCGCGTTTCACCCTCGTGCGTCGGGCTCACTCGCGCGCGGCGCTCCGAACGCGTTCGCTCGGCGGCGCGGCGTCCGGTCGTCCGAAATCCGGCGCCTGAATGCCCGCGACGCCGCGCGCGACGAAATACGAACGCAGGACGTCGCGCGCCACCTCGACGGCCTTGCGCCGCCAGACGGTTCCGTTTTCGAGCAGCACGCTCACGACCACGCTCGGCGAGCGCGCGGGCGCGAAGCCGATGAACCAGCTCGCGACGCCTTCGCCCTCCGCTTCGCTTGGGTGCAGGGTCCCCGTTTTGCCCGCCACCTGAATCGGACCCATGAGCGAGTGGCCGAGCTCGTCGTGGAACGCCGCGCGCGCGGTGCCGCTCGCCACGGTGACCTCCATCATGCGCTCGAGCCTCTGCGCCGTCGTCGCGCTGAAAACACGGCCTTCCGTGGCGAGGCCGGCGGGCGGCTCGTAGTTCTCGGCGCGCGCGACGAGCCTGAGCCGTGGCGCGAGGCCGCCGCCCGCGATCACCGCCGCGAGGTAGGCGCCGCCGAGCGGGGTGAGGGTGCTCCCGCGAAAACCGGCCGCGGTGCGCGCGAACTCGAGATCCTCGTAGGGCACGTCGAGCGTACCGACCGACGCTTTGAAGTCGAACGGCAAGCGGCCGTTGAAGCCGATGCGCTCGGCCACGTCGACGAGATCGGCGCGCATCAAGCGATGGGTCGCGAGCTGAGCGTACACGGCGTTTCTGCTGTGGCCGAGCGCCTGAAAGAAAGGGCCGCAGTGAATGTCGCCGTCGCGCGGCGGATCGAGGTGGCGTCGCTCGATGCTGCGCAGGCCGCCCGCGATGCACACGCGCTCCGAAGGCGCGATGTCCGTCTTCTCGAAGAGCGCCGCGGTCGTCACGAGCTTGAAGACGCTCGCGGCGGGCGCGTGCGGCGTCGTCACCTCCGACGGCCCGCGGCCGTCCTTGCGCCGGTCGGCCCAGGCGAGAATGCGGCCGCTCTTCACGTCGATGGCGACCACGGCGCCCGCGGCCGGGTGCGCTTCGTCGAGCAAGCGTTCGGCGTCGTGCTGGAGCGCCGGATCGAGCGTGAGCTCGGCGAGTCCGCTCGTTCCGGCCGGAGCGAGCCAGCGGCCCCCGGCCGTCCGAGCCCGGCCGAGGTCCACGGCGGGGGGCAGATCCGGGGCAGGCGGAGCGGCGCCGAGCAGCGCGAGCGCCGTCGTGGCCGCCAAGATCCGCCGGAGCATCGGCCATTGGTACGCTCCGGGTGCAAGGAGTGCCAAGTTTCGAGACCATTCAAAAAATAAAACAAAAACGAATAGTTGACCGCCGGACGCGCCCACCGAGCGGCGAGATCTTGGCAAACTGTAGGCACGGAACCTACCATTCCCTACATGGCAGCGGTCATGAGACGACAAGTGGGCCTGAGGGCACGGACGGATTTCCGCGTCACGGCGCGCTGGGGTGCGCGCGCGTTGAGGTGCCGCGGCATCGAGGTCTCGCCGACCGGCATCGTCGTGGACGGCGGGTTGCCGCGCTACGGCGCTCCGCTCTGGGTGTGGCTCGAGCTCGAGTTGCCCGAGCGGCTGCGGCCGATGCGCGCGCTCGCGCGACCGGTGTGGACGCTCGGGTCGCAACAGGCGTTTCGCTTCGTGCGCATCTCGGACGCCGACCGGTTGTCCATCGCCGAACACGTCGATCTCGCCGCGCGTCGCGGCGTGCCCCTGAACTGAGAGAGCAGCATGCAAAAGTCCCGTCGTTCGTCCTTTTCGCTCACGTCTTGCGCAGCGCTCCGCGCCGCGTCCGCGCTCCTCATCGCGACCTCCGCGACGGGCTGCGTGGCCCAGAAGCATTACGACGAGGCGCGCACCGCCGCGGAGAGCGAGGCCGCGGCGCACGAGCGCACGCGCGAGCGGCTCGAGGCGAGCATGCAGCGCATCAGCGAGCTCGAGAGTCAGCTCGCCGAGCGGGAGCGCACGATGGCCGCCGACGAGAGCGCCGTGGCCACCTCGAAGCTCGAGAGCACGGTCGCCGTGAAGGACAAGGAAGCCGCCGTCCAGCTCGTCGAGGAGCTCCGCTCCGAGCTCGCGCGAACCGGCGATAATTTGGTGCTTTTCGCGCGTGACAAGCGCGACATGGCGGAGACGCTGCGCGTCGCCGAGGAGCGCATGGCCGACGTCGAGATCGCGAGCAAGCGCCTCGCCGAGCTCGTGCTCGCGACGCGCGACCTGTCGCTCGCGCTCGACAACGAGCTCTCGCAGGGGACGGTCGAGCTCGGCGCGCGCGACGGCCAAATCGTGCTCGGCGTGAAGGCCGACGTGCTCTTCGACCCGAGCGGCGACGCCGTCGCGCCCGGCGCCGATCCGGTGCTCGCCGCCGTCGGCAAGGTGAGCGCCTCGCACCCGACGCTGCACGTGGTCTTGCGCGAGCCGACGGACGTGCCCGCGAGCACTCGCTTGCAACGCCTCGGCGAGGCGCTCAGGGCGCGAGGTGTCGCGAGCTCGCGTCTCGTGCTGCCCGCCGCTCGCGCCGAAGCGCCGACGGCGAACGACGCTGCGCCGTCGGGCGACGCGCCTGCCGGCGATACGGCGCCGAAAGTACCGGCTCCCGTGGCGCCGAGCGCGGCCGCGGATCCCGGGCCGAGCGGCTACGAGATCGCGTTTTCGCCCTGAAACGCGCCGGAACGGTGCGCGACGGCTAGTCCCGGACGCCGACGGTGCGCCCGCCGTCGACGATGATTTCTTCGCCGGTGACGAACGGCGCCTGCGCGAGGTAGAGCACCGCCTGCGCCACGTCGTCGGCGGTGCCGTGGCGCCCGAGCGGGATCTGCCGGACGAGGCGCGCGACCGCGTCGGCGCTCATCGACTCGGGCGGGAGCACGGTGCCGGGCGCCACGGCGTTCACGCGGACGTCCGGCGCGAGCTCGAGCGCGAGCGTGCGCATGAGCTGGCGCAGCGCGCCTTTCGAAACGACGTAGGGTAGGTGGTTCTTGTACGGCGCCGTCGCGCTCGTGCAGGTGACGAAGACGATCGACCCGCGGCTTGCCCTGAGCGCGGGCGTGAGCCGGTGCGCGAGCGCGAACGGCGAGGCGAGGTTCAGCGCGAGCGCGCGATCGAACGCCGCGTCGTCGAGATCGTCGTAGCGCAGCTGTTCGAAGTTCGCGGCGCTGCCGACGAACAGGTCGAGCCCCCCGAACGCGGCGAGCGTCTCGTCCGCGAGCCGCCGGGCGTCGTCGCGATCGGCGAGATCGGCCGAGAAAAGCTCGGCTTCGCCGCCGGACGCGCGGATCTGGGCGGCGGTCGCCTCGGCGCCCTCGCGGCTCGCCCGGTAGTGCACCGCGACGCGCATCCCGGCGCGACCGAGCGCGAGCGCGATGGCTCGGCCCACGCGCTGACCCGCGCCCGTCACGAGCGCTCGCCGTCCGCTCAACGTCGTCGGGCCGTTCGGATCCGTCACGCGCGCACTCCGAGTCAGAGGGACAGCGTCACCTTGGCCGGCCAGCTCCCGGGTGAGGGGAACGTCGCCCCTTCGAGCACCCCGACCAGGCAATCGAGCGCGTCTTCGCCGTCCGCGTCGGGCGGCGTGACGCTCGCCGACAGCACCTTGCCGTCGGTGCCGACGTAGAGCGTCGCCTCGAATTTGCCCGCGTTGCCGCGCTTGCAATGGCTCACGTCGGAGGCGATTTTCTTGAGGCCCGGCGCGGCGTCGTGGTCGTCCCACGTGATCGGCTCGCGCACGTCGTTCGGCGGGTCGAAGCTGAAGGATTTACGCGCGAGGCCGAGCTCGCCGCCGACCGGTTTCGGCCAGCTCTTCGCCCGGAGCGCGTCGAGCATGCACTGCTCGGTCGGACGATTGCCGAGCGTGGAATGCTCGAGATACGCGTCCTTCACGCGGCCGGTGCCGTCGATTTTGAGCAGGAACGCGACGGAGCCGCCCAAGAATTCGACGCGCTTCGCGCCCATGTCGATGCAGCGCTGCAAGCCTTTGACGGACGAAGTGAAGGCGGCGTCGACGTCGTCTTCGTTCATGCCGCCGATGTCGCTCGTGGCGGTGACGGTCGGGCCGTCGTCCCGCGCGGGCTTCGCGTCCTCGACGCTCGCGTCCTTCGGCGGCGGGTCGGACCCGCCGCACGCCGGCACGAGGAAGAAGAAGTAAGCGAGAGCGAGCGTCCGAGCTCGCGACGAGACGGGTTCGTTCATTCGTCCTGACCGCGGAGCTTCGCGAGGACGTTCAGATCCTCGAGGGTCGAGATGTCGCCTTGCGCCTCGCGGCCGGCGGCGACGTCCTTCAAGAGGCGGCGCATGATCTTGCCGCTGCGCGTCTTCGGCAGCCCGTCGGCGAAGCGGATGTCGTCCGGCCGCGCGAATTTCCCGATCTCCTGCGCGACGTGCTCGGCGAGCGCCTTCTTCATCGCGTCCCCGGGCTCGTTGCCGGGTTTGAGCGTGACGAACGCGACCAGGGCTTGCCCCTTGAGCTCGTCGGGGCGGCCGACGGCCGCGGCTTCGGCCACCGCCTTGTGCGAGACGAGCGCGCTCTCGATCTCGGCCGTGCCGATGCGGTGCCCGGCGACGTTCAAGACGTCGTCGATGCGGCCGACCACGTGGAAGTAGCCGTCGGCGTCGACGTGCGCGCCGTCACCCGTGAAATACGAGCCCGGCACCTCGGTGAAGTACTGCTTCTCGTAACGGGCGTCGTCGCCCCACACGGTGCGGAGCATGCTCGGCCAGGGGCGCCGCAGCACGAGGAGCCCGCCTTGACCCTTGCCGACCCCTTTGCCGTCGGCGCCGACCACCTCCGGCTGCACGCCGAAGAACGGGAAGCCGGTCGCGCCGGGCTGCGTCGCATGGGCGCCGGGCAACGTCGTCAACATGATCGAGCCCGTCTCCGTCTGCCACCACGTGTCGACGATGGGGCAGCGGCCCTTGCCGATGTTCTCGTGGTACCACATCCACGCTTCCGGATTGATCGGCTCGCCGACGCTGCCGAGCAGGCGCAAGCTCGAAAGGTTCGCCTTTGCCGGCCATTCGGTGCCCTGGCGAATGAACGCGCGGATCGCGGTCGGCGCCGTGTAGAGGATGGTCGCCTGGTGCTTCTCGATGATCTGCCAGAAGCGGCCCCAATCCGGGAAATTCGGCGCGCCTTCGTAGAGCAGGCACGTCGCGCCGTTCGCGAGCGGCCCGTACACGATGTAGCTGTGGCCGGTGACCCAGCCGACGTCGGCGGTGCACCAGTAAACGTCGTCGTCGCGCAAATCGAACACGTACTTCGACGTGAGGTAGGCGCCCGTGAGGTAGCCGGCCGTCGTGTGGAGCACGCCCTTCGGCTTGCCGGTGGAGCCCGACGTATAAAGGATGAAGAGCGGGTGCTCGGCGTCGACGATCTCGGCATTTTCGCCGAGGTGCGTCTGCGCCTTCAGCACCGCGTCGGCCCAGTCGAGGTCGCGGCCGGGTTTGAGCGTGATGGGCGCGAGCTCCTGGCCGAGGCGGCGATAAACGATGACCTTCTCGACGCTCGCCGTGCCTTCGAGCGCCTGATCGACCGTGGCCTTGAGCGGCACGATGCCGCCGCGGCGATAAGCGCCGTCCTGCGTGAGCACGAAGCGCGCCTGGCAGTCGTTGATGCGGTCCCGCAGCGATTCAGCAGCGAAGCCGCCGAAAACCACGGTGTGCGGCGCGCCGATGCGCGCGCACGCGAGCATCGCGACCACGACCTCGGGCACCATGCCCATGTAGATCGCCACGCGGTCGCCCTTCTTCGCGCCGAGCCCGCGCAGCACCGCGGCCATCTCGACCACGCGCGCGTGAAGCTCGGCGTACGTGAGCGTGCGCGTCTCCCCCGGCTCCGATTCCCACACGAGAGCGCGCGCGTTCCGGCGCGGCGTCCCGAGGTGGCGGTCGAGGCAACTCTCGCTCGCGTTGAGCTCGGCGCCCAAAAACCATTTCGCGAACGGCGCCTTCCACTCGTTCAGCGTCGACCAGCGCTTGCGAAACACGAGCTCGCTCGTCTCGCGTTCCCAAAACGTCTGCGGCGACTCGAGGCTTTCGCGGTAGAGCTCCTGATAGCGCTCGAGACTGCCGATGCGCGCGCGGGCGGAGAACTCGGCGCTCGGTTTGAAACGCCTGCTGTCGGTCGAATGGGTCTCGATCGCTCGTGTATCGATGCTGCTCACGGGTGCCTCCGGTGCCGGAAGCTTAGGCCAGGCCAGAAAAAAGCCGAACTCTCGTTTTTGGCCCCACAATCACGAGAAAAGCCCCAATCAGGGCGACCAAGCGCTGTAACCAGCTCGTAAATTGATACCTACGAACGCGAGGGAGCCGTTGCTCCGGTCGAAGGCGCGCTCGTGCACGGAGGCGGCGGGTCCGAGGTCCCGGCCGTCGATCATGCGGCGAGTGCCGTCGACCAAGGCCTCCGCGGTGAGCTCGAAGAGGACGTGCTTGCTGTTCGCGCCGACTCCGATCTCGAGGAGCAGGAAGGGATCGACGCCGGCCTTCTGCTCGAGGCCGAGCCGGATTTGATGCCACACGGCGCCGAGGCCGATCGCGCCGATGGCGCGCAGGCGCGGGTCGGTCGTCATGAGCTCGACGGCAGGAGCGAAGCGCAGCGAGCGGACGAGGTAATCGGCCACGATCTCGTTCGGGTCGCCGCAGAGCACGGGCGACGGCGCGAGCTCGCCCGCGTATTCGTCACACGCGTGCCGCACCTTGAGCACGTCGAACTCCGCCAGCCCGGCGACGGCGACGGCGGGGCGCAACCGGTAGCCGCCGCGCGCGCCGAGTCCCCACGCGCTCGATCTGGCCCCCGTGAGATCGAAGCGAAACGGGGTCGAGCCCGTCGCGAGCAGGCTCGCCGACCCGGCTGCGAACCAGCCGGCCGCGGGTTTCGGCGGCGGCGCGGGCGGCGGGGCGTTCACCGCGAGCGTGCTCGGCGACGACGAGGGCGGCGCGCCGCTCGTGCCGGGCTGGCCGTTCACGGCGACGGTCTGCCCGAGCTCGGCCGTCACGCGCGCCTCGAACGGAGCCACGCCGTCCTCGTAGATTTGCACGAGGTGGACTTCGTGCGGCGTGACCGGCGCGAGCACGTGGCCGAACGCGACGGGCTTGCCGTCGATGGCGATCGACGCGCGCGCGTCGCCCGAGCGAACGTCGAGGAACGCGGCGGTCGGCGCGAGCTCGACGCTGACCACGACGTCCTTTTGCCCGCTCGCGACCGCCAGCGAACGCGTCGCGCTCGCGTAGCCCGGCGCGCTCACGACGAGCGCGTGCTCGCCGACGTTGAGCCGCAACGTGCCGGCGCGGTCCGCCACGGAGAGCGAGCGTCCGTCGAGCGTCACCTCCGCGTTCGCCGGCACGAGCGCGAGCGTCACCGAGCCGACGAGCGCCTCGAGCTCGTCGCGCGCCTTCTTCGCCGCGCTCCGCTCGGCTTCGGAGAGCTCCGTGCCGTGACGAGCGAGCAGGCGCGTGAGCGTGTCCGCCGCTTCACCGTAACGAAAGAGCGCCTTCTGGCAGAGCGCCACATTTTGCAGCGAGCCCGGCCCCGGCTTGAGCTCGTAGGCCGCCTCGAACTCCGCGAGCGCACCCGCGAAGTTGGCGTCTTGATAGAGCTTCACGCCGGTCTTGAAGTGCGCGCGCGCGGCTTCGGTCGCATCGGCGGCGCGGGTCGCGCTCGCGGCGTCGGGTTCGGCCCCTCGGGCACGGGACGCGAGCGAGAGGCACGCCGCGCCCGCGAGCAAAAGCGACCACGAGGCGGAGCCGAGACGCACGAACCGCGATACTACTCTCGTCGGCCTCGACGGCGCGGCCCGCGCTGCTTCAGGGCTCGCGGGTGCTGAGGTGCAGCGACGAAGCGACGCCCGTCTCGTCGCGCGTCGTGCCGTCGCCGCGGTGTTTACGCTCCGGCGCGCTCTTTTTGGCCTTGGTGGGCGCAGCCGGCGGCGCGAGCGCGGCGCCGGGCGCGGAGGCAGTCGCCGTGACGCGGCCGGGTGGCCCCGCGGAGTCGAGCGGCGCGTCGAGCACCGGGGTCACGACGGGCCCCGCGGCGGACGGCGCCGGCTCGGCGCGGACGAGGGCGTTCGCCGGAGCGGGCGCGCTGCCTTCGCTGGTTCGGCGTGATGCGATGAGGCCGGCCGTGACCGCGAACCCGCCGAGCGCCGCGAGCGCGCCGAACGCGAGCGTGCGCGAGCGCGCGCGCCGGTTCACGGGCGTGAGCGCGCCGGCGCCCGGTACGTCGAGCGCGGCGAGCATCTCGCTCGCGTTCGCGAAGCGCGCGTCCCGCTCGCGCTCGAGCGCGCGTGCGACGACGCGAGCGAGCTCCGGTGACACCTCGGGCCGAACGCTCGTGACGCTCGGCGCCGGTTGCGTGCAAATCTGCACGAGCACGCTCTCGAGCGTGGGGCCGCCGTGCGGCGGCCGCCCCGCGAGCATCTCGAACAGCATCGCGCCGACGCCGTACAGATCCGCGCGCTGGTCCACGCTGTCGCTCGCCTGCGCCTGCTCGGGCGACATGTAGTACGCGCTTCCGAGCACGGTGCCCCGGCGCGTGAGCCGCTCGCTCAAGGTCCCGCGCTCGAGCTTCGAGATGCCGAAGTCGAGCAGCTTCACGAGCAGCGAGCCGTCGTCGCGGCGGCAGAGGAACACGTTGTCCGGCTTGAGGTCGCGATGCACGATGCCGGCCGCGTGGGCGCGGACGAGCGCCCGCAAGACCTGCGACGCGATCGCCACGGCTTCGGCCGGGTCGAGGCGCGACTCGCGCGCGAGCTTCGCGCGCAGGTCTTCGCCCTTGAGCTCCTCCATCACGAGGAAGGGCACGCCCCCGTCGCTCGCGCCGGCGTCGAACACCTGCACGATGTGCTCGCTCTCGACCAGACTCGCGGCTTGCGCCTCGCGCTGAAAGCGCCGCGCGGCGTCGCGATCACGCGCGGCTTCGCCGCTCAAGAACTTGAGCGCGACGCGCTTGCCGATGGCGACGTTCTGCGCCGAAAAGACGGCGCCCATGGCGCCGCGCCCGAGCAGTCGCTCGATGCGGTACTTGCCGCCGACGGTCGCGCCGATCCAGCGCTCGAGCTCCGCCTCTGGTTCGCGCGCGCTCACGACGCACGAAGCTTAGCGCGCGCGGGGCTCAGCGTGCCTTCGGACCGAGCTTGGCGGCGGCGGACGCGAGGCGCGCGGTCACCCGCGACGCCGACTTCTTCGCGATCACGCCTTTGCTCGCGGCGCGCGCGAGGGCGCTCTCCGCGGCGGCGAGCAGGGGCCCCGCCGTCTTCGCGTCGGCGGTGCCGAGCGCGGCCCGGGCTTTCTTCACGGTGGTACGCAGCGCACTCTT
The DNA here is from genome assembly GCA_035499895.1 of Polyangiaceae bacterium. Classification (GTDB taxonomy): domain Bacteria; phylum Myxococcota_A; class Polyangia; order Polyangiales; family Polyangiaceae; genus PMG-095. Next base: position 262 of record DATJXW010000045.1, on the reverse strand, counting down.
GAGCGCGCGGTTGCGCTCCGTGCGGACGACGCGTTGACGGTTGCGCTTCTCGGCGGACGGATGATTGGCCATGGGATTTAGGAGCTCGCCTTGGTCGGTTTGGCGTCGGCGGCCTTCGGATCGTAGCCCTCGGGGTGGACGGCGAACTTGGGGGTGATGCGAGCGGCGGAGCGCTTGCGCGCGGCCGCTGTGCTCTTGGCGCGGAGGTTACGCCGGCGTTCCGTTTGACGAGTAGAAGAGACCATGATCCAGCGCTCGGGGC
>DATJXW010000044.1:0-11067 GCA_035499895.1 Polyangiaceae bacterium | reverse complement strand
CTCGACGTGTGCCAGCAAACGCCCGGCGTGTTCGTGGCCTGCACGCCGAACCCCGCCGACGCCTCCGACACGGCGCCGTGTACCAACGCGATTCAGAGCGACGACGGCCCGTGCACGAACTCGGTGTGCCACCTGAGCGGCAAGGCGTGCACCACCGACACCGACTGTCAGACGACGCAGGCGAATCTCGGCAAATGCCTGCAGTTCGGCTCGTGTGCGGGCGATCCGACGCTGTCGTGCGGCATCTCCAATCCCGGTCACGACCAGCCGGGCTGCGGCGCGAACAACACCGCCGGCATGTGCGTCGCCGCGACGAGCTCGTTCTGCGTGCACGAGACGCTGTGCGACCCCGACGCTTACGCGACGCCGGCCGTCGACTTCCTCACGCTGCCCGACACCGCAGGGACGTTGAACGCCTCCATCGGCGCGCAGATGCCCGCGGGCGATACGCCGACGCGCCAGGCGCTGCTCGGCGCCGTCGCGCACGCTCGCGCGCACGCCGCCGCCAACGTCGGTCACTCGGTGGTGATCGTGCTCGCGACGGACGGCTTGCCCACGGACTGCACGGGCGGGCGCGAAGTTTCGGGCGAGAGCGACACGGCGCTGAACGACGTCGTCGGCGTCGTGACGGAGGGTTTCACACCGAAGGCTGCCACGGACGCGAGCATCCAGACGTTCGTCGTCGGCGTTTTCGCGGACTCCGAGGCGATGAGCGCGCAGACGAACCTCGACAAGATTGCCGCCGCAGGTGGCACCGACCACGCCTTCGTCGTGAGCTCGGGGGGCGACGTGCAGCAGGCCTTCCTCACCGCGCTGAACGACATCCGCGCCGCGCGTCTCTCGTGCGAGTTCCAGCTGCCGAAGCCGACGAGCGGTTCGACCCTCGACATCCATCAGGTGAACGTCGAGCTCCAGACCGCCACGATGATGACCTCGGAGCTCTACTACGTGACTCCGACCGGTTGCACCGGCGCCTCCGACGAGTGGCACTACGATCAAGAGCCGAACCCGACGAAGCTCGTCGCCTGCCCGAACACGTGCGACGCTCTCAAGATGGCGCAAAACGCGCAGGTGAGCGTGAAGCTCGGCTGCATGGCGCACATCAGGTGATCCGTTGCCCCAGCGTCGCCGCTACTTGTTCGTGTGCGTGAACCGCCGTCCCGACGGGACGCCCAAGGGGTCGTGCGCCGCGCGCGGCGCCGAGGCAATCCACGCACGGCTGAAGGACCTGTTGAAGACACGCGGGCTCGCCGGGACGGAAGTGCGCGCCTGCACGTCGAGCTGCCTCGACACCTGCTGGGCGGGGCCGACCATCGCGGTCGAGCCGGACCACTTCTTCTACGGACGCGTCGAGGAGAGCGATCTCGAGGAAATCGTCGACGGGCTCGCGCGCGGCGAGCGCGTCGAGCGGCTCGTGCTCGCGCCGAACGACTTCGAGATGCCCCGCGAGATCCGCGAACGCGAGCTCGCCGAGAAGAAGGCGAAGTCCGGCTAGACGCGCGGGCCGTCCCTCGCCGGCGAGCCCGCCTCGATTCGAGACGCGCGGGACTCGAAGCGATGTCCCGGAGCGAGACGCGCGCCGCCGAGGCCGCGAAATCGAGCCATTTTTGGCCGATGGCGTCGAGGTGCGCGGCGGTACGCATTCTGCAAAGTCCTCGTGCATGAGGCGGACCACCCCTTCCGAAGCGGAGGCATTGGCTCTCGAGGGCAAGCGACTCCACGCGCGCGGCGAGCACGAGAAAGCGCTCGAGCTCCTGCGACAATCGACGGACGCGCTGCCGGGCAGGCCGCGCGTCGAGCTCGACACCGCCGAGCTCGCGCGCCGGCTCGGACAGACCGAAGTCGCGGTGCGTCACTATCGCCGAGCGGCCACCGCGTACGCGCAGAGCGGATTCGCGCGACAAGCGCTCGCGCCGCTGCGCACCGCGCTCCACCTCGAGCACAGCCGGCTCCCCGCGTCCGCCGAGGCCGTGCTCGTCGTCGCGCGCGAGCTCGCCGAAGCTCTCGTCGCCCAGGGCTTCACGGCCGACGCCCGGCAGGTCCTCGAGCTCAGCGCCGGCGCCTTCGCGGAGCGGGGCTTGGCGGTCCCGGAGTCCTTGGCCTCGGTCGCGCCTCCGCCGAAAAGTCCGCGCCTTGACACGAGGTCACATCGAGTGACATAATTGCAAAAGCTTGGACACGCTGTCTGAATCGGTTGACGAAGCGGCGGAACGCTCACCCGCGGCGGGGGACGGGGACGTGACGGTGCTCGTCGTCGACGACGAGGCCTCGAACCTGGCCTCGCTCCAGAAGATCTTCGAGCGCGAGCAGATGCGCGTGCTCGTGGCCGACGGCGCGAAGGCGGCGCTCGACCTCCTGCGCAAGCACCGCGTCCAGGTGGTGCTCACCGATCTGATGATGCCCGGCACGAGCGGGCTCGAGCTCTTGAAAGCGGTGAAGGAGCTCGCGCCGGACGCCGAGGTGGTGATGATGACCGCGTACGGCACGGTCGAAACGGCGGTGCAGGCCATGCGCGAAGGCGCTTACGACTTCGTCGAGAAGCCGCTCAAGCGCATGACGATCGTGAAGAGCGTGCGCAAGGCCGCGGAGCGGCAGAAGCTCGTCGTCGAAAATCGCTCGCTCCGGCAAGAGCTGAAGCTCCTCACCACGCGCGAGATCGTCGGGCAGAGCGCGATGCTCCGGCGCGTGCTCGACGTCGCGACGCAAGCCGCGCCGTCGAGCGCCACCGTGCTGATTCTCGGCGAGAGCGGCACGGGCAAGGAGCTCCTCGCGCGCTACCTCCACGGCAAGAGCGCGCGCGCCCAGGGTCCGTTCGTGGCCGTCAATTGCGCGGCGATCCCCGAGAGCATCCTCGAGGCCGAGCTCTTCGGGCACGAGCGCGGCGCGTTCACCGGAGCGGTCGGCCGGCGCGAGGGTCGCTTCGCCCGCGCCCGCGGCGGCACGTTGTTTCTCGACGAAATCGGGGAGCTCAGCCCGGCGGTGCAGGTGAAGATCCTGCGCGTGCTCCAGGAGGGCGAATACGAGCCGATCGGCGGCAACACGATGCAGAGCGACGCGCGCATCATCGCGGCGACGAACCGCGATCTCGGCGCCGAAGTCGAAGCGGGGCGCTTCCGCGAGGATTTGTTCTACCGCCTGAACGTGATCGCGCTCACGGCGCCGCCCTTGCGCTCGCGTCGCGAGGACGTGCCGCTGCTCGTCGATCACTTTCTCGGCGTGTACTGCAAGAAGAACGGGCGGGCTCGGCTGAGCGTGCCGCGCGAGGTGCTCGGTCGGCTCATGGACTACGCGTGGCCCGGCAACGTGCGGGAGCTCGAGAACGTGATCGAGCGCGCCGCGGTGCTCTGCCGCGGCGACGTGCTGAAGCTCGACGACTTGCCGGACTCGGTCGCGCAGGCGACCGCGCCGCCGCCCGACGCGCTCTCGTTTCCGATCGGCACGCCGCTCGACGAGGTCGAGATGCGCATGATCCGCGAGACCCTGAAGCACACCCAGGGCGACAAGCCGCTCGCCGCGCAGCTCCTGCGTATTTCGGCGCGCACCATCTACCGGAAGCTCGGCGAAGCCGAAGGACCGCACTGACAATCTGGCACGGCGGGCGCTCGTCGCGCCGAAAGCGCCGTCAGGTTGTCCGAAAGCACGCGCTCACCGCGCGGGCGGCGCGTAAAAAGCGCTGGAGTTTCCCGGCGTTCGTGCGGTAGCTAGCAGCTGGCACGCCGTTCGCTTAGTTGGCTCGGACCATTGGCTCTCGATCCCCTTCTCCGCAAGTACTTCCCGGTGCTGGTGCTCGTGCTCCTGGCACTGAGCGCGTACTTCGAAGCGTCCGGCGCGTCGGAGCTCGTGGGGGCCGCGTTCATCGCGCCCCCGTCGAGCGCGAGCGCGGGTCGGTTGCCCGCGCGTCCCCCCATCGTGGCACGGAGCGAGCCGCGTTCGGCGGACGCCATCATCGAGCGGAACCCGTTCGATTCCGTCACGGGACCGCTCAACGCGAAGCCCGTCGAGGTGCCGAGCGCGAGCGCGAGCGAGAGCGCCGTGGCCGTCGTCAAGGATCCGCTCCACGCCGATCAGTGCGAGGGGATCACCCCGCTCATCATCACGGAGTCCGACGATCGGCTGTGGTCGGTCGCCGCGCTCCAGGGCGCCGGCGAGCCGCGGCCGCGGATGCGCCGCGTCGGCGACGACGTGGCCGGCAAGAAGGTCGAGTACATCGGCTTCAACCCGGTCGAAAATAGCCCCGCCGTCTGGCTGTCGGGGAACGGCACGCTCTGCCAGGCGCTGCTCTTCAAGACCGCGCCGCCGCCCGCCGCCTCGGCCGCCCCGAGCGCGAGCGCCGAAGCCGCGCCGCCCCCGCGCGCCGGCGCTCCCTCCGTTCCGAGCGACATCGCCTCGAAGATCCAGAAAATCAGCGACTCCGAGTTTCACGTCGATCACGCCGTCATCGACAACATCCTGGAGCACCAGGCCGACCTCATGAAGTCCGCGCGCATCGTGCCCGAGTCGAAGGACGGCAAGGTCGTCGGCATTCGCCTGTTCGGCATTCGTCCCGACACGCTGCTCGGCACGCTCGGCATCCAGAACGGTGACCGGCTCGAGAGCATCAACGGCTTCGACATGGGCAGCCCCGAGAAGGCGCTCGAGGCGTACGCCCGGCTTCGCACCGCCACCAGCCTCAACGTCAAGGTGAACCGTCGCGGTGCGCCCTTGAGCATCGATTACAAGATCCAATGAAGAAGCTCGCCGTTTCCCTGCGTTCCATGCTCGTCGTGCTCGCCTTCGGGACGGTCACGGGTCCCGTGCTCGCCCAAGACGACGAGCAGCCCGCGGCGCCCGAGCCCGCGGCGCCCGAGCCGGCGAAGCCTCCGGCGCGCCGTCCTCGGCCGCTCCAGCGCCGGGTGCGCCGCCCGCGTCCGCCGGCGCCGGCCCCCGCCGTCCCCGACGCCGCTCCGGACGCCGCGGCCGCGCCCGCAGCGACACCGCCCGCCGCCCCGCCGCCCACGGGTCCGGCGGATCGGGAGCCGCCCGGCGCCGCGCCGCCGCTGCCGAACAACATGGAGAAAATCGCGCAGGCGGCGGACGTGCCGTACAAGCCGCTCCCCGCGGGCCAGCGCGTCAAGTTCAACCTGAACGACGCGGATCTCGCCGAGCTCGTGAACCACATCTCCGGGCTCACGGGGCGGCGCTTCATCTACGGCGCGAAGGTGCGGCAGATCAAGGCGACCGTGGTGTCGCCCGAGCCCGTGACGCTCGACGAGGCGTACCAGGCGTTCCTCTCGATCCTCGAAGCGAACGGGATGACGGTCGTGCCCCACGGGCGCTTCTACAAGATCATCGACAGCGGCGGCGTGGTCACGCAGCCGACGCCGATCATCGCGCGCGGCGAGCCGATTCCGGACGCCGATCGCTACATCACGCGCCTCTACCGGCTCGAGAACGCGTCGCCCGACGACGTCACGAACGTCCTCAACAAGTTCAAGAGCAAGGACGCCGACATCACGCCCTACGCGCCGGGCCGCCTGCTCATCATCACGGACACCGCGACCCAGGTGCGGCGCCTGATCCGCATCATCGAGGAGATCGACATCGGCGGCTCCGGCCAGCACATGTGGATCGAGCCCGTGCATCACGGCACCTCGGCCGACATGGCCAAGCGCCTGAACGAGCTCTTCGAGATCGGCACGGGCGCGCCGGGCGCCGCGCCGGCCGCGCCGGGCACCGCCAAGCAGCCGTCGGGGCTTTCGCGCGTCGTCTCGGACGATCAGTCGAACGCCCTCATCGTCGTCGGGACGGACGACTCGTACCTGAAGATGCTCGAAGTGCTGAAGCGCCTCGACGTGCAGGGGACCGACAAGGGTCAGATCCACGTGCTCCCGCTGCAGCACGCCATCGCCGAAGAGCTCTCGAACACGCTCACGCAGATGCTCGCGGGCCAAGCGGCGAAGAACCCGGCCGCGGGCGGCGCGGGCAGCGCGGGCGGCATGTTCGAAGGCGACGTGCGCGTCACGCCCGACAAGAGCACGAACTCGCTCATCATCACCTCGTCGAGCCGCGACTTTGCTGCCTTCCGTCTCGTGATCGACAAGCTCGATCACGCGCGACGGCAGGTGTTCATCGAAGCCGTGATCATGGACTTGAGCGTGTCGGACACGCTCGACATGGGCGTCGCTTTCCACGGCGGTCACAGCTTCGGCGGCGGCGCGAACGACCCGTTCTTGCTCTCGGGTTTCCAGGCCGGCAAATCCCTCGCCTTCCCTCAGGATCCGAGCCTGCTCCAGGGCTTCGCGGCCGGCGTGCGCGGCCCGCAGCTGCCCGGCACGCAAGACCTGCTCGGTCCGGGCATCAGCATTCCGGCGTTCGGCGTCGTGCTCTCGGCGCTCGCCTCGAGCGGCAAATCGAACGTGCTCGCGACGCCGCACATCATCGCGACCGACAACGTCCCGGCCGAGATCAACGTCGGCGAGAACATCCCCCTGCAGACCAACGTCGGCGGCGGCAACCTCGGCGCGCTCGCGGGGCTCGGCGGCGCGGGCGCGGCGGGCGCGACCGCGGGGCTCGGTCTGCTCGGCGGCCTCGGCGGCGGCTTCGGCTTCAACGCTCCGCGCCAGGACGTCGGCAACAAGATCAAGCTCACGCCGCACATCAACGAGTCGAACCAGGTGCGCCTCGAGATCGACCAGGAGTCGAGCGCTCCCGGCGCCGCCGTCGGTCAGCTCGGCGCGATTCCGATCACCAAGCGCACGGCCAACACGACCGTCGTCGTTTCGGATCAGCAGACGGTCGTGATCGGCGGCCTGATGCGCGACGAGTACACGGTCTCGCGCGAAAAGGTGCCGATTCTCGGTGATTTGCCGGTGCTCGGCGCGCTCTTCCGCCACTCGAACACGGTGAAGCGCAAGGCGAACCTGCTGCTCGTTCTGACGCCGCACGTGATTCGCGATCAGTCCGATCTGCGGCGCATCTTCGAGCGCAAGATGGAGGAGCGTCAGGAGTTCATCGACCGCTACTTCGTGTTCTCCGACGTCGATTGGAAGCCGCCGAAGGACTGGTCGCGGACGAACGGCCTCGTCGAAGACATTCGGCAGGCCTACCTCAAGATCGACGAGGAGGAGAAGATCGAGGAGGAGAGCAAGCGCTTCGAAGAGGAGGGCGAGCGCCAGCCCACCCAGCCGATCGAGCTTCCGACGAGCGTGCGCGAGGGCAACTCGGCGGAGCTCGTGGTGAAGCCCAAGGCCGGGGCGCCCGCGAAGCCGGCGGCCCGACCCGCGCCGACCCGAGCCGCTCCGGCGCGTCGCGGCGGCCGCCGTGGCGAGCTCGACTCGCCGATCATCGTGAACCCCATCGCCCGCAGCGTGAACGTGGAGCGCGTGGAATGACGCCGCAGCGGGCCCTCGGAGACATTCTCGTGCGGCACGGCGCGCTCACGGCCGACGTGCTCGAACCGCTGTATTTGCAGCAAACGGAGAAGTCCCAGGGGCTCGTCGAGCTCGTGCTCGAGGCGAACCTCGCGAGCGAGAGCGACGTGGCGCGCGCGCTCGCGAGCGAGTGCCGGCTGCCGTTCCTCGATCGCATCAACGTGGACGCGATTCCGGCGGACCTCGCGATCCGCCTGCCCATCACGTACGCGAAGAGTCACGGGCTCCTGATCACGGCCGAGAGCGACGCGGACGTCTCCGTGCTCTGCGCCGACCCGCTCGACACCGCGGGGCTCGACGACGTGCGCGCGATGTTCAAGAAGCCCCTCGCGCTCACGGTCGCGCCGAACGAGCTCGTGGTGGACGCGATCAACCGCGTGTACGAGCGCGGCGCCACTTCGAGCGAGCTCGAGCCGACCGAAAACTCCGACGAGGACGAGGGTGAAATCGACATCCTCGACTCGGACGAAGACGCGCCGATCATCCGCTGGGTGAACGGGCTCCTGTCGCAAGCCGTCAAGGAGCGAGCGAGCGATATCCACATCGAACCGGAAGAGCGCGAAGTGCTCGTGCGCTACCGCGTGGACGGGCAGCTCTACGTCGCCAAGCGCGCGAGCCGGCAGTTCATGAGCGCCGTCATCGCGCGCGTGAAGATCATGGCCGGCTTGAACATCGCGGAAAAACGGCTGCCGCAAGACGGCCGTATTTCCCGCAAGATCGGCGGCCGCAGCATCGACGTGCGCGTCTCGACCATCCCGACGAGCCGCGACCACGAACGCGTGGTGATGCGTCTCCTGCACAAGTCGAACGTGTTGCTCGACCTCTCCGAGCTCGGCTTCGCGCCCCGCGACTTCGCGATCATGGACGAGATGATCCGGCGCCCCGACGGCATCATGCTCGTCACGGGCCCGACCGGTAGCGGCAAGACGACGACGCTCTATTCGTGTCTGAACCGCATCAACACGCCCGACATCAACATCCTCACGGCCGAGGATCCGGTCGAGTACGAGATCCTCGGCATCCATCAAGTCCACGTGCAGCCGAAGATCGGGCTCACGTTCGCGAGCGCGCTCCGCGCGTTCTTGCGTCAAGATCCGGACGTGATTCTCGTCGGCGAGATCCGCGACCGCGAGACGGCCGAGATCGCGATTCACGCGTCGATGACGGGCCACCTCGTGCTCTCCACGCTGCACACGAACGACGCGGCGTCGGCCGTCACCCGCCTCGTCGAGATGGAAATCGAGGCATTTTTGGTGCGCTCGACGCTCGCCGCGATCCTCGCGCAACGCCTCGTCCGGCGCCTGTGCAAAAACTGCAAGGAGCCGTACGAGCCGACGCCCTACGAGCTCCAGCAGCTCGGGCTCGACCCCGAGCGCACGCGCAAGCGCGACGAACGCAAGATGTCGCCGCGCTACATACCGCACGGCGTCGATTACGAGCCGGTCGGCTGGCGCGAAGCGACGCCGCCCATCTTCTATCGGCCGAAGGGCTGCGACCGCTGCGACAACAAGGGCTTCACCGGCCGCTTCGGCATTTACGAGATGCTCGTCGTCGAAGACGTCGTCGGCCGCCTCGTGCTCGAGAACGCCGACGCCCGCACCATCAAGCGCGCCGCGCAGGCGCAGGGCATGGACACCCTGCGCGACGACGGTGCGCGCAAGGTCCTCCAAGGGAGCACGACCGTCGAGGAGGTCGTCGCCGCGACTCAAGACGACGTCGTGGTGGACGATTGACCGACCTAACCGTGAGCGTGACGAGGTAACCCGTGGCGGTCTTCGAATTCCGCGGCGTCGAGGTCGGCACCGGCAAGCAGGTCAAGGGCTTCCGCGACGCGGAGAACCCGAAGACGCTGCGCGCGACGCTGCGCCGCGACGGCATTCTGCTCACGCAGGCGACGATCGAGGCCGAGCGCGTCAAGCGCGAGCAGAAGAAGTTCGACCCGTTCTCGTTTTTGAAGCGGCCGAGCGCACGCGACGTGAGCATCATGACGCGCCAGCTCGCCACGCTCGTGCGAGCCGGCGTGCCGCTCGTCGAGTCCGTGCAGGCGCTCACCGAACAGGTGGAAAACGAGCAGCTCGTCCGCATCCTCACGCAGGTGCGCGAGAGCCTGAACGCCGGCACGAGCTTCGCGAAGAGCCTCGAGCAGCACCCGCGCACGTTCGTGACGCTCTACACGAACATGATCGCGGCGGGCGAGGCCTCGGGCACGCTCGAAGCCGTGCTCGAACGCCTGGCGGACTTCATGGAAGGTCAGGCGAAGCTCCGCGGCAAGGTCGCGGGCGCGCTCGCTTACCCCGCGTTGATGTCGGTGTTCGGCATCGGGCTCGTGGGTTTTTTGATGGTCGCGGTGGTGCCCAAGGTGACCACCGTCTTCGACAGCTTGGGCCAGGCGTTGCCCTGGTACACGCGCCTGCTGATCTGGGTTTCGAACGTCGTCGGCGGCTACTGGTGGCTCATCGCGCTCAGCGCCGTCACCGCGGTGTTCGCCTTCCGGCGCTTCAAGAACAGCCCGAGCGGCAAGCTCAAGTGGGCTCAGTTTCGGCTGAAGGCGCCGCTCTTCGGCAAGCTCGAGCTCCTCGCCTGCGTCGCCCGCTTCTGCCGCACGCTCTCCACCCTGCTCGCGAGCGGCGTGCAGCTGCTCCCCGCGATGGAAATCGGGCGCAACGTGCTCGAGAACGCGCGGCTCGAAGGCGTCGTCAACGAGGCGATCCTCGCCATCCGCGGCGGCGAGAACATCGCGGAGCCGCTCAAACGGAGCCGCGCCTTCCCGCCGATGGTGACGCACATGATCGCGGTCGGCGAGCGCACCGGGCAGCTCGAAGCGATGCTCGAAAACGTGAGTCGCTCCTACGAGGCCGACGTCGAGGTGCGCGTGACGGCGCTCACGAGCATTCTCGAGCCGCTCATCATCATGATCCTCGGCGGCATGGTGGGCTTCGTGGCGTTCGCGATCCTGATGCCGCTGATTCAGATGAATCAGCTCGTGGAGTGAAGCGTGAGGCCGTCGTCGAAGGAACCGAAGATCCTCTTCCCGTGGGAAGGCCGCGGGGGTTTGGGTCGCTTCTTTCGCCTCGGTCCGCTGCGTCCGTTCGTGGTGATTTTCGGCGTGATCGGCTTCGTGGCGCTCGTCGGCGTGCGCGAGCGGCGCGCGTCCGGCATCCGGCAGACGCGCGCGACCCTGCTCGGGGCGCGGCGCATGGTGGACGCGTACCTCGCCGACCACGACGGCGGCTGCCCGCCGAACCTCGAAGCTGCCAGTATTGCCGAGCATTTGGAGGGCGTGCCGCGCGACGCCTGGGGTAGGCCTTTACGCCTCGTGTGCCCCGGGCGCTGGGAGGGGGCACGCTACGAGCTCTTGAGTGACGGACCCGACGGCGAGCCCGGAGGCCTAGACCGCGTCGAATGAAATGAGGACGAGCAATGAAACAGGTTTTTTGGATGACTGTTGATCGGAAGATGAGAACGCGCCTTCGGGTCTCACGGGAACGCGGCGTGACGCTGTTCGAGGTGCTCATCGTCGTGGCCATCCTCGCGATGATCGCGGGCGGCGTCGCGTTCTTCGCGCTGCCCCAGTTCAACAAGGCGAAGATCGACACGGCCAAGGGCGCGGCGCGCGTCGTGCGGCAGGCGGCCTCGCAGTGGCGCGCGACCAACAACG
>DATJXW010000043.1:0-34631 GCA_035499895.1 Polyangiaceae bacterium | reverse complement strand
CACCTCCGCCGTGACCTCCCACAGATTCTCTTCGAGCTTGGCAATCGGACCGTGCTTGCCGACGCGCCATTTCGACATGCTCCGAGACCTACCATGCGCTTTGGCTTCCGCGTTCACGGGTGCTAGTGGTGGCGGACAAATCGCATGCGCTTCGACGTTCCGGCGCCGATGCGAGCGCGGCTCGCGGAGTACGAGGGGTTTCACCGCTCGGTCGGGAACGAGGTGTGCCACTACCTGGGCATTCCGAGCATCATCGTCGGCGCGGCCTCGCTGCTCGCGCTCGCGTCGCTCGGCGTCGTCGCCGGACATCGACTGTCGCTCGCCGAGCTGGTGGCGGCGGCGATCGTCGCGTTCTACGTGGCGCGAGCACGCTGGCTCGGGGTCGTGACGGGGTCGCTCCTCGCCGCGCTCGTGCTCTTCGGACGCGCACTGCCGTGGTACGCCGGCCTCGCGCTCTTCCTCGGCGGTTGGGCGCTGCAGTTCGTCGGCCACGCGCTTTACGAGAAGCGCTCGCCGGCCTTTCTCCGGAATCTCGTGCACCTGCTCGTCGGTCCCGCCTGGCTCGTCGAACGCGCGTTCGCGCGCGGCGCGCACTGATGCCGTTCGACGCGCTGGTGCTGCTCGGCTGTCGGGTCGCGGCGGGCGCGTTGCCGGCGGCGGCGGCGCGACGCGCGGCAAGGGCGGCGGACGCGTTCGGCGCGGGGCTCGCGCCGCGCGTCGTCGTCACGGGCGGACGCGTCTGGGAAGGGCGCGTCGAAGCCGATCGCTTGGCGGACGAGCTCGTGACGCAGGGCGTGCCGCGCGAAAGCTTGCTGCTCGAGCGCGCGTCGCGCACGACCCGCGACAACGCCGTGCTCACCGCGCGCCTGCTCGCGCCGCTCGGCTACGTACGGATCGGGCTCGTGAGCTGTGACTGGCACCTCGCGCGCGCCCTCTGGAGCTTTCGGAGAGAAGGCTTCGAAGCCGAGCCGGTCGCCGCGCTGTCGCCGCCGCTCGGGACGCACCGGCGCGTCGGGCGCGCGCTGCGCGAGCGGGGCGCATGGCTCCTCGATTGGGCGCGGGCACGGTGATGCGCGTGCGCTCGGGTGCCGCCGGTCGAGCTCGCGCGCTCCTCTGCGTGCTCGCCGTCTCGGCTTGCAGGGCGCACCCGGGCAGCGACGCGAACGCGGTGAGCAGCGCGAGCGCGCCGGCGAGCGCCTCGACGGCCAAGGCGCAGGTGGAGCGCCGCATCGCCGCGCTCGTGAGCGCCGAAGAACGCCGCGCGAGCCGCGACATCGACGCGAACGATCTCGAGAACCACGACGTTCTGCTGCGCCGCGCGGCGGCGCGCGCCCTCGCTCGCATCGCCGACGATCGCTCCGGAGAGCTCTTGTCCCAGAGTCTCGGCGACGACGACGCGGAGGTCGTCACGTGGTCCGCGTACGGCCTCGGCGAAACCTGCGAGGGACGCGCCGACGTGCGGGCGCGCGCCTTGACGCTGCGCGCCGCGAGCTTGCTCTTCCGGCGCGCTACCGATCGCACGGCGGCGCTCGATGCTCCTTCCCCGCTCTTCGATCCGCTGTCGAGCATCGCGTTCGCGCTCGGTCGCTGCGGCGGCGCCGACGCCGAGCACACGCTGCGGGCGTGGCTCGCGCTCGGCAAGCCGTTGCCCGAGGCGGCCGGCTGGGCGCTCGGCGCCATCGCGGCACGGGACGATCGACTGGAAGACGCGACGCTCGTCGCGCTCCTCGACGCGGCGAGCTCCCGCGACAAGCCGGTCGCGAGCGCGTTCCAGGCCTTCACGCGCTTGAGTCACCTCGACGACGCCGTTCGGGCCCGTTTGCTCGACGTGGCGCGCGCGGCGCTCGCGGGCTCGGGCCTGCGGCGTGCACTCGCCGTCCGCGCGCTCGCCGCCGCGGGTGACGGCGGCGCGAAGGATCTCGCCGGGGTCGTCGCTGCGGCGAGCGCGACGCCGTCCGAACGCGCCGATGCCGCGCGCGGGCTCGGACGCCTCGGCAACGTCGGGCAGCGCGCGCTCGCGGACGCGCTGCTCGCTTGGGTCGAGGACCCGGCCGCGACGAGCGACGCGCGCCTGCTCGACGCGAGTTACGGCGTCCTCGCGACGCTGCTCGGCGCGCTCGAACCGCCGCCGGATCGCGCCGGTCCCGCGTTGTCGCGGCTCGCGAAGCTCGACGTGCACGGCCCGCCGGCCCTGGCGCGGCGTCTCGTCGCGCTCCGCTGCGGCGCGGCGTCGCTGCTCGCCGGCCGGGGCAGCGAAAGCGCCGCGCTCGCCGCCTGCGACCCCGATCCGAACGGACGGAGCGGGCGGCTCGCCCGCTTGAAGGTGCTCGACCGCGGCCCGCTGCAGGGCAAGCGCCTTGCGGCGTGGCAGCTGCTCGCGAACGCGAACGACGGCGTCGTGCGCGAGCACGCGCTCGAGCTGCTCGCGAAGCACGACGAGCTCGACGGCACCGCGACCCTCGCGCGCGCGCTCGCGTCGAAGCTCGGAGGTGAAGTCGCGACGGCCGCGCATCTCGTCGCCGAACATCCCGAGCGCGCGTCGCCGACCGGCGCCGCGGACGCGCCCGCGCCCGCCGTCACGCGCGCGCTCACCGCCGCGCTCGAGCACTGGGACGCGTCGCCGCTCGTCGAAGTGAAGACGAATCTCGCCGACGCCGCCGGCCGGCTCGGCCTCCTCACGGTGAAGGCGCGGCTCGAGAGCGCCTGCAAGAGCGCTAATCCCACCTTGCGCCAGCACGCCGAAAGGGCGCTCCACCAACTCGGCGACCGCGAGCGACGCTGCACGACTTTCGAGCCGCCGAGCGCGGCTCCGGCCGAGCTCGCGCATCCGCGGACCGCGCCGGTTCGCATCGAACTCGAAACCGACACGGGCACGTTCGATCTCGAGCTCGACCCCGCGCTCGCTCCGACTGCCGTGACTCGCCTCGCCGAGCTCGCGACCGCGCACTTCTTCGACGGCGTCGTCGTGCACCGCGTCGTTCCGGGGTTCGTCGTGCAGCTCGGCGATCCGGACGGCGACGGCTACGGCGGCGCGCAGCGGCCGCCGCTCCGTTGCGAAACCTCGCCGGCGCCCTTCGAGACGGGCAGCGTCGGCATCGCGTTGAGCGGCCGTGACACCGGCTCGAGCCAATTCTTCGTCACACTCGGGCGCGAGGCTCACCTCGACGGCGCCTACGCGCTCGTCGGTCACGCCGGCGCGGGCTGGGATCGCCTCGCCGAGGGCGACATCGTCCAGACGATCCACGTGAAGTAGCGATGCTGGACGACCTTCTTCACACCTGGCCGTCCCTTCGCGAACGCCTCGACGCGGCGGCGCTCGGCGACTTTCCGACGCCGATCGAGCGCCTCTCGACGCTCGAACGGGAGCTTGCCGCGGGGCCGCTCTACGTGAAGCGCGACGACCGGTCGGCGCTCGCTTACGGGGGGAACAAGGTGCGGACGCTCGAGGTGCTCTTCGGACGCGCCCGAGCCGAAGGGGCACGCGAAATCATCGCGACGGGCGCGTTCGGCTCGAATCACGCGGTGGCGACCGTGTTGCACGCGCGGCGCGCGGGGCTCGCCCCCGGCGCCGTCTTGTTCCCGCAGCCGCACTCCGCAGCCGCGCACGAGAACTTCCGCGTCACGCTCGCGCACGCCGAACGGCTCGTGATCGTGCCGCATTGGTCGTGCGTGCCGTACGGCATGTGGCGCGCGCGCGGGGCGGAGCGGAGCGTGATGGCGCCCGGCGGAGCGACGCCGCTCGGCGCGCTCGGCTACGTCGCGGCGGCGCTCGAGCTCGCGGCACAGGTCGAGCGCGGCGAGCTCACCGCGCCGCGGCGCATCGTCGTCGGCGTCGGCTCGACGTGCACGAGCGCGGGTTTGCTGGTCGGGCTCGCGCACGCCGCGCGGCTCGGGTTCGGCTTTCGTCGCGCCCCGGAGCTCGTCTCCGTGCGCGTCGCGCCCTGGCCGGTGACCAGTCGGTTTCGCATCCTCGGGCTCGCGGTGCGCGCGAGCCGTCTCCTCGCGGACCTCGCGAACGACGCGTCACTCTCACTCACGCGCGCCGAACTCGCCCCGTGCTTGCGCGTCGACGGAGCGGAGCTCGGCGCGGGCTTCGGCAAGCCGAGCCCCGGCGGGCGCGCGGCCATCGAGCTTTTTCGCGCCCAGGCCGGGTTCGAGCTCGACACGACCTACAGCGGCAAGGCCGCAGCCGGCTTCCTCGCCGCCGCGCGCCGTGATCCCGAGGGGCCGTCGCTCTTTTGGTCCACGAAATCCACACGACCGTTGCCGTCCGTGACCGACGCCGAGCTCGAACGTGCGCCGCGAGCCGCGCTCCGCTGGCTTGCCCGCGCTCCCCGCGTCGCGCTTCCGCCTTGAGCGTGCGCTCGCGAGCGCGTAAGTAGAAGCGAGGAGCCTCATGTTTCGAGAGATCCGCGAGCGTGTGTCCGACGCGAACATCTACCGCGTCTACGCGATCACGCTCGCGCTCGGCGTCGCGTACGGGCTCGCCATCGCCGTGCTCGCGGTTTACCTCGACCAGCGCGGCTTCGGTGAAATCGCCATCGGCAAGCTGGCGGCGTGTTTCGCGGCCGGGCTCGTCTGCTTTTCGCTGCCGCTCGGCGCGCTCATCCGGCGCTTTTCGGCCAAAACCACGCTCGCCGCCGCGCTCCTCGGCTACGCCGTCACCATCGGCGTCTTTCCGCTGCTCGGCTCGTTCGCGTCGATCGCGCTCGTGCGCTTCGTCGACGGCGCGTGCTCCGTCGGAGTCTGGGTCAGCAGCGAGACGATCCTGCTCACGCGCGCGCGCCGCGAACACAAAGCGTACGTCACGAGCATCTACGCCATCGCCATCGCGGTCGGGTACGTCTTGGGGCCGCTCGCCGCGCGCCTCGCGACCGCGCTCATGCCGCTCGGCTACACCTTCGAGGTCTCGTGCGTGCTCGCTCTCCTCACGAGCGCTTACACCGCGTTCCGCCTCGAACCCGATCCGAGGGCGAGCTCGGACGGCGACGCCCACGCCGTCGCCGGCGGGCGCCGGAGCACGGTGGGCGAGCTCCTCTGGCGCATCAAAACCTCGTGTTTTGCGACGTTTTCGTACGGTTATTTCCAGGCGAGCGTGGTTCTGTTCTTGCCCCTCTTTCTCATGAAGTCGAAGGGGATCGCCAAAGAGCAAACGATTCTGATCCCCGCGTTCTTCGCCGCCGGCATGCTGCTCTTCTCGAACTACGCCGGCCGCATCGGCGATCGGCGCGGGCACCTCGCGGTCATGCGCGTGCTCGGCACGGTCGGGCTCTCGATGATCCTCGCGTTCGTGTTCCTCGATTCGTATTTTTGGATGTGCGCCGCCGTCTTCGTCGCCGGCGCGAGCCTGGCGAGCATCTCCCCCGTGAGCCTCGCGCTCCAGGGCGTCATCAGCCCGGAGCACGGGCGCGCCACCTCCCTCTACAACGCGTTCTACGCCGTCGGCATCCTGCTCGGCCCGCTCGTCTCGAGCCAAATCTTCGAAGCGCGCGGCGGCGCCGCGATGCTCTTCCACCTCGCGGCACTCTGGGCGGCGTTCGTTCTCTTCAGCATCGTCTTTTACAAGGACGACCCGGCGGTCCTCCGATTGCGCGCGGCCGCCAAACCCGACGCCGCACCCGCCGAGGCCGACATCCTCGACGGCTGAGCCGCGAGGAGCGACGCGTCGCGCGACCGGTGGTAGCCTCGCGTGCCCGTGCTGCTCGCGATCGACATCGGTAACACGCACATCAAGTTCGGCTTGTTTCAAGCGAGCGAGCTCAAGCACAAGGTCCGTCTCGCGACCGATGCCGGCCGTACCGAAGACGAGTACGGCGTCTTGCTCATGCAAGCGCTCGCGCAGCGCGGCATCGCCTCCGACGCCGTCGACGCGGCGATCGTCGCGAGCGTCGTGCCCGCGCTCACCGACGGCGTGGTCGCGCTCGTGCGGCGCCTGTTCGGGCGCGAGCCGCTGGTGCTCGGCCCCGGACTCAAGACGGGCATTTCCGTGCTCTACGACAGCCCGCGCGAGGTCGGCCCCGATCGCATCGCCGACGCCGTGGCCGCGTTCGAGCGCACCGGCACGGCCACGATCGTCGTCGATTTCGGCACCGCGACCACCTTCAACTGCATCTCGGCCAAGGGCGAGTATCTCGGCGGGGTGATCGTGCCGGGAGTCCGCATCGGGTACGACGCGCTGCTCGCGGCCGCGGCCAAGCTTTCGCGCGTCGAGCTGACGGAGCCGCCGCGCGTGCTCGGCCGGAACACGCCGCACGCGCTCCAGTCCGGCGCCGTCCACGGCAGCGCCGCGCTCGTCGACGGACTCGTCGAACGGCTCGAGGCCGAGCTCGGCTTCGAGTGCAAAGTGATCGCGACGGGCGGCTTCGCGAACGTCATCGCCAAACATTCGAAGCGCATCGAGAGCGTCGACCCCGACCTCACGCTCCAGGGCCTGCGGCTCTTGCACGAACGCAACGCCGAGCCCGCGCGGGCGAAGGGCAAAAAAGGCCCGCCGGAGCCGTGAAGCGCCGCGACGTCGCGCTCGCCGGAGCGCTCCTGCTCGGCGCGCTCGGGTGCCGCCATGGCGCGTCGAGCTCGGGCGGCGCGCGCCGGCTCGTGTCGCTCGCGCCCGGGATCACGGACGCGCTCTTCGAGATCGGCGCCGGGCGCGAGCTCGTCGCGCGCAGTGACTACTGCGACTACCCGCCCGAGGTGACGAAGCTGCCGCGCGCCGGCACGAGCCTCACGCCGAACTACGAAGTCATCACGCGCCTCGCGCCGACGCTCATCCTCGGTGAAGCGGGTGCGAACGCGCGCACGCGCGAGCTCGCAGCGCTCGGCCCGACGCTGCTCTTGCCGTGGCTCACGCTCGACGAAATCGTCGCGGGCATTCGCGAGCTCGGGCGCCGCACCGAAACGACCCCCGCGGCCGACGCGCTCGCCGCGCGGCTGAAAGCGCGGCTCGACGTGCCCGCTCCTCCGCACGGTCCGCGCGTGTTGCTCGTCATCGGCTACGAGCCCGGGCAAATCAGCGAGCTCTGGTTCATCCGCGACAATTCGCTGCACGGCGCCGCGCTGCACGCCGCGGGCGCGAGCAACGCCGTACCCGAAGCGGTGACCGGATTACCGCGCTTGTCGCTCGAACGGCTGCTCGCCGTCGACCCCGACGCCATCTTCATTCTGACCCAACCGAGCCACGCCGCGCGCGATTACCTCACGCCGTTTCGGGCGCTCACGCCGCTCACCGCCGTGAAGCTCGATCAGATCGTCGTGGTCGAGGCGCCCGAAGCGTACGTGCACGGACCGTGCATCCTCGCGCTCGTCGACAAGCTCGCGGCCGCGGTCAAAAAGCTCAAGGTGCCGAGTTGACGGCGCTCGTGCTCAACGACGTGAGCGTTCGCAAAGGCGCGCGCACGCTGCTCGACCACGCGAACGTCGAGCTCCGCGGGGGCGATTTCGTCGCGCTCGTCGGGCCGAACGGCGCGGGCAAGACGACGCTGCTCCGCGCGGCGCTCGGCCTCGTGCCGCTCGCGGGCGGGCGCGTGCGCGTGAACGATGCGGACCTGGCCCTCTTCGGCGCGCGCGCCCGGGCCGCCGAGCTCGCCTGGTTGCCGCAACACTCGCCACCCGCGGACGCGCTGCCCGCGCTCGAAGCGGTGATGGCGGCTCGTTACCGCTTCCAGGAGACGACGGGCGCCGCGCGACGCTCGGCGGAACGCGCGCTCGAGCGCGTCGGCGTCGGGCGGCTCGCGACGGCGCCGCTCGCGACGCTGTCCGGCGGCGAACGGCAGCGTGTCGCCATCGCAGCCCTGCTCGCGCAAGAAGCACGCTTTCTGCTTCTCGACGAACCCGCCAATCATCTCGATCCGGCCCAACAAGCCGAGACGTACGCGCTGCTCGGCACGCTCGTGAGGGACGGGACGGGCATCCTGTGCGTCACGCACGACGTGAACCTGCTCGCGCACACTGCCGCGGCGCCGCGCGTGCTCGGGCTCGCCGCGGGCAAGCTCCGCTTCTCGGTCGATTACGGCTCCGCGGAGCTCTCGGGGCGTCTCTCCGAGATCTTCGGCGTTCACATGCTGTCGCTCGCGGCCGGCAGCGGGCGCGTCATCGTTCCCGCGCCGCCCGACGTCGGAGGGCCGAGCGCATGAGCCGGCGCGTCGTCGCGCTCGGATTGGCGTCGCTCGTGCTCACGGCCGTGGCGGCGCTCGTCGGCCCGTCGCTCGCGGGCGCGCAGGGCGACTTCATTCTCTGGCAACTCCGCGTGCCGCGCGTGCTCGTGGGCGCGCTCGTCGGCGGCACGCTCGGTCTCGTGGGTGCCTGCTTTCAGACGCTGTTTGCGAATCCGCTCGCGAGCGAGAGCACCGTGGGCACGACGGCGGGCGCCACGCTCGGCGCGCTCGCCGCGCTCGCGCTGGCGCTGCCGGGCGGTTTTCCCACCGTTTTTGCCTGCTCCTGTCTCGGCGCCGGTCTTGCGAGCGTCGCGGTGACGCTCGTCGCCGGGAGCGGCCGCGCCACGATGGGCGACGTGCTGCTCGCCGGCATCACCGTGACGGTCGCGACCGGGGCGCTCTCGGTCGGGCTCCAATACCTGTCCGACAGCCGTGCGCTCGTCGCCGCCTCGCGTTGGGCGCTCGGACAGCTCCCGCAAGTCGGTTACGACGGAGTGCTCGTGCTCGCGCCGGTCACCGTGCCCTGCTGGCTCCTCTTGCTCACGCGGACGCGCGCTCTGCAAACCTTCACGTTCGGCGAAGAGCTCGCCGAGTCGCGCGGCGTGAACGTGCCGTCGCTCCGCCGTCTCGTGCTCGCCGTGGGCTCGCTCGGCGTCGGCGCCTGCGTCGCCTGGTGCGGCCCCATCGCGTTCGTGGGCCTCATCGTGCCGCACGTCGTCCGGCGCATGGTCGGCGCGGAGCTTCGGCGCGTCTTGCCGCTCTCGCTGCTCTCCGGCGCGGCTTTTCTCGTGCTGTGCGACGCGCTCTCGCGCAGCCTCTCGCCGGGCCGCGAGCTGCCGGTCGGCGTCGTCACGGCGGCGCTCGGTGCGCCGGGGCTCGTGCTCTTGCTCCTTCGGACGCGGCGGAGCGCGGCCGCGTGACGCTCGTCGTGCGGCGCGCCGAGGCGGGCGAAGCGGCGCTCGTGGCGTCGGTGCTCGGCGAAGCCGAAGCGTGGCTCGAGGCACGCGGCGAAGGGCTTTGGCAAAAAGACGAGCTTGCCCCGAGCACGCTCGAACCGGACGTCGCCGCCGGCCACTACTACCTCGGTTGGGTGGGTGACGAAGCGGCCGGCGTGCTGCGCCTCACCCTCGACGATCCGCTCTTTTGGCCCGAAGCCGCGCCCGGCGCGGCGGCCTACGTGCATCGGCTCGCGGTGCGCCGCGTCTGGTCGGGCGGGAGCACGTCACGCGCGCTCCTCGCATGGGCCGCCGAGGAAGCGCGCCGCCACGGCTGCTCGTACCTGCGCCTCGATTGCGTCGCCGCGCGTCCGAAGCTCCGCGCCGTCTACGAGCGCTTCGGCTTTCGTCACCACAGCGATCGCGTCGTCGGGCCGTACCACGTCGCGCGCTACGAGCTCGCGCTCGGGGCGCCCGTGCGTGATCAGTGAATCTTCGATTCGATGCGTCGGTCGGGGACGAGCCAGATCAACGCGACGAACACGTAAATCGCGTCGGCCGCGAGCGGCGACGCGAACGCGAGCGGAATTGCGGTGGCGTAACAGAGCGGTGAAAGCTTGCCCTTGAGGTCGCGCCCGATCGCCGCGCGCAGGCGCGAGCCTTCACCCTGCTTGTGGATGATGGTGAGCTGGAGCACGTAATACGCGAGCGCGGAGAGCAAGAGGAGGACGCCGTAGAAGGCCGTCGGGAGCGCCGCCGAGTGCGTCTCGCCCAGCCACTCGGTGCCGAAGGGGAGCAGCGAAAGCCAAAACAAGAGGTGCAGATTCGCCCACAGGACGCCGCCGCTCACGTGGTCCGCGGCTTGGAGCATGTGGTGGTGGTTGTTCCAATAAATTCCGAGCATGACGAAGCTCAAGAGGTAGGCGCAGAAGCGCGGACCTACTTCCACGAGCGCTTCGAGATCGTGCCCGGCCGGAATTTTGAGCTCGAGCACCATGATCGTGATGATGATGGCGATCACGCCGTCGCTGAAGGCTTCGAGGCGTCCTTTGTGCACGCGGCCGCAGCATAGCCGAGTCGCGCCGCGGCGCGCGCGGAGAACGCCGTCCCTTCTCAGCGCGGCGGCTACGTGCGAAGCGTGATGCATGCGGTTTTCGACGAAGCTCATCCACGCGGGGGAACCGGAGCCACGCATCGGAGGCGCTCTCGCGCTGCCCATCTTTCAAACGTCCACGTTCGAGCACGCGGGGCGCAGCGGCTACCACGAAGTGAAGTACGCGCGGCTCAGCAACACGCCGAACCACGACGCGCTCGGAGCCAAGCTCGCGGCTCTCGAAGGCACGGAGGCGGGACTCGTCACCGCGAGCGGCATGGCGGCGATCTCGGCGGCGCTGCTCGCGACGCTCGGCGCCGGCGACCACCTCATCGCGCACGAATCGCTCTACGGCGGCACGCACGGCTTGCTCACGCAGGATCTCGCGGCGCTCGGCGTGGAGGTCACCTTCGTGGACGCGAACCGGCCGGAGACGTTCGCCGCCGCGCTCCGCCCGAAGACGCGCGCCTTTTACGTCGAAGCGATCACGAACCCGCTGCTTCAAGTCGTGGACCTCGACGCGGTCGTCGCCTTCGCGCGCGCGCACGGCCTCACGACGTTCATCGACTCGACGCTCGCCACCCCCGTGAACTTCCGCCCCGCCGAGCGCGGTTTCGATCTCGTACTGCACAGCGCGACCAAGTACCTGAACGGCCACACCGACGTCGTCGCGGGCGCGGTCGCGGGCTCGGCGGCGGGCGTGGCGAACGTGAAGAAGAAGCTCGACCATTTCGGCGGCTCGCTGGATCCGCACGCGTGCTTCTTGCTCGCGCGCGGCCTGAAGACGCTCGAGCTCCGCGTCGAACGCCAGAACCGCACGGCGCTCGCCGTGGCCGAACACTTGAGCCGGCACGCCGCCGTCGCCGAGGTCTTCTATCCGGGACTTCCGGGCCATGCGGGCTACGCGCGCGCAGAAGCGTGGTTTCGCGGAGCCGGCGGCATGTTGAGCTTTCGCCCGGCCGGCGGCGCGGGCGCCGCGGAGCGCTTTCTCGCGGCGCTCCGTCTCGCCACGAGTGCGCCGAGCCTCGGCGGCCCCGAGACGCTCGTGACCCGTCCGGTGACGACGTCGCACGCCGGCGTCCCGGCCGACGAGCGCGCGCGCCTCGGTATCGGCGACGACCTCGTTCGTGTCTCGATCGGGCTCGAAGCCGTCGAAGACTTGCTCGAGGACTTCGAGCGCGCGCTCGGGTGAACGTCCGGGGGCGTGCTACGGTTCGGAGCGGACCTTAGAGCTTCGTCGCGGCGAGCAAGAACGCCCAAGCTCGCGCTCGTTTTCGGTGTCGATCGCCCACGAGATGTCCGTCGAAAGTGCTGACCCGCGTGACCGGCTCGAGCGTGGCCTCGCTCGTTTCGAGCGCTCCGCGCGTCGCGCCGAACGGCGCCGCAAGCTCGGGTCGGGTCTCGCGGCCGCGGCTCGCGTCGCGCCCGTCGCGCTCGCACTCCTCGCCCCACCGCTCGCCTACGCGAAGCTCCATGCCGGGCACGGCGCCGAGCGCTTCGTGTTCGTCGCGGCCGTCCTCGCCGCGGCGCTCGTCCTCGGTCGCGGGCTCTGGGCCGGGCTCGGCCGAAGCGCTCCGCTCGCGGGCGCCATCGAGCTCGATCGCTTTCACGAAACGGGCGGGCGCATTGCCAACGCGCTCGCCTTCGCGCGTATTCCGCCGGCGGAGCGCTCGCCGCTCATGTCGCTCGCCATCGAAGACGCGCTCGCCACCGTCGCGCGCCTCGAGCCGAGCCGGGCGGTCCTCGTGCCGGTTCCGCGCGAGACGCCGCTCGTCGCGCTGCTCGTCGCCGGGCTCGTGGCGCTGTCGCTCGTCGAGGTTCGGACGCTGCGGACGTTGCCGCCGCCGCCCGCGCCGAAGCCGCTCCTGATGAGCGCGGACGACGTCGCCTTCTTTCGCGATCAAGGCGACGCGCTCGCGCGCACGGCGAACGACCCGACCGAACAAGCGGCCGTCGCCCGCTACAATCGTCTGATCGAGGACATCGCGAACCACCGCGTCGACGAGCACGAGGTGTTTCGGCGTTTGGCGGACATCGAGACGGATCTCGGCGAGCACGTCGAGTCCGATCGCGAAGCGCTCGAGGACGGCTTGCAAGGCGTCGCGCGCGAGCTCGAGAAGAATCCGCTCACGCGCAAGGCGGCCGAGGCGCTGTCCGAAAAGCGACTCGAGGACGCCGAAAAAGCGCTGCGTGAGCTCGCCGAAAAGCTCAAGAACAAGAAGGCGCCACCGACGCAAGCCGAGCTCGAGCGGCTCCGTGGCGCGCTCAAGCAGGCGAGCGCGCAGAGCCACGAGCGTCTCGAAGCCGTCGAGCAGCGGCGGAAGGAGCTCGCCGAGGAGCGCGAGAGCCTGCTCAAGAAAAAGAGCGATCCGGCGGCGAAGGGCGACCCCGGACAAAAACTCGAAGAGAACAAGCGTCAGCTCGAACATCTCGAGCGGCAGAGCAGCCGAGCCCAGAAGAGCGCCGAGCAACTCTCCGAGCTCGACAAGGAGCTCGCGAAAGCCGCCGACGACTTGGAGAATGCCCTCCACGAGCGCCAAAAGAGCGCGGGCGAGCAAGCCGCGGAGGACATGAACCAGAGCGCCGAGGACGTGCACAACCTCGCGCAGAAGCAGCTCGACGACGCGCAGAAGCGCGAGCTTTTGCAGCGTTTGAAGGAGCTCCGCGAGGTCATGCGCCAGCAAGGCCAGGGCGGCGAGCAGCGAAAACAGCGCATGGAGCGCTTCGGGCAACAGGCGCGCGGCGAGCGACCGGGCGGGAGCGGCGACGGCGAGCAGGGCAAGCCCGGCTCGGGCAGCCTCGACGTTCGGCTCGGCCCGAACCGCGGCAGCGGCATCCCGATCCCGGGCACGCAATCGGGCAGCCAAGCCGCCACGCCCGCTCCCGGACAAAAAGAGAGCGACGGCGGGGGCGATCGGAGCGAGGCCGGGCGGGGTTACGGCAACGGCCACGACGCGACGCTCGCCGGCGACCGCTCCCACCTCGCCGGACAGACGCACGACGTGAGCGCCGCGGGCATCGACAGCGGCGAGGGCACGGCGAGCGCCGAAGTGATCTACGGCGCGGCCCAGCGCGGCTTCGTCGGCAAGGGCTACGAGCAGGTCTTCACCGAGTACCAGTCCGTCGCGGAACGGGTGCTCGACAAGGATGAAATCCCGCCCGGCTATCGTTTCTACGTCAGGCGCTATTTCCAGCTGATTCGCCCGCGCGAATGAGTGCGACCGCAGAGCGAGGAAGAACGATGAGCGACATCGAACAAGCCAAAGAGGACATCGCGCGATTTCAACAGAAGCTCGGCGCCGTGCGCGAAGAGATCGGCAAGGTGATCGTCGGGCAGCGCGCGCTCGTGGACGGCGTGCTCACGTGTTTGCTCGCCGGTTCGCACGCGCTCCTCGAAGGCGTCCCCGGCCTCGGCAAGACGATGCTCGTGCGCACGCTCGCGCAGACGCTCGGCTTGGACTTCTCGCGCATTCAATTCACGCCGGACCTCATGCCCGCCGACGTGATCGGCACGCTCGTCCTCGACGAGGGCGCGCAGGGCGGCAAGGTGTTCGAGTTTCGCAAGGGGCCCGTCTTCGCGAACCTCGTGCTCGCCGACGAGATCAACCGCGCGACCCCGAAGACGCAAAGCGCCTTGCTCGAAGCGATGCAGGAGCAGCGCGTGACGGTCGGCCGCACCACGCACCAGCTCGACGCGCCCTATTGCGTGCTCGCGACGCAAAATCCGCTGGAAATGGAGGGCACGTACCCGTTGCCGGAAGCGCAGCTCGATCGCTTCTTCTACAAGCTCGAGGTGAAGTTCCCGAGTCGCGAGGATCTCCACGGCATCCTCGATCGCACGACGACGGGCACGCAGCTCGAAGCGCACGGCGTCGCCTCGCGCGCCGACATCCTCTCGATGCAGGCGCTGGTTCGGCGCGTGCCGGTCGCGCGCCACGTGCAGGACTACGCCATCCGCGTGCTCCAGGCGACGCACCCCGACGCCGAGGAAACGACCGGGCTCGTGAAGCGTTACGTGCGGACGGGCGCCTCGCCGCGCGGCGTGCAGGCCATGTTGCTCGGCGCGAAGATCGGCGCGCTCTTCGCCGGGCGCTTCGCGGCCTCGATCGACGACGTGAAGGCGGCGGCGCCGCCCGCGCTCCGCCACCGGCTGCTCATGAGCTTCGAGGGCGAGGCGGAAGGGATTCGCCCCGACGCCATCATCGCCGAGATCCTGACCACGCTCGTGCCCGCCAAAGCCTGATTTTAGCCTTTTCGGCGAGCCATGGGCCTTCTCGATCTCCTCCGGCCACGCAAAGCGGCACCCGCTCCGGCCGCGAAGAGCGAGCTTTTCGACGACGAGTTTCAGCGCAAGCTCGAGATGCTCGCGCTCGTGAGCCGGCGCGTGTTCAGCGGGCGGCAACGCGCGGAACGCCGCAGCAAGAAGAAGGGAAGCGGCGTGGAGTTCGCCGATCACCGTGACTACGTGCCGGGCGACGACATCCGCTCGGTCGATTGGAACGTCTATCACCGCTTCGGTCGCTTGCTCGTGCGCCTTTACGAGGAAGAGGAAGATCTTTCGATCTACTTTTTGCTCGATTGTTCGGCGTCGATGGGCTTCGCCGGCAGCCAGAAGTTCGACCAAGCGCGGCGCCTCGTCGCATCGCTCGCTTACGTCGGGCTCGCGAACCTCGACCGCGTCACCGTGCTCGCGATGACCGAGGGCACGCTCGAGCGCTTGCCGACCACGCGCGGCAAAGGCCGCATTTTCACGGTTTTTCGCTTTCTCTCGGGCCTCTTGCCGGGAGGCACCACCGACCTCGCCGAATCGCTGCGCGCGTTCGCCGCGCAGCACAAGCGCCGCGGACTCGCCGTGCTCGTGAGCGACTTCTACGATCCGGCGGGGTTCGAGCACGGCATCAACGTGCTGCGCTACGAAGGGTTCGAGCCGTACGTCATTCATTTGGTGGATCGGCGTGAGGCCGAACCGGAGCTCGACGGCGACGTTTTGGTCGTCGATTGCGAGACGGGCGACGAGCGAGAGGTGACCGTGACGCCCGGCGTGCTCGCGCGGCTCGGCAGCGCGTACGATCGGTACCTCGGCGACATCGAGCGCTACTGCACGCAAAAGCGCGTGCCGTACCTCGCCGCCGACGTCACCGTCCCGTTCGACGAGATCGTGCTGCGCGCGCTCCGGCGCGGAGGGTTTCTGCACTGATGACCTTGGCCGGGCTGCCGCTCGCGTGGCTCGTCGGGATCGGCGCGGGCGCCGCCGCCGTCACGGTTTTGCTCTACATTTTGAAGCTGCGCCGGCGGCCCGTGGCCGTCGCGTTCGCACCGCTTTGGCACCGCGTGCTCGGGGATCGCGACGCGAGCCGCCTGTTCTCGAAGCTCCGGCGTTGGCTCTCGCTCGCCCTGCAGCTCCTCCTCGTCCTCTTGCTCTGTCTCGCGCTCGGCGATCCGCGGCCGTCGCACGAGCTCGGGAGCGGCCGGCATCTCGTCTTGCTCATCGACGCGAGCGCGTCGATGCAAGCGACCGACGAAAAGCCGACGCGCCTCGACGCGGCGAAGAACGTCGCGAGGAAACTCGTCCGCGGCCTCGGCGGCAGCGATCGCGCGCTCGTCGTCGCGATGGGCGCCGTGCCGGTACCGCTCTCGACGATGAGTGACGAAGCCACGGAGCTTTTGGCGGCGGTCGACCGCGTGCATGCCGCCGACACGCGCGCCGACCTCGGCCGCGCCCTCGAGCTCGCCTCCGACGCGCTCCACGGCTTGCCGAACGGGGAAGTCGTCGTTTTGAGCGACGGCGTGCTCACCCCGCCCGAGCCTCCGCCCGACCTCGGCGGAGCCGCCCTTCGCTTCGCTCCCGTGGGGAAATCCGGGAAAAACCTGGCGATCACGGCGTTCTCGGTGCGTCGCTACCCGCTCGACAAGTCGCGGCTCGAGGTGATGACCGAGCTCGCGAACCTCGACAGCGAGCGCGCCGAGGTCGAGCTGTCCCTCTTCGGCGACGGCGCCATCATCGACAGCGAACGGCTCGTGATCGAGCCGGGCGCGAGGCTCTCGCGCTTCTTCCCGGACGTGGGCGGCGCGCGCCACGCGCTCGAGGCCCGGCTCCGTTACGCCGACGGCCGCGCCGACGCGCTGCCGGCCGACGATCGCGCGTACGCGCTCGTTCCCGAACGCCGCCGCGCGAAGGTGCTGGTCGTGACGCCGGGCAACACGTACCTCGAAGCCGCGCTCTTGCTCGACGAGTACCTCGACGTGACGGACCTGAAGCCGTCGCAATACCCGCCGCGCGGCGCGTTCGACGCGACGATCTTCGACGGCGTCGCGCCGCCTCCCGCGGACGCGAGCGGCGGCCTCGTGTACCTGAATCCGCCCGCCGAGGGCGGCCCGGTGAAGCTCGGCAAGACGATCACCGGCTTCGGCTTCGACACGTGGGACAAAAAGAGCCCGCTTTTGCGCTTCATTGCCCCGGGTGACGTGCAGGTCGCGACCGGTCACGCGCTCGACCCGAGCCCCGGGGACAAGATCGTCGGCGCGAGCGACGACGGGCCGATCCTCGTCGCGGGCAATCGCTCGGGCCGTCCGTTCGTGGTGCTCGGCTTCGATCCGCGCCAGAGCGATCTCGTGCTCCGGCCTGCGTGGCCGCTCTTCGTCCTGAACGCAATCGACTCGTTCAGCGAGTCGGACACGAGCTACGTCTCCGCCTACCGCACGGGCGAGGTCTGGCGCGTCCCGGTTCCGCCGGGAGCGCGTGAAGCGGAGCTCACGGCGCCGGACGGTTCGACGCACGCCGTGCCGGTCGAGGACGGGCGCGCGGTGACGTTCGGCGACCACGCCGGCTTCTACCGCCTGACGAGCGGCAGCGACGCCACGCGCGTCGTCACCGAGTTCGCCGCGAACCTCTCCGACCTCGACGAAAGCCGCATTTTGCCGCATAAAACGCTCACCGTCGCGTCGCGACAGGCGGCGGCGCCCGCGGTCGGTTCGGGCGGCGTGCGCCGGGAAGTTTGGCTCTGGCTGCTCGCGGCGGTGCTCCTGCTCTCCGTCGTCGAGTGGATCACGTATCACCGGCGGGTGACCGTATGAAGCGCACGAGCCAGCTCCGGTGGGCGCTCGCCGCGCTCGCGACCGCGGCCCTCGCCGTCGCCGGCTACCGGAAGCTCCTCTCCGCCGCGGCCGGCGGCGAGCTCGCCTGGACGCGCGGCGGCGTTCACTACGAGCTCCTTCACCCGGGCGTGCTCGCCGTGCTCTTCGTGGCGCCGCTGCTCGTCTGGATGCTCGGACGCTCGCTCGCCGATCTGCCGTTCGGCCAACGCTTGCTCGCGCTCGGCTTTCGGCTCGGATTTCTCGCGCTGCTCGCGCTCGCGCTCGCGCGGCTCGTCCGCACCGAGGACGCGAGGAACGTCGCGCTCGTGGCGCTCGTGGACGTGAGCGATTCCGTGCCCGACGAAGCGCTCGCGGACGCGAAGGCCGAGCTGCAGAAGCTCTACGCCGCGCGCGGTCACGACGACACGCTCCGCCTCGTCACGTTCGCCACGCGCCCGCGCCTCGTCGAAATCGAACACGATCGGAAACTCGCGCTGCCGCCCTCGCTCCGCCACGGCCCGCGCGGCAGCCCGGCGTCCGCGACGACGAACATCGCGAGCGCGCTCGAGCTCGCGTACGCCTTGTTCCCTCCGGACCGCCTGAAGCACGTCGTTCTTTTGAGCGACGGCGTCGAAACGGAAGGCGACCTACTCGCCGAGAGCGCCCGCGCCCGCTCGCTCGGCGTGCGTTTGTCGGTCGTGCCGTACCGGCATCCGCCGCCGGCCGAGGTCGCCGTGGTGGGGCTTCGGCTGCCGGACAAGGTCGACGTCGGACAGTCCTTCGACGTGGCGGCGGACGTGTACGCGAGCCGCGCGACGCGGGCACGCGCGCGCCTCTACCAAGGTGAAACGCTGAACGGCCTCGACGGCGTGCGGGAAACCTCGCTCCACCCCGGCATGAACGAGCTCAAGTTCAAGTCGGTCGTGCGCGTCGGCGGCGAGCTCACCTACGAGCTCAAGCTCGAGCCCCTCGGCCCCGACGAATTCTCCGCGAACAACGACTACACGGCGACGCTCGACGTACCGGGACGCCCGTCGGTGCTCTACGTCGAAGGTCAGCCGAACCGCGCGAACTACCTCGCGAGCGCGCTCGGCGCCCAGGAGTTCGACGTCGACGTGCGCGCGCCCGGAGCGTTTCCGGCGTCGCTCCGCGAGCTCGAGCGCTACGACTTCGTGATCGTCTCGGACACGCCGCGTGAAGCCTTTCCCGCGGCCGGCCAGGAGCTCGTCGAACGTTACGTGCGCGACCTCGGCGGCGGTTTCTTGTTCGCGGGCGGCGACGCGGGGTTCGGCCTCGGAGGTTGGTCGCACACCACGTTCGAGCGCCTGCTCCCCGTGCGCATGGACGCCGAGCGGCGCAAGGAGATGCCCGACGTGGCCATGGCGCTCGTCATCGATCGCTCCGGCTCGATGACGGGACTCCCGATGGAGATGGCGAAGAGCGCGTGCATCGCGACGCTCGGCGCGCTCCAACCCGACGACATGCTCGAGGTCGTCGCGTTCGATTCGGCGCCGACGCGCTACGTGAAACTCCAGCCGGCGCGTTATCGAAGCCGCATCCAGTCCGACGTCGAACGCATCCAGCCGGGCGGCGGGACCGAGATCTTTTCGGCCCTCGACATGGCGTATCAAGACCTCTCGGTGGTGCGCGCGCGCAGGAAGCACGTGATCTTGCTCACCGACGGACAAGCGCCGGAGCAAGGCATCCGCGAGCTCGTGCAGTCGATGGTCTCGGCTTCCATCACCGTGACGACGGTGGGCCTCGGCGACGGCGTGAAGCAGGATCTCTTGCGCAGCATGGCGGACGCCGGCGGCGGTCGCTTTCACTTCGTGCCCGACCCGAACAGCTTGCCGAAGATCTTCACGCGCGAGACCGAAATGGTGTCGCAGCAGGCGGGCGTCGAAGAATGGTTCCCGGTCGAAGAAGTGGCGCCGGCCGATTTCCTGAAGGGCATCGCCATCGGCTCGGCGCCGCTCCTTCACGGCTACGTGGCGACGGAGCTCAAGCCCGCGCCGGCCCAGCTCGTCTTGCAGAGCGATCGCGGCGATCCCATTCTCGCGCGCTGGCGCGCCGGGCTCGGTTGGGCGCTCGCGTGGACGAGCGACGTGAAAAATCACTGGGCGGTCGAGTGGCTGCGCTGGTCCGGTTACCCGAAGTTCTGGGGGCAGCTCGTGCGCGAGCACATGCGCGTGAAGCGGCGGCACGAGCTCGAGATGAAGACGACCGTGACCGGCTCGCACGTTCGAGCCACGGTGGACGCCTTCACTCTGGACGAACGCTTCGACGACGGTCTCGAATCCAACCTCTTCGTGAGCGCGGCCGGCAAGCCCCAGGAGCGGACCGAACATCCGTTTCGCCAAGTGGCGCCCGGCCGCTACGAAGCCGACTTCGATCTCACCGGTTACGGCGCGTTCTTGCTGCGCGCCGAGCACGCGCACCGTGACGCCGCGGGGGAGCTCAAACCCTTCGCCACGAGCTCCGGTCACGTTTCGAACCCCTATCCGCGTGAGTACGCGAGCTTCGACCCCGACGTGGCGAAGCTCACCCGCGCGGCAAAGAGCGGCGGCGGTGTGGTCGATCCGACGCCCGCCGCGCTCTTCGACCCCGGAAGCGAGAAGATCAGCACCCAGAAAGATCTGTGGGATCGCTTCGTTTTGGCGGCAATCGTCGCATTTTTGCTCGATCTCTTGGTGCGCCGCGTACGGCTCTGGGATCGCAAGCCGGTCCGCGCGAAAGCTCGCAGCTGAATCGGGCCCCGTGCGCGCCGTCGCGCCTCGACCTCCACGTCGAGGCTGGTGTACCGTGTCGCGCGATGACCGGGTTGAAAGGGAGCTCGCGATTCGAACGAAGCCTGCTCGGCCTCGCGGCGCTGGCGCTCGCGGCATGCGCCACGTCGCAGCCGCACGAGCACTCGCCCGCCGCGGAGACGGCCGCCACGCCGCCGGACGATCACGGCGACGACCAACCCGACGACAAGCCGCCGCCGAAGCCGCTCGACAACGTGCGCCAGTCGGCGGGCGACGCGAAGCGTTCCGACGAGGCCACGCCGAATCAAGGCGACGACACGCACGCCGTCCTACAGCTCACGATCGAGGACAGCGAGCTCGATCAGTATTTGAAGCTCGGGGAGCCGGGGCGTTTTCCGCTCAAGATCGCGGGGAGCGCCGTGCCGCAGGGCATCGAGCTCGAAAAGGCGACCAAGCCCGTCGTCGTCACGACGCCGCCGACCAGCAAGAAGGACGCGGTGCTCGTCATCACGGACATCGACATCAAGGGCAACGAGGCGTCGGTGAGCTACCGCTACGACATCGAGGGCATCCGCGGCACGGCGTACCTCAAAAAGACGCCGCACGGCTGGGAGCTCACGCGCAGTCGTATCGTGGAGCACTGAGTCCGCAGTCGACGCTCCGAGCGTCGCGTGACGGTCGCACGGCAGATTGCCGCCTCGAGTGACGCTCGGCGGCCGGAAATCGGGGTCGAACACTCGCTTTTTGCCTTCCCGCGCGGCCCGGGGTCGGGCAAAGCTTCGCGCACAATCATGCTGAGGTTGATTCGGGCTCGCGGTCTCTCGGCCGGTGCGTTCGCCGGTGCGCTCTTGTGCTCCTCCTTTGCGCTCGCAGAACCCGCTCCGGCTCCGCCGCCGCCGCAACCGGTGCCTCCGGCGCCTGCTCCGAGCGTGCCGCCCGGGCCGCCGCCGGCGCCCGTTCCCGTGCAAGCCGCGCCGGCGGAACCGACGCCCGCGCCGGCGCCCGTCGCACCGGTGAGCCCCGCGCCGCTCGCGCCCGCTGCGCCCGCGCCCTCGCTCGACATGTTGGCACCCGCCGACACGACCGCGCCGCAGCCGTTGCAACAACCCGAGCCGGCGCTCAAGGGTGTGGGGCCGGACACGGAGTCCTTGCCCTGGTACGACGCGATCGAATTTCGCGCGTTCGTCGACGGCTACGCGAACGCGAATTGGAATTTCCCGAAGCCGCACACGAACGCGAGCGGCGTGACGGACGCGCCGGAGCTCGCGAACGGCGTGACGCGCGCGTACGACACCGCGAACGGTTTCGCGCTGAGCTGGGCCGGCGTCGACGCGACGTATCCGGCCGAGCCCGTCGGCGGCACCATTTCGCTCAGGTTCGGCCCCACCGCCCAGCGCATCGCCGGGAGCTGCCTCGGCGGCACCTGCGACAGCGCGGTCGGCTTGAGCTTTTTGAAGCAGGCGTTCGCTTCGTGGAAGCCGTGGACGGCCGTCTCCTTCGACTTCGGCAAGTTCGACACGATTTACGGCGCCGAAGTCGCGGAGAGCCAGGACGACATGAACTACACGCGCGGCGTCGTGTACTGGTTCACCCAACCGCTCTTCCA
The DNA here is from genome assembly GCA_035499895.1 of Polyangiaceae bacterium. GTDB lineage: Bacteria > Myxococcota_A > Polyangia > Polyangiales > Polyangiaceae > PMG-095. The sequence continues at coordinate 13,026 of DATJXW010000043.1, read as the reverse complement.
CACCGGCTTGCGCGTGAACGCCCAGCTCACGGACGAGCTCTCCTTGCGCGGCTTGGTCGTGAACGGCTGGAACAACACGATCGACAACAATCTCGGCAAGGACGTGGGGCTCCAGTTGGCGCTCAACCTCCCGCGCTCGGGCGACGGCGGCACGCTGCTCGCGACCTCGCTCGGCTACCTCGGCGGGCCGGAGCAAGACGACTCCTTAGTCGTTCACTGCGATCCGGCGACGCAAAACTTCGACCCGACGGTGCCCTCGGGCTGCTCGCTCGGTAACGGCAGCGTGAAGTCCGGCACCGTCGATCGCGGCAGCGCGAACATCAAGGGCCTGCGTCACCTCGTGGATTTCGTGGCGACGCTCACCCCCACCGACGCGCTCACGCTGCAGCTGAACGCGGACGTGGACATCGAGCGCGCGCGCGACACGGTCGATCCGACCCGCTTCGACCAACACTCGTGGTGGGGCGTGATGCTCGGAGCCCGCTACTCGTTCGTGGAACAGTTCGCGATCGCCGCGCGCGGCGAGTACCTGAGCGACCCCGACGCGTACGGGACGGGCATCGCCAAGGCCTTCGCGACGCCCGACCCGACCGTTCCCCCGGTGAAGGACATCAAGCTCGTGACGGGGACGCTGACGCTCGATTATCGCCCCGCGAACTATCTGATTCTGCGGCTCGACAATCGCCTCGACTGGTCCAATAAGCAGATCTTCCCGAAGTCGGTGCGCGACTACACGGGCGCGATGCCGACGACCACGCTCGGCGTCGTCGTCACCACGAATTGATTCGAACCCGTCCACCGCGCTCGGCTCCGGCACGCTGACGTCGCCGGAGCGGGTGCTATAAAAGTCGAATGCCTAGCGCACCCGACCGCATCCGGGAGCTCGAGCACACGATTGACGCCGTCGTCTCGAGCTACGACGGGCCGCTCGAGATCAACAACCTCGAAAGCGCGGCGCTGCCGAACAAGCGCGCGGTCGTCCAAGCGCTGAATCACCTGAAGCCCCTCGTGTACATGGGGTTTTACAGCCAGCGCTCGCTCAACAAGGACAACCTCCGTTACGGCGTGAGCGAGCACATGTATCCGGCGTACGAAGCGCTCGTGGAGCAAATCGCGCGCGCCGTCTCGTACGAGGCGACGTTCCGCAGCGGGCCGCATCACCCGCCGGGTTGGTCGGGGGACGTCGTGCTCGGGTTGCTCGGGCGCCTGCCGGAGCTCCGGCGCGTGCTGAACGCCGACGTGGTCGCCGCGTACGAGGGCGACCCCGCGGCAACGAGCATCGAAGAGATCGTGTTCAGTTATCCGGCCATCGAGGCCATCACGACGCACCGCATCGCCCACGCGCTCCAGCGCGAGGGCGTTCCGATCATCCCGCGCATCATGGCGTATCACGCGCACGAGCGCACCGGCGTCGATATCCATCCCGGAGCGACGATCGGTCCCGGCTTTTTCATGGATCACGGCACGGGCGTCGTGATCGGCGAAACCGCGCACATCGGCAAGAACGTGAAGATCTACCAGGGCGTGACGCTCGGCGCGCTCAGCACGCGCCGCGCGGAGAGCACGCGACCGCTGGCGAAGAAGCGGCACCCGACGATCGAAGACGACGTCACCATTTACTCCGGCGCGACCATCCTCGGCGGCGACACCGTGATCGGCAGAGGGTCGATCATCGGCGGCAACGTGTGGATCACGAAATCGGTCGAGCCCGGTTCGAAGATCTTCGGACGCAGCAAGGAAGGCGATTGACCGGCAGCGAGCCGCACGACGCTTGGCTCGTCGATCTCGACGGAACGCTCTACCGGCAAGCACCCGTCCGCCTCGTCATGGCGGCCGAGCTCGGCTTACTCGGCTGGCGCTCGCTGCGGCTCATCCAACGATTTCGCCGGGAACAAGAGCGCCTGCGTGAGCTCGAGCTCGAGGGCGACCCATTTCGACTCCAGCTCGAGCGCACGGCGGCCGCGCTCGCGGAGTCGCCGAGCGTGGTCGAGGCGAGCGTGCGCGATTGGATGATCGAACGCCCCGCCAAGTGGCTCCCGCTCTTTCGCCGCCGCGCCCTGCTCGCCGAAATCGCAGATTTCAAAGCGCGCGGCGGCCGCACCGCGCTCGTGAGCGACTACCCCGCGCGCCGCAAGCTCGAAGCGCTCGGCGCGGAACGCCTCTTCGACGTCGTCGTCGCATCCGGCGAGCCGAACGGCCCCGAGCGGCTGAAGCCCCATCCGAGCGGCGTGTTGCGAGCCGCGGCCGCGCTCGGCGTCGAGCCGGCGCGCTGCCTCGTCATCGGCGATCGACTGGACGCCGACGGCAAAGCCGCGGCCGCGGCCGGCATGGCTTTCCGTCACGTCGAGTGAACCGGATGCGCGTCGTCCGTGAAGTCGAACGCGCGCCGCTGCTTTCTCGCGCCGCCTTCGAGGAACGCTTCGAGAAGCTCGACCGCCCCGTCGTGATCGCGGGCGGAGCGGCGGCGTGGCGCGCCACGGCGACCTGGTCCGGCGCGCTGCTGCGGGAGCGACTCGGCGCGACGACGATCCACTACAAGCAGTCTTCGACGCACCAGCACCCCGATTTTCACCAGGCGACGCTCGGCGCCATGTTCGCGCGCGGCTCGTCGAGCTTCACGGAGTTCCTCGACGCGATCGAACACGGCCCCGCCGACGCGCGCGCGCGCCGCGTGTTCACGGGCGACGAGCAGTTCGTGCTCCAGCGACGCGACGGCGTGACCCGCGACAATCCGGCTCTCTCGCCGCTCTATCGCGATGTCGAAATCCCGCCGTTCTTCGCGCCGGAGCGGCTCTACACGGTGTGGGCCTGGTTCAGCGGCGCCGGACCGCGCACCTGGCTCCACTACGACAACAACGGCTGCCACAACTTGAACGGTCAAGTGCTCGGTCGCAAAGAGTGCTGGCTCTTCGAGCCCGACGAGCTCGAGCGCTTGTATCCGTTTCCACTCGGCGAAAAGAACCCGGCGCACAATTGCTGCGCGGTCGACGTCGAGGCGCCCGACCTCGCGCGACATCCGCGCTTCGCCGACGCACGCGCCGAACATGCCGTGCTCGAGCGAGGCGATCTCCTGTTCATTCCCGCCTGGTGGATCCACACGTTTTCCCACCTCGGTGAGCTCAACGCGAACGTGAACTTTTGGTGGAAGCCCGCGACCGAACGCGACAACGCCGTCACGCGATGGCAACACGAGATCGCCCGCGACGCGGCCAAAAAGGCCTGACGCGCGTGCCTCCGGGGCGAGACGGCGCGCGATGTGGCTCGGCGTCGCACACGGTGCGCAAATAGCGCACCCGTCTTTCGCACGCGAGTGACACGCGTCGGAAAGCGGCGCGCAACGTCCGACGCGCGACGCTCCTCGTCACCATGTGCGAGTCGGCGGTAGAGGCGGGCGTTCCGGCGGAGGGAACGGCGGCGGCGTTCAGCGCGAGCATGCCCGCCGCGTACGCTCGCGTCTACGGGGAGAGCGAAGTGGTGGAGCACGCGGCGATCGTCGGGCGGCGCGCGCTTCAACCCGCGCACGTCGAGCTCTGGCGCTCGCTGCCGACGGGCGGCTCGGTGCTGTGCGTGGTGGCGGACGATCACCCGGGCTTTCTTTCGATGGTGAGCGCCGTGCTCTACCTCCACGAGCTCGACGTGGTGACGGCGCAGATTTACTGCCGAAAGCGCAACGACGGTGTGGCCGAAGCCGTGGATTTCTTCTGGGTGCGGCCCGTGCAACACGCCGTGCACCAGGGTGAACCCGAGATCGCGAGCATCAAGCGCGTGCTCGGGGAGCTCGTGGTGCGGCAGGCGTGCCCGGACCCGATTGCGCCGCGCAAGCGCACGGTGGAAGGCGAAGCGTTGCCTCTCGCGCGCGTCTTCTTCGAGACCGGACCGCTCCGCGCCGGCAACTACGTGCTGGTGGTCGAGGCGCTCGACTTTCCGGGGCTGCTCATGTCGGTGGCGCGCGTGCTCCATCGGCAGAAGCTCGACGTGCTCGCGTCGGACATTCGCACCGAAGGAACGCGCGTCCACGACCGTTTCACGGTGGCCGACACGCTCGGCGAGCCGCTCTCACCCGACCGTCTCGCCGCCATCCGAGCGGCCGTGGTCGTCGCGTTGCGCGCCGGCATGGAAGAGCCGTGAAGAGCGCGCCTCCGCGCCCCGCGCCGCGCGATTAACCGGCTTTTTTGTGCCAGGCCTTCGGCTGCAGGAAGGCGCGGATCCCGTAGGTCGACAGCGTCGAGCCGATGCCCGAGTGCTTGCGTCCCGTCCACGGCAACCGCGGGCTCACACGGTCGCAAGCGTTCACGTACACGGTGCCGGCATGCACCCGTTCGAGAATGCGCGCGGCGCGCGCGCGGTCCTTCGAATAGGCGCCGGCGGTGAGCCCGTATTCGGTGTCGTTCATCAGCGCCACCGCTTCGTCGTCGCTCGCGACGCCGGCGATGCCGATGATGGGACCGAAGCTCTCGTCGCGCATGACTCGCATCGCGTTGGTCGCGCCCGCGAGCACGGTCGGCTCGAAGAAGGCACCGGGGCGGTCCGCGCGCCGGCCGCCGGTGAGCAGGCGCGCGCCCTTCGCGACCGCGTCCTCGACCTGACCTTCGAGCACGTCGAGCTGCTCGCGGCGCGCGAGCGGCCCGATATACGTGGCTTTTTCCTCCGGATCGCCGAGTTTGAAGCCCTTCACCACGTCGACGAACGCCTCGACGAACGCCTGCTCGACCGCGCGGTGCACGTAAATGCGCTCGACCGAGCAGCAGCTCTGCCCGCCGTTGTACATCGCGCCGTCCGCGAGGCTCTCCGCCGCGGCGCGCACGTCGACGTCGTCGGTGACGTACGTCGGATCTTTGCCGCCGAGCTCGAGCTGCAAGCGAATCATACGCGACGAGACGCGTTCCGCGATGCGACGTCCCGTCGCGTAGCTGCCCGTGAAGAACACGCCGTCGACGGGTTGCTCCACCACCGCGGCGCCGATCACGCCCTCGCCGACGAGCGTCGCGAACACGTCCGCCGGCACGCCGGCCTCGCGCCAGAGCTCACCGATGCGCTGGCCGGTCAGAGTCGCGTGCTCGGACGGCTTGTAGAGCACGGCGTTGCCGGTGAGGAGGGCCGGAACGAACACGTTCGAACCCACGAACCACGGGTAATTCCAGGCCGAAACGTTCGCCACCACGCCGAGCGGCTCGTGACTGATGACCTCGTCGAGCGCGCCGTCTTCTTGGCTGAACACCGTCTCCTCGGCGAGCACGCTCGGCGTGTGCGTGAGGAAGAAATCGATGCGCCCGCGCAGCGCGTTGAGCTCGTTTTGCGCCTGCGTGATGGGCTTGCCCATCTCGCGCGTGAGCGTGAGGGCGAGCTCGTCCCGCCGTTTGGTGACGAGATCGCGAAAGTGCTTCACGGCGGCGAGACGCTCGGCGAGCGGTGTGCGAGCCCACGCGGGCTGCGCCGCGCGCGCGCGCTCATACGCGGCGGCGACCGTGGCGGCGCTGTCGTCCTTGACCTCGGCGACCAGCGCGTCGTTCGCGGGATTGACGATCTTCATGACGGCCCCAGCGCTTGCCGGAAGAGAGCGCGGAAGTCGGCTTCGGTGACGGGGCGGGGGTTGTTCGGGTGACACGCGTCCGCGACGGCGATGCTCACGAGCCGGTCGAGGTGCTCGTCCTTCACGCCGGCCGCCCGCAAATCACGCGGAATTCCGATCTGATGCCGCAGCTCCTCGAGCCACACGACGAAGCCGCGCGCGCTCTGCTCGCGCGCGCCGACCATGCGCGCCAAGTCGCCGAGGCGCTCGGCGGCGACCGTCGAGTTGAAGCTCATGGCGTACGGAATGGCGATGCCGTTCGCGAGGCCGTGGTGCAAATCGCAGACGGTCGAGAGCGCGTGCGCGAGCGAGTGCGTCACCCCGAGTCCCTTCTGAAAGGCGACGCCGCCCATCGTCGCCGCGTTCAACATCTGACCGCGCGCTTCGACGTGCTCGGCTGCGTGCGCGAGAGCGTGCTCGCCGTGATCGATGCGTCGCGCGAACTCCACCGCGCGCGGCAGCCCTTGCGCCACGAGCCGCACGCCCGCGAGCGCGATGCCGTCGCACATCGGTTGAAAGCCCTTGGCGAGATACGCCTCGACGAGGTGCGTGAGCGCGTCCATGCCCGTCGCCGCCGTGACGGCCGCCGGCAGTCCGAGCGTCAGCTCCGGATCGAGGAAAACGCGCTGAGCGAGCAGGCGCGGCGAGAAGATGATCTTCTTCACGTGCGTCTGATCGTCGGAAATCACGGTGCTGCGCCCGACCTCGCTGCCGGTGCCGGCCGTCGTCGGAATCGAGACCCAATACGGGATCTCGCGATCCATCGGGAGGGCGCCCGGCTTTTCGTCCTCGTAGTCGAAGAGGTCGCCCGGGTGATTCACCATCAAGATGACGGCTTTCGCGACGTCGATTGCCGCGCCGCCGCCGAGACCGACGACGCAGTCGGCGCCGTGGGCCCGAAAAGCCTCGACGCCGGCCGTCACCTGGCTCTTCACGGGGTTGCCCCAGACGCCCGAAAAGAGCGCCACGTCGAGGCCGGCGCGCACGAGCGAGTCACGCGTCGCCGTGACCGGCGCGAGCGTCGCGAGTCCGCGGTCGGTGACGACGAGCGCGCGCTTCTTGCCGGCTTCCTTGAGCGCGGGGCCCACGAGCGCGACGGCGCCCGCACCGAACTGGATCCGTGTCGGAAAGTTGTATTGGTGAATCGTCATCCAAATCCTCAGATGATTTCGAAGTACCTCGCGAGCTCCCAATCCGTAACCGCACGCCCGAATTGGCGCCACTCCCAGCGCCGAGTCGCACTGAAGTGCGCGACGAAATCGTCGCCGAAGAGCTCGCGCGCGAGCTCGCTGCGCTCGAAGCGCTCGGTCGCCTCGTCGAGATTCCTCGGCAGCGTCGGCGCGTCGCGGTCGTCGTAGCCGCTGCCGGCGACGGGCGCGCCGAGCTCGAGCTCGTGCTCGATGCCGTAGAGTCCGCTCGCGAGCGCGGCCGCGAGCGCGAGGTACGGATTCGAGTCCGAACCGTTCACGCGCGTCTCGAGCCGCGAGCTCTTCTTGCCGCCGGGAATGGCACGGAGCGCCGTCGTGCGGTTGTCGATGCCCCAGTTCGCTTTCGTCGGCGCCCACGCGCCCTCGACCAGGCGCTTGTAGCTGTTGATGGTGGGCGCGAAGAGCGGAAGGATTTCCGGCAAACAATGGAGCTGGCCGGCGATGTAATGCTCGAAGGTGCGGTTCAGCTCGTGTTTGCCGCCGGACCCGAAAAACGCGTTCTTCTTGCCGCCGCCGCTCCACAAGCTCTGGTGGATGTGCCCGCTGCAGCCCGGCAGATCCGACCGCCACTTCGCCATGAAGGACGGCATGATGCCGAAACGGTGCGCGATTTCCTTGGCGGACGCCTTGAAGAGCACCGCGCGGTCCGCGGCTTCGAGCGCGTCCGAGTAGAGGATCGCCGCCTCGAGCACGCCCGGACCGGTTTCGGTGTGGAGCCCTTCGATCGGCACGCCGAAAGCACCGAGCTCGTCCTGCAGCGCGTTCACGTATTCGCGATGCTGGTTCAACCTGAGGAGTGAGTAGCCGAACATGCCGGGCGTCATGGGTTCGGGGCGCACGTGTCCGGCCTCCGCGAGCGTCTGAGCCGTCTCGCGAAAGTGGAAGAACTCGTACTCGAAGGCGGCGACGGCCTCGAATCCGGCCTTTTCCACGCGCCGGAGCACGCTCTTCAAGAGCTGGCGCGGGCAAATCGCGAGAGGGTGGCCGTGTGCGTCCACGAAGTCGCCGAGGATGAACGGCACGCCGCCGTCCCAGGGCACTTCGCGGAAAGTCTTGAGATCGAGTCGCACCTCTGCGTCGGGATAGCCCGTGTGCCAGCCGGTGTAGCGGGCGTTGTCGTAGCAGGCGTCCGCCGCGTCCCAGCCGAACACCACGTTGCAGAAGCCGAACCCCGACTCGAGCGCGGACTCGAGCTTGTTCTTGTGGATGTACTTGCCGCGCAAGACTCCATCGATGTCGGTGATGGCGACCTTGCACTTGGTCGCGTTCGATTTGCGAAACTTCTCGAGACCGAGCTCATCGGGCGACGCCTTGGCCATGGCGTGACGAGTATCGAGCCTCACCCGAACGCGTGGGAAGCCCGGCTGGCGAGCGCACGTAGGATCCGCTAATCTCGCGGCTTCGTGGTTGCCCGGGTGCCGTGGGGTACCCGCGGCCTCTTTTGGTCCCAGAGGACGAGGTTTCGATGCGCTTTCTACTTGCCTGGACGACCCTGGGGGTTTCCGTCGTCGCCCTGAACGGCTGCTTCACGGTCGGTGACGACGACACGAGCAGCGGCAACGGCGGCCAAAACCAAACGGGGGGCACGAGTTCAGGCGCCATGTCCGGCACCGGAGGCTCGACCGCTGGTAGTGGAACCGGCGCGAACGGCGGCACCACGGCCGGGGGACACCCAGGCATCCTCCCGCACGCGGGCCGAGGGGGCGCCGGGGGCGAGCGCCAGACGACCGGCGGCAGCGCCGGCATGGTCGAGAACGGCACCGGCGGTGATTTTGGCCGCGCAGGAACCGGCAGTGGAGACACGACGGGCGGCACCGGGGGCACGGGCGGTTCGGCGGCGACGGGCGGCACCGGGGGCACCGGCACGGGCGGCACGGGCGGCACGGGCGCGAAGGGCGGCAGCGGCGGAACCGGTGGCTCGAGCGGAACGAGCGGCAGCGGCAACCTGCCGAGCGCGAGCTGCACCGAAATGTCCGACAAGCTGCAGAGCTGCTCGCTCTTCGACGGCCCCATGGATTGTTCCGTCGCGGAGACGACCCCGCAGCAGCTGTGCATCAACGGCTGTTTCGCCGACGCCGACTGCAACACGCTCGTCGGCTGGTACTGCGGCACGCAAGCGAACTCGGTCGACGACTGCATCAACTCTTGCAAGCAATTCCGTTGCGACAACGGGAACCTCGTGCCCTCCGACTTCGTGTGCGACGGCGGCGACGACTGCGGAGACGGCTCGGACGAGAAGAACTGCTTGATGTGCGACGGCGGGCAGATCGTTCCCGCGGACGACATCTGCGACGGCTACCAGGACTGCAGCGACGGCACCGACGAAAGGGGCTGCCCGACGTTCAGCTGCACGAGCGGCGGCACCATCTCCGGCGCCGAGCGTTGCGACGGCTACACCGATTGCTCCGACGGCTCGGACGAGAAGGGGTGCCCGGTGCGCACGTGCCCGCGGCCCGCAGCGGGCGCCGCCTGCAGCGACGCAACGAAAACACTGAAATCGTGCGGCATTCTGCCGGGCGGCGTGATGACGAGCTGCACCGATCGCACGCCGTACCGCGCTTGTCAGAAAGAGTGTTACGCGAACGCGTCGTGCAGCGACGTGGTCGGGTACTTTTGCGGGAACATGGCGGACGGCGCGGCGGTGTCGTCGTGCATCGCCGATTGCAACGTGCTGCCCGACGAATTCTCGTGCAAGGACGGCTACCTCGTCGACGGAGCGTACGTGTGCGACGGCTACCAGGACTGTGACGACGGGAGCGACGAAGAGGACTGCACGTTCATGTGCGCGAACGGCATGACCATCCCCGACTCGGAGACGTGCGACAAGACGCAAGACTGCTCGGACGGCAGCGACGAGATGGGCTGCCAGGCCACCTGCCCCGCGAACTGAGCCTCGCTCGAGACGGCGGGCGACGGAGGATTACGCCGCGCCCTGCAGGCGCGGACTCCAGACGGTGACGCGATCACGGCCGCCGCGCTTCGACGCGTAGAGCGCTTCGTCCGTCGATTTGAACAGCGCTTCCCAGGTCTTTCCGGCCGCGGGGAACGAGGCGACGCCCACCGAGCAGGTGACCTTGAGCGGGCCGAGCTCGGTCGGGAACGTGACGGCCGCGAGCTCCTGCCGGACGCGCTCGGCGAGCAGGCTCGCGCCCCGCTCGTCCGTCTCTTCGCACACCACGACGAACTCTTCGCCCCCGAAGCGGCCCACGGCGTCGGTGTCGCGCTTGGCTCGGCGGAGCACGTCGGCAAGGCCCTTGATCACGACGTCGCCCACGTCGTGGCCGTGCGTGTCGTTGACGCGCTTGAAGTGATCGATGTCGCAGACGAGCACGCTGAGAGGACGCGAGAAGCGCAAGGCGCTCTTGAGCTTCTGCCCCGCCACGTCGATGAGGGCGCGCTTGTTCAAGAGCCCGGTGAGACCGTCGGTCGTGGCGAGCTCCTCGAGCCGCTTCAGCATGCGGGCGTTCGCGAGCGATACGGCGACGTGGCTCGTGAGCACTTCGAGCGTCGGGCGCACGGCGTCGCCGAACGCGCCGCGCCGCCGCGAGCCGAGCACGAGCGTGCCGAGCGGTCTGTCGTGGACGAGCAGCGGCAGAACGAGCAGCGACGGCATCGCCGGCGGCGCGAGCTGTCGCGTGAACACGACTTGGCGCGACGGGTCGTAATCGCCCCGGTACGGCAAGGCGTGCCGGTTCGCGACCACCATCGAAACGAGCCCGGAGTTGTGACGGTAGCGCTGGCCGATGAGCTCGGCCGTGCCTTCGCCGCTCGCGGCGCAGATCTCGTGCGTCTGACTCTGCCGGTCGAACAGGGTCACGACCGCGAAGTCGAAGAACGCGAACTCACGCGCTCCGTTGACGCCCGCTTCGATCACTTGCGCCTCGGTCGTCGCGGCGGCGAGCGCGTTCGCCGCACGGTAGAGCTTGCCCTGCTCGACCTTCGCTCGATCGAGCTGGACGAAGACGCGCTCGTTGTCGATCGCGCGGAGCACGAAGTGCGCGGCGGCCTTCAGCGTCTCCTCTTCGCCCGGCGTGAACGGCTCGCGCGCTTCGCGATCCACGACGAGAAGCCCGCGCACCCGGCCGTGATCCTCGAGCGGGGTCGCGCAGGCGGCGCCGACGGCCGGACGCGGCAGCGCGTAGTACGGCAGGTGCACCGCCGCGCGCGGCCCGCTGATGCTCACTTGCGTCGCGCGCTCGAGACTCGCGCCGAAGATGCCGTCGCGAACGCCGAACGGTCCGGGCAGGATCGCCTCTTCGCCGCTCGAGAGCTCGAGGATGGTGAGGTGGGTTCCGTTCGCGTCGGTGCCGAGCAGGAGCGCCGTGCGCAAGCCGAGCGTCCGGCGCAGGAGCGAGAGCGCGAACTCGACCGCCTGATGAATCTCGTCGACGCCCGAGCGAATGAGTCGCTCGGCGTCGTCGGGAGCGGGCGTGAGCGCGTGATCGCGCGCGCTCGCCGGGGCGCCGAGCAGCCGGTAGGAGCGCGCCGCGTCGCGCATGCGCGTGAGCTCGCTGTCGATGCGCTGCCGCGACAAGCGCTTGATGCGCGCGAGCTCCGCGCGCAAGACGACGAGGTTCAACGACGCGAAGAGCGCGAGCAGCGCCGCATGCTCGACGAGTCGATCGGCCTCGAGCAAGCCGAGGGCCCACACGCCGAGCGCGCCTTCGAGCAGCACCGCGAAGGTCACCGCGCCGACGATCGTGAGCGGCCCGGTGAAGCTGCCGCCGAGCAGCGCGACCGCGTAGACGAGCGCGTACCAGGGCCCGTCGAGCCCGCCCGGGGTCACGAGCACGAGTGCGTAGGCCCCGACGAGGAGATGGAGGAGGATCTCGGCGTCGAGCCGGCGTGGTCCGCCTTCGGTGAGACCGCCGCGAAGCCGCTTGACGGCGCGCGTCGCGAGCGACAGCACGTAGAGCCCGAGGATCGCCGCGCTCAGGAGCTCCGGCGGCCGGTTCGCGACCCAGGCGACGAGGTAGGCGCCGAACCCGACGGCCAGCAGCGACCCCATCACCTTCGCGACGGCGCGCTGCAGGGAAAGGGCCGCTCGGACGACTGGATCCATCGTCGATTGCGGTATCAGCTCCGCGCACGGTGGGTAAAGTTTTGGGATCAGGCGGCACCGCCCACAAAACCCAGCACTATCGCCGTGATATCGTGAGCCGGTGCGGGCCGGTTTGAGGCTTCGGCTCCTGCTCCTCCTGGGCGGCCTCTTGCTCGTCGCCTTCGTGCCGCTCTTTTTCGCGGTCGCGACCTACACGAGCCTGACGCTGCAGCAGCTCCGCGAATCGCACGCGCGGTCGCTCGGCCGCACCATCGCGGGGCACGTCGCGACAGTGGGGCTCGGGCGCTCGAGCGCCGAGCTGATGCCGCTCTTGCGCTCCCAGCTCGGCGCCGAAGGCCTGGAGGCCGTCGGCGTCTACGGAGCCGACGGCTCGGCCCTGGCGCGCGTCGGCGAACCGAGCGCGGTGGATGCTCTCCCGCGCGCGGCCCGCCCGAACCGCGAGGGCACGGCCGACGTGACCACCTCGCACGGTCGCGCGCTCGCCGTGCTCGTCCCCCGCGGCCCCGGCGCGGTCGTCGCGATCGTGAGGACCGACGACGATTCGTCGCACACGACTCCGCTCCTACGCCTGCTCGCGCTCTACACGGCGCTCGTCGCGCTCGCGCTCCTCACCGCGACGTATTTCGCGCTCACGCGCCTGATCGTGCGTCCGCTCGACCGGCTGGCGCATTCCGCCGAGCGGGTCGCGAACGGAGCGCGCCATTTGGCCGTACCGCACACCGCCGTGCGCGAGCTCGGCGAGCTCGGGCAAAGCCTGAACACGATGACGGCGCGGCTCCTCGCCGAAGAGGACAAGCTGCGAGCCAAAGTGGACGAAGTCGAACACGCGACGCAAAAGCTCCGCGAGACGCAGGAGCAGCTCGTGCGTTCGGAGCGGCTCGCTTCGGTGGGCCGGCTCGCCGCAGGGCTCGCCCACGAAATCGGCAACCCCATCGCCGCGCTCATCGGGCTCGAAGATCTCCTGCTCGCCGGCGGGCTCGAACCGGACGAGCAACGCGACTTTCTCCAGCGCATGCGCCGCGAAACCGAGCGCATCCATCGCATCCTGCGCGACCTCTTGGCCTTCGCGCGGCCTTCCACCGTCGGCGTCGATTCACGCGCGCCGGGCGACGTCGAAGCCGCGGTGCACGACACGGCGGCGCTCGTGATGCCGCACCCCGCGCTGCGCGAGGTCGACCTCGCGCTCG
>DATJXW010000042.1:0-12362 GCA_035499895.1 Polyangiaceae bacterium | reverse complement strand
CAACGAGCCGAGCGTGAGCCCTTTGGCCGACAACGCCGCCGCTCCCGCCGCCGTGCTCGCCGCTTCGGCCGCCGCCGACGTCGCCCCGCCGAGCGAAGCCGCGGCGAGTCCGGCCGCGAGCATCACTCGCGCTTTGACGCGCGCTCGGCGCTCGCCGCTCGGTCCGTCGAGCCGAAGCCCCGCCTCGAGCACGACTCGACCGTCTCGACTGAGCTCGCTCATCGCGGCCTCCGTTCGTCTCGCGCCCGGCAGCGCTTGAGCGCCGCCTCGAAGTCGCGCCGCGCGAGCCGGAGGCGCGAATACACCGTGTTCAGCGGAACCCCGAGCACTTCGGCGATCTCGGCGGCGGTCATCTCTTCCACCTCGGCCATGACGAGGAGCGCGCGCCGTTCGGGCGTGAGCTCGGCGAGCACGCGATAAGCGAACGCGAGCGCCTGCCGCTCGATCGCGGCTTGCTCCTGATCGACCCCGGCGGCGTGGGGCAGCGTGTCCGGCAGCGGCTCTTCGGGCCGGCGCCGCGCGCCGCGCAGGAGCTCGCGCGTGCGATTCCACGCGATGCCGAAGAGCCACGTGCGCACCGAGGAGCGGCCCGCAAACTCGTGGTGCCGCCGAAACGCAACGAGAAACACCTCTTGGGCCGCGTCGTCGAGCGCGGCTTCGGGGACGCCCAGGCGCCTCAGGCTGCGCCAGACGAAATCGAAGTGCTCGTCATAGAACCGGGACCAATCCAGCGCATCCGCCCCGCCCGTGACGGCGCGCAGCGTGAAGGCGTCCCGGGTGGCCTGCATCGCTTGCCTAGTGGCCCGACGGCGCCGCTGCCGTCATCGAAAAGCGACCTCGAGGTAGAGCGCGACGCGCGGCGCGACGGCCGGTAGCCGGTGGGCGACACCGACGTTGCCGAGATAGAAGTCGGTGCGCGCGAGTGGGAACAGGGCGTCCGCGCTCAGGCGAGAACGGAAGCGCCCGTGCGCCGGAAATGCCGCCGTGAGGCCGGCTCCGGGCGCGAGCCACCACGCCCACGTCGCGTGATGGAGCGGCGCGCCGAAACCGCTCGCATGGAAGCGCCCGAGCTCGAACTCGGCGCAGGCACCGAGCTCGAGCGGCAGCTCGAACGGAGCGAGGCACGCGAGCGGCGCTGCGCCCACGAGCAAGAGCTCGACGCCCCGATTCGGAAAGCCCGGCACCGTCGACGCTTGCGACGGAAAAAAGCTGCCGCGGAGCGCGAACGAAGCGAAGCGGCCGTAGTCGATGCCCGCGAGCAGCGCCGCGCCGAGCGCGCCGTCCGCGGTCGCGCCGAAGTCGGTTGCGATGCCGGCGCTCGCGTGGACACGGAGCTCCGGAGCCGGCGACGGCGGCGAGCCGCGTCTGCGGTCGTCGACCGGCGGTGAGGCGTCCGGCCGCGGCGTCGCGACGGGGGGCGGCTCCGCGGTTCCCTCGAGCGGCGGCATCGCGAGCGGCATTGCCTCGTCCGAACCGGGCGCGGCGGCGAGCGCCATCACGACCGCGCTCGCCTCGGCGAGCCCGGCGCACGTCGGCGCGTCGAGCACGCGCGTGCGTTCGCTCCCGCCTTGCACCATGCGTAACTCGACGCGAAAGCGCCCGTCGGAGAGGAGCGTCACGAGAGCACGGACGTCGAGCGAGGACGCGTCCGCGCCCGAGGCGCGGGGGCTCGAGAGCTGCGCCACGCGCGCGAGCAGAGCGGCGCGGTCCGGACAGTCCGCGGGGGCTTGCCAAGCGAGCGTGATTCGCGGCGCTTCCTCGGCGCGCACGCCTCGCGCCGCCAGGCACGCGCCGAACGCCAAGCCGGCGGCGAGCGTTCGTGGACGACGTGAGCGTGCGCTCATGGCGCGCGCATCTTGCCATGCTCTTCATTCCCTGCAGCACGGGCCCTCGACGCGCGCGGCGTGGCACACGCTCAGTTGCTGCAGGGCGGGGGCAGCGTCTGGCCCGCGGACATGCCGCCCATCCCGCCGGACGCCTCGGGCGCGGCGGGGGGCATGCACAGCGTGCACGTGGTCGCGTCGGCGCAGCCCGTCGGCGCCGGCACCGTCCCACCGACGTATTGGAACGTTTGGCAGTTGCCCCACGGCGTGTCGTCATCGGCCTGAGCTCCCGTCAGCGCGCCGGTCTGAGCGTCGAAGTAGTAGGCGTTCATGCCCTCCCCGATGCTGCGAATCACGCCGATGGTGCCGCACCCGGTCGTGACGACCGAATCGTTGTAGCTCGCCTCGGTGCCCAGGCATTGAGCCGCGAGCTCCGATTTCGCGTCCGCGAGGCTCGCCGGGCAATGGTGAAAGGTGCAGAAGTCCTCGATGGACTCGCTGTTCGTCTCGTAGTTGGTACGGTCGCTACACGGCTCGCACGCGGGCAAATCGGGCGCGCCCGTCGCGCCCGCAAGGCCGCCCTCGCACACCGAGCATTGCGAATCGCATTCGCTCGGTAGCGCCGTCCCGGCTCGGATGACGCCGTACTGGTAATCCTGGTCCTCGATACCGCAGAGATAACCGACGTAACCGTCCGCGAACATGTACGTCAGCGTGCCGAGCGCGAAATCGAGCTCGTAGAGGTTCTCCGAACCGACCGACCAGCGATAGACGATCGCGCCCGAGCAATTCGCGCGGTCCACGTAGTCGTTGTCGTTGTCGTTGCAGCTCGTCGAGTCGGCGACGAGGCGCGTCGCCGCGTCGGCCAAGTTCATCGTGCAGAAAAAGCCACTGTCGGGCATCGCCTCGCAGCTGCACGCGGGGTCGAACGCGAACGGCGCCGCGCCCGCATCGCCGCCGGTGCCCGCCTGACTCACGACGCCACCCGCGCCGCCGCTTCCGCCACGACCGGCGCCCGCCGGACCACCGCCGCGACCCCCGCGCGCCCCGGAGCCACCCGTCGCACTTCCCCCAACCGAGCTCCCGCCGGTCGCGCTGCCGCCCGTGGCGCTCCCGCCGATCGAGCTCCCACCCGTCGAGCTCCCACCCGTCGCGTTTCGGCCGGCGCCGCCGCCGCGCCCGCTCGACCCACCGGCTCCCGGCGTCCCGCCGCTCGTACCGGTCCCGCCCGTTTCCGGCTCGCCGGCCGCGCCGGGATCACTCCCGACCTCGACCGCGTCCCGCATGCAGCCCTGAAAAACCAGCACACACCCGAACATCAGCGCCCCCGCGCTCATCGCCGTCTTTTGCGTTCCCATGCTTCTCTCCCGTTCACCAAGCTTCCCCCTGGTGGCCGCGGCGGGCCCCTCCCGTCACGAAAAATCGCGTTTGCCCGCGCGAATGACCCACGTGAGCTTCGCCAGGTTACGAAGCACGTTCGGCACGCGGTTCAGAAGATTGATCGAGGGCGGCCGCTTCTCTTTGACCCGAATGGGTATTTCTACCGTCGCGAGGCCCGCGCGGTAGGCGCGAATCACGAGCTCGCTCGCGAACACGTCCTTGTCGGTGAGGCAGCTCTCGGCGACCGGCACGACACGCTCGCGAACGAACGCCTTGAGACCGTGCGTGTCGCTGCCCCGAAAATCGACGAGCGCGCGCAAGAGGCCGGTGTAAACGACGCTCGCCGCGTGCCGGAAGAGCGGGCGTTCGTCGGACGCGCCCGCGATGAGCTTCGAGCCGATCACCATTTCCGCTCTGCCGCTCGCGAGGAGCTCGACGGCGCGGCGGTGGAAATCGACGTCGCAGAGATCGATTTCGTCGCAGAGCACGAATTGGCCGCGCGCGGCGAGCAAGCCCGCCCGGAGCGCCTGCCCGTAGTTCGGCGCGCCGATCGAGACGAGACGCACCTCGGGGTATTTCGCCGAAAGCTCGTCCGCGACGGCCACGGTCGCGTCGCGCGAGCCGTTCTCCGCCAGCACGATCTCGTAGTTCCAGCCGAACGGCGCGAGGCGCTCGCGCAAATCGACGACGGCGGCGTGCAGAATGCCCTCCTCGTTGTACACCGGGATGACGATCGACACGTCGACGTTGCGCGCGTTCTCGGCGTGGGTCGTCACCGGGCGCCCGCTCCCGCGAGCTCGGCGCTCTCGGCGCCGGCGGCACGTCCCTGAAGCAGCGCGTCTTCCATCGAGCCGTACTGCCAGCCCCCGTAGCGGCCCGTCGAGAAAACGCGGTGCTCGGCGAGAAACGGCCGGATCACCTCGAGCGCGCCGTAGTACGCGTGGTCGAAAATCACGTACGCGCAGTCGATGCGGCGCGCCCGCGCGAACCGCACGTGATCGGCGCCGTCGAGCACGCCCATCTCCGTGAGCGCGGCCGTCACGCGCGGCAGGAGCTCGGCGAGGTCGGGCTCGGTCCGCTCGGCGAGCTCGACGTACAGGCTGCCGGTGCCGGGCGGCGCGAGCTCGGGCGAAAAGTGCGAATAGCAGCCGACCCGGTAAAACGGATACTTCGCTTCCGGCACGTACGCCCAGTGAAAATCCGTGCGCGGCGGCCGCGCGAGCGCGAGATCGAGGTAGTGAAGATTCGTCGCGCGGAGTCGCGACGCCGCCTCGCGCACCGCTTCGGGGACGGGCTCGCACAGCCCGAGCAGCGTCTTCAACGGGATGGTCGAGAGCAGCACGTCGAACGGCACGCGGGCGTCGTCGAACTCGAGGACGCGCGCCGCGAGATCCACCCGGCGCGGCGCCTTGCCGAGCTCCACGCTCGCGAGCCTCCGGTGCATCGCGCGCGGGAGCTCCCCGATGCCGAGGCGCGGATACAAAAACCGCTGGTTATAGCCGAGCTCGCGGTCGTTCAGGCCCACGGCGCCGGCGATCACGTCCTCGAGCTTCGGCAGCGGCACGAAGCGCTGGCACCAGGCGCTCGTGATCTCGCTCGGCGGGACGCCCCAGAGCCGGGAGTTGAACGGCAGCATGAAGTGCCGCGTGATGCCCGCGCCGAAGTGCTGCAGGCAAAACTCCTCGAAATTGGCCGGCTCGCGCGCGTGTTTCGCGAAATGCGCCTGCACGAAGCCGAGCACGCACTCGTTCGCGACCGCGGGCGGCAGCCCGAACGTGTTCGCCTGGAACGGGTAACGCGTGTACACGCCATGCGACCACACGACGCTCTTCCGCGCGATCTCGCGGCAGTCTCCGCCGAGCCAGTCGAGCACTTCGGCGCGCAAGCCCGGGTCGCGCAGGTGCAAGAGGTGCCCGGTGCGGTCGAAGCGATAACCCTCGTCGAGCGTCGTGATCGCGTGCCCGCCCGGCCACGCCGCGCGCTCGAACACGCGGTGCACCATGTTTCGGCGCGTGAGCTCGAGCGCGGCGCTCAGGCCGGTGAGTCCGGCGCCGAGCACCGCCACGGGTACCGGCTTCGCCGTCGGCGACAGGGCCATGCGTGGGGGCGGACCCTACTCTATTCGCCCGTGCGCTGATACGCTCGAAACGAGGCCATAAACCCGGGCTCTTCGTGACGAGACACTCCCTCCTCATCGGCATCGCCGGCGGCACCGGCAGCGGCAAGACGACGCTCGCGCAGCGCATCGAAGCCGCGCTCCCGAACGACGTGACCGTCCTCGAGCAGGACAGCTACTACCGCGACCGCTCGCACCTCTCGCCCGCCGAGCGCGCGAACGTGAACTACGACGAGCCCGCCGCGCTCGAAAATGATTTGCTCGCCGGGCATCTCGCGGCGCTGCGTTCCGGCCACGCGGTGGAGAGCCCCGAGTACGACTTTTCGACGCACACGCGCCGGCGCGAGACGGTGCGCATCGATCCCTCGCCGATCATCGTGGTCGAAGGGATTTTGCTCTTCGCCGTGCGCGAGCTCCGCGACGCCTTCGACTTGCGCATCTTCGTCGACACCGACGACGACATCCGGCTGATACGCCGCATCCGTCGCGACATCGTCGATCGCGGCCGGGACATCGCCGACATCGAGCGGCAGTACCACGACACCGTGCGGCCGATGCATTTGCTCCACGTCGCGCCGAGCAAGCGCTTCGCCCATCTCATCGTGCCGGAAGGCGGAGAAAACGCCGAAGCGCTCGACGTGATCGTCGGCCGGCTGCGTTACCTCGTGCTCGACGCGAGCCCGAGCGCCTGACGTTTTCGGCGCTCGTCCCGCCGCGCGTTCACGTCCGCTCGACGAACGCGGCGCCGAGCGGTTTTCGTTCGTGGCTTGATTTTTGGGCGACCGGCGAGCGGCCGCGGACCGAGCGCCGGCTCGGGCCGTTCCACTACCACTCTTCGATCGTCCAGCCGCGCTGGCGCGCCACGCGGCGCAGGCGCGCGTCCGGGTTCACCACGCGCGGGTGCCGCACGACCTCGAGCAACGGCAAATCGGTGATGCTGTCGCTGTAGAACGTCGCTTCGGCGAGCTCGAAGCCTTGGCGTTCGGCGAGGAGCCGCGCGCGCTCGAGCTTGCCGGCGCCGTAGCAAAGCGGCTCGATCGGCCGCCCCGTGAAGCGCCCTTCCGCGTCGAGCTCGAGCTCGGTGCACACGACCTCCTCGATGCCGAGCTCGAGCGCGAGCGGTTGCGCCGCGTAGCGCGTCGCGCCCGTCACGATGGCGACGAGATCGCCCGCGGCCCGATGGCGCTCGACCGCGGCGCGTCCGGCGGGCTGCACGTGCGGCAGCACGTAGTCGCGAAACCAGCCCTCGCACGACGCGACGAGCGCCCGCTCCTCCGTCCCGCGGAAATAGCCGAGCGCTTCACGCGCGACGCGCGGCGCGTCGATCACGCCGAACGTGTACTGCACCATCCACCAGCTCACTCGCAACACGTCGCGCAGCGTCGCCTGCCCGAGGTCACGCTGATACCGCGCGTAGAGACCCGCCGTGTCCTTCTTCACGAGCGTCCGGTCCATGTCGAAGAGAGCGCCCTGGCGGGCCATGCGCGCCATCCTAATCCAGCGCGACCAAACGCGAGTATGGTGACCCGCGGTGCCCCCGCCTCGTCCCGCCGCGTTGCCGATCGACCCGCTTTTGCCGGAGATCGCGCGCCACGTCGCCGAAGCCGGGTCGCTCGTGCTCGAGGCGCCGCCCGGCGCCGGCAAGACGACGCGCGTGCCGTGGGCGCTCCACGTCGCCGAACCGGACGCCGGTGAAATCATCGTCACGGAGCCGCGCCGGCTGGCGGCTCGCATGGCCGCGCGCCGCGTCGCGAGCGAGCGCGGCGTCGAGCTCGGCGACACGGTCGGCTACAGCGTGCGCTTCGAGGAGGTCGCCGGGCCGCGCACGCGCGTGCGCTACGTGACGGAGGGCGTGCTCGTGCGGCGCTTGCTCGGCGATCCGGAGCTCCGCGGCGTGCGCGCCGTCGTGCTCGACGAATTTCACGAGCGCCACCTCGAGAGCGACCTCTTGCTCGCCTTGCTCGCGCGCCTGCGCCGAGGTTCACGGCCCGAACTCGGCTTGGTCGTGATGAGCGCCACGCTCGACGCCGAACCGGTCGCCGCCTTCCTCGGCGCGCCGCGCTTGCGGAGCGAGGGCCGCGCTTTTCCCGTCACGATCGAGCACCTGCCGGCCCCCGACGAGCGTCCGCTCGAGAAGCAGGTGACGAGCGCCGTCCGGCGCCTGCTCGACGCCGAAGCGAGCGGCCACGTGCTCGTTTTCTTGCCGGGCGCGGCCGAGATCCGCCGCGCCGGCGAAGCGCTCGCCGCGCTCGCCGCCGAACGGCGCGTGGCGGTGTTGCCGCTGCACGGCGACTTGCCGATCGCCGAGCAGGCGCGGGCGGTCGAGCCGAGCGCCGAGCGCAAGGTGGTGCTCTCGACCAACGTCGCCGAGTCGTCGCTCACCATCGAAGGCGTGACGGCGGTCGTGGACAGCGGCTTGTCGCGCGTCGCCGGGCATTCGGTGTGGACCGGACTCTCCACGCTCGTGACGGCCAAGATCAGTCGCGCCTCGGCGACGCAGCGGGCCGGCCGCGCCGGCCGCACGAGCGAGGGACGCGTGCTCCGCCTTTACACGCGCGGCGACTTCGAAGCGCGTCCGGAGCACGATTTACCGGAGATCATGCGGGCGGATCTGGCGGAAGCCGCCCTCACCCTCCGCGCGGCGGGCGTCGGCGCGCTGACGGCGCTGCCGTGGCTCGGCGCGCCGCCCGAGGCGAGCGCGAACGCCGCCGAAGAGCTCCTCGGGTTGCTCGGCGCCGTCGAGCCCGGCGGCGCGCTCTCGAAGATCGGCAAACGGCTCGTCGAGCTGCCGCTCCCGCCGCGGCTCGGACGGCTCGTGATCGAAGGCGAGCGCCGCGGCGTCGGTGAAGAAGCCGCGCTCCTCGCGGCCCTGGTCGGCGAACGCGACATCCGCACGCGAACGCGTACCGCGTTCGGCTCGCGCTACGACGCGGCGCCCCAGGGCCTGAGCGGCCCGTCGGATCTGCTCGAGCTCGCGTCCTTGTTCGGCGAAGCGGACGCCGCGCGGCTCGCCGAACACCGCGTCCGCGGCCTCGGGCTCGAACCGCGCGCGGTCGAAGCCGTCGCGCGCGCGCGCCGGCAAATCGCGCGCCTCGTGCGCAACACGGCGCCGCCGCCGCCCGACGCGGACGCGGCCGATGCGGCGCTGCTCGCCGCCGTGCTCGCGGGGTTTCCCGATCGCGTGGCCCGGCGCCGCAAACGCGGCGAGCGCGACCTCGTGCTCGCGAACGGCCGCGTCGCGAAGCTGTCCGAGCAGAGCGTCGTGCACGAGCCGATGCTGATGGTCGCGATCGACGCGGAGGAGCAGCCGGGACGCGGCGCCGTCGTGCGGCTCGCGAGCGCGGTCACCGAGAACATGCTGCTCGAGGTCGCCGGCGACGCCATCGAGGTGCGCGAAGAGCTCGTGTGGTCGAGCGAGCGCGAACGGGTCGAATCCGTCGCGTCGATGCGCCTCGGCGCCGTCGTGCTCGACGAGACCCGAAGCGCGGCGACGCCCTCGCCCGAAACGGCGCGCGCCCTCGTCGCCGCCGCGCGCGAGCACCCGACGCGCTTCCTCAAGAGCGAGGGGGCGCTCAGGCTCGCAGCCCGGCTCGCGCTCGTCGCCGAACACTTTCCGAAGGCGGGGTTCTCGCCCGATCCCGAAGTCACGCTCGAGCGCGCGCTCGCTTCGGCGGCCGAGGGCGCCCGCTCGTTCGCGGAGCTCGAAGCGCTCGATTGGCTCTCGCTCGTGACCGCCGAGCTCTCACCCGAGCAGCGGCGCTTGCTCGACGAAGAGGCGCCCGAACGCGTGCGCCTCGGCGGCGGCCGCAGCGTGAGCGTGACCTACGGCTCCGGTCAGGCGCCGTTCATTGAATCGAGGCTTCAAGATTTCTTCGGGGCCGCTCGCGGGCCGCACATCCTCGGGGGTCGGGTGCCCGTGACGCTGCACTTGCTCGCGCCAAACCAACGCGCCGTGCAGGTGACGACCGATCTCGCGGGATTTTGGGAGCGGCATTATCCCGGCATCCGCCGCGAGCTCATGCGGCGCTACCCGCGGCACGCGTGGCCCGAGGACGGACGCACGGCGGAACCACCCGCGCCGAGAAAGAGGTAACCTGCGTGCGCATGCGGGTGCGCTCCTTTCTCGCGTTCGGCTTCGTCGCCGCGACGCTCGGTGCCTGCAGCAGCGAGCCGATCGCGAGCGGCGGCGGCATGACCGGCGGCACCGGCGGCGACACCACGAGCGCTCAGGGCGGCGCCTCCGCGTCCGGAGCGCAAGGCGGCTCCGCGGGCACCGACACGGCCACCGTCACCGACTACACGACCTCGCCCTGCTACGGGCAGCCGTCGTCCACCGAAGTCTACGACCTCAGCACGCACGCGACGCACACGGTGACGGCGACGTGCCGCGCCGAAGGAGAGTTCGCGCGCGTCTACGTGACGGACGAGCTCTGGGAGACGCAAGCCGATCCGTCCGCGGAGCCGCTCGACCAGGATCAGATCAACGAGTTCATGGCCGGGTACGAGCTCCACGGCGCGAGCGGCAGTTACCGGCCCGATCTCGGTGTGCTGCCGACGGACGAGGCGGTGTTCGGCGCGCTGCCGCCCGTCCAGCTCACCGACGGCAAGCTCGCGATCTACATCGTCGATTCGGGCGGCGCCGGCCAGGGCTATCTCTGCAGCTGGTGCGCCACCACGCAGCTTCACCTCGATTACATCTCGCTCGGGTCGCTGCACTCCGACTTGACGTTCTCGATCGCCGCGCACGAGTCGTACCACGCGATTCACCACGGCTACGACCCGACCGAGGTGTTCTGGATCGACGAGACGTTCGCCGAGTCGGCGATGACCGTGAACGGCTATTACACGGACAGCGCGTGGGTCGCGACGTTCCTTCACGACACGAACGTGGAGTGGGGTCCCGGGCTCTCGAGCGACACTGACTTCAACTACGGCGCCGGGCTCTTGCTCGGCACCTTCTTGTGGGAGCGCGACGGCGCGCCTTTCTTGGCCGCCGTGACGCAGGATCCGAAGCACGAGTGGGCCGGCGTCGATTCGGCGCTCGCGACCGTCGGCGACACCGAAACGTCGTGGCAGCTCTGGAGCGACCTCGGGCTCGCGATTTTTCTCGACGACCCGGCGAGCGGCTACGCGATCAAGAGCTTCGAGCTCGGCGCCAAAGTGCAGCCGATCGTCGCGACGACGGGGACGCCCGTGACGCAGACGCTCGCGCCGTACGGCTTCGTGTACGTCACGTTCGGCGCCGACGCGACGCGGCTCACGCTGAAGAGCGACGGCGACATCGCCTCGCGCCTCGTCTACCCCGGCACGCCCGCCGACGTGCGCGAGCTCACCGTCGGGCAAAGCGTCGACCTCGAGGGGACACCGCGCGTGCTCCTGCTCACGGCGCAGCAGAAGACGCCGTTCGAGCTCGACGTCGAGTGACGCGTCCGGCGACCGCAAGCTCGGCGCCATGACGGCGGCGCCGCCGACCGCGCGTGCGGCGGGGCGCCGGTCCGCCCAGAAAACCGCGCTCAAAGGCGCTGTTTGAGCCGCGCGAGGAGTTGCAGCGCCTCGAGCCCGCTGAGGCGATCGACGTCGAGCTCGCGCAGGGTCGCGAGGGTTTCGCGCTCGGCGGGCGAGGCGCCGTCCTTGGGCGCAAAGAGCGCGAGCTGATCGGGCGGCGCGGCGGCGCGCGACTTCGGCGCCTGCTTCTGGCCTTGGTTTTCGAGCGTGGCGAGGATGGCCCGGGCGCGGGCGAGCACCGCCTCGGGCAGACCGGCGAGCTTGGCGACGGCGACGCCGTAGCTGCGGCTCGCGGCGCCGCGCTGCAGGCGATGCAGAAACACGACGTCGCCGTCGAGCTCGCGCGCGCTCACGCAATAGTTCGCGACGTGCGTGCTCGCTTCGGAGAGCGCCGTGAGCTCGTGGTAGTGCGTCGCGAAGAGCGCGCGGCAGCCGATCGCCTCGTCGAGATATTCGGCGACCGCCCACGCGATCGAGAGCCCGTCGAAGGTGCTCGTGCCGCGCCCGATTTCATCGAGGATGACGAAGGAGCGGCGCGTCGCCGAGCGCAGAATTTCGGCCGTTTCGCGCATCTCGACCATGAACGTGCTCTCGCCGCGCGCGAGGTTGTCGCTCGCGCCGACGCGCGAGAGCACGCGGTCGACCACGCCGATGCGCGCGCTCTTCGCCGGCACGTAGCTGCCGAGCTGCGCGAGCACGATGGAGAGCGCGACCTGGCGGAGGAGCGTGCTCTTGCCGGCCATGTTCGGGCCCGTCACGAGCCAGAGTCGCTCGGCGTCGAGCGCGAGGCTCACGTCGTTCGGCACGAAGCGACCCTGCGCGGCGAGGCGCTCGACGACCGGATGGCGGCCGTCGCGGATCACGATTTCGTCGGAGGCGTCGACGCTCGGGCGCGTGTAGTCGTAGCGGTGCGCGGTGTCGGCGAGCGCCGCGGCCACGTCCCAGCGCGCGAGCAGCGCGGCGAGGCGCTTCACCCGCTCGCTCTCGGCGCCGGCGCGCGCGACGAGCGCTTTCAAGAGCTCGAGCTCGCGTTCGCGGTGGCGCTCCTCGGCGTGCAGAATCCGGTCGGCGAGATCGTCGAGCTCCGGCGTCGTGTAGCGCTCGCCGCTCGCGACCGTCTGTTTGCGCCGAAAATGCTCGGGGACGCGCGCCGCGTGGGTGCGGGTCACCTCGACGTACCAGCCGAACACGCGCGTGTAGCGGAGCTTGAGCGACGCGATGCCGGTGTCTTGGCGGAGGCGCGCTTCGAGCTCGACCATGCGCTCGGCGCCGCTCTTCGCGAGCGCGGCGAGCTCGTCGAGGTCGGGGTCGAAGCCCGGGCGGAATACGGCGCCGTCCTTGGGTTGCTGCGGCGGCCGCTCGACGAGCGCGCGCGCGAGCTCGTCCGCGAGCTCGGCGACGGTGTCGAGCGGCTCGGCGAGACCGAGCGTGTCGCGCATGGCGGCGTCGCTCTGGCCCGCGAGCACCTCGGCGCTGCGCGCGCCGCCCGTCAGGCCGTCGCGCAGGGCGCCGAGCTCGCGCGGCGTCGCCTCACCGAG
>DATJXW010000041.1:0-8451 GCA_035499895.1 Polyangiaceae bacterium | reverse complement strand
GGATCCTCGCTCACGAAGCGTCCTCCTCGTCGTCGAGCTCGTCGTCCCCCGCCCCGCGCGAACGCTCGGACGAAAGCTCGCCGAGCGCGTGTTCGATGCCGCCGCGGATGCCGCGGCCGCCGTCGCCGAACGTGACGACCTCGGTCGCCACGTCCGCGAGCACGGCGTCACGGGCCACGCGCGCCATGCCGGCCGCCGCGGCGAGCACCTCCGAACAGCGCGCCGCCTCGTTCGACACCACCGCGAGGCCGAGCGTCGCGACCTGATAGCGCTCGAGCTCGCCGACCTCGGCGAGGCTCACGGGCAAGCGCGCCCGCACGCGGTCCTTCAGGCTCTTCACGACGCGCCGCTTGTCCTTGAGCGAACGCGCGCCCGGGATCGACAGAACCAGGCGCGCGACACCCACGAACACGATCTAGCTCGGCCGGACGCTCAGAGCGTCTGCTTCACGGTTTCGATCTCGTACGCCTGGATCACGTCGCCCGGCTGGACCTCGTCGAAGCCCTCGAGCGCGATACCGCAATCGAAGCCTTCCTTCACCTCGCGCACGTCGTCCTTGAAGCGCTTGAGGTTCGAGAGCTTGCCCGCCCAAAGCTCGGCGCCGTCACGGAAGAGCTTGGCGGTGGACGAGCGCTTGATGACGCCCTCGAGCACCATCGAGCCCGCGATGTTGCCGGCCTTGCTGATGCGGAAGATCTGCCGCACCTCGGCCTTGCCGATGAGCTTCTCGACCTGCGTCGGCGCGAGCAGGCCTTCCATCGCCGCCTTCACCTCGTCGACGACGTTGTAGATGATGCTGTAGTGGCGGATTTGCACGCCCTCTTTCTGGGCGAGCGCGGCCGCTTTGCCGGCGGGGCGCACGTTGAAGCCGATGATGATGGCCCCGGCTGCGACGGCGAGGTTCACGTCGCCTTCGGTGATGGCGCCCGCCGCCGCGTGGACGACGCTGACCTTCACCTTTTCGCTCACGAGCCGCGTGAGCGCGTCGGAGACGGCTTCGACCGAGCCCTGCACGTCCGCCTTGATGATGAGCTTGAGCTCGAGCTGCTCGACCTCTTGCAGCGCCTTGTGCAGATCCTCGAGCGACATCGCCTTCTGGCCCGTGGAGGGCACGAGGCTCCGGCGCTCTTTCGTCTTGCGCGTCTCGGCGATTTCCTGAGCCTTCTTCACGTCCTTCACGACGTGGACCTGGTCGCCGGCGCCGGGCACGTCGTTCAAGCCGACGATGACGACGGGCGTCGCGGGGCCGGCCGTCTGCAGCTGGCGTCCGACGGAGTCGCTCATCGCGCGCACCTTGCCGTGCGCCGCGCCCGCGAGGACGACGTCGCCGCGGGTCAGCGTGCCGTCCATCACGAGGATGGTCGCGACCGGGCCGCGCCCGCGATCGAGCTCGGCTTCGACCACGATGCCCGTGGCGGGACCGGTCGGGTTCGCGCGAAGCTCGAGCACTTCGGCCTGGAGCAGGATTTGCTCGAGGAGCGTGTCGATGCCTTGGCCCGTGTGCGCCGAGACCTCGGTGAAGAGCGTCTCGCCGCCCCAGTCCTCGGGGGTGAGGCCGATTTCGGCGAGCTGCCGCTTCACGCGCTCGACGTTCGCCTCGGGCTTGTCGATCTTGTTCACGGCGACGACCACCGGGACGTTCGCCGCCTTCGCGTGATTCGCCGCTTCTTTCGTCTGCGGCATCACGCCGTCGTCCGCCGCGACGACGAGCACGACGATGTCGGTCGCCTGCGCGCCGCGCGCGCGCATGGCGGTGAACGCTTCGTGGCCCGGCGTGTCGAGGAAGGTGATGGGGCCGCGCGGCGTCTCGACGGAGTACGCGCCGATGTGCTGCGTGATGCCGCCCGCCTCGCCCGCGACGACGTTCGCCTTGCGGATCCGGTCGAGCAGGCTCGTCTTGCCGTGGTCGACGTGACCCATCACGGTGACGATGGGCGGACGCGGAGCCGTCCCCGCTTCCTCGGTCGAAGCGCCGCGCGCGGCCGTCAGCTGATCGGCTTCGCTCACGGCCGTATCCTCGACCTCCCAGCCGAACTCGCTCGCGACGATCTTCGCCGTGTCGGCGTCGAGCGTGCTGTTGATGTTCACGCCGGTCGTGCCGAGGCGCATGAGCTTCATCAAGACCTCGGTGGCCTTCACCTGCATGCGGCCGGCGAGCGTCTGCAAGCTCACCGACTCCTCGATGCGCACGATCTTCTTGTGGGCGCCGCGCTCCTGCGTCGCGATGGGGCCCTTCGGGCGCGGAATTGCCGCGAAACCGCCCATACCCGGGCGTCGCATGCCCGGACGCCCGAACGGCGGACGGCCGCCGGCGAATTGCCCGCCGGGTCGCGGTCGGGCGCCGCCGGCCGCGCTCGCCTTCGGATCGTACTGAACGCGCCGCGGCGTCGGGGCGCCGCGCTGCACCTGGGGCATCGGCACGCCGGGTCGTCCTTCCCACACGTCGATGCCCGTGCGCGGCACGGTGACCTTCGGCGCGACGGGCGACGCGGCGGCAGCCGGCGCGGCGGGAGCGGACGGAGCGGGTGTCGCGCGAGGCGCCGGTTCGGGTGCGGCAGCAGGCGCTGCCGGCGGGGTCGCCGCGGCAGCGACCGGCGCGGGCGGTGCCGCGGGTGCAGGCGTCGGAGCGGGCGTCGCCGGAGCCGGCGACACGGCAGCGACCGGCGCGGGCGTCGCGGGAGCCGGAGCCGCGACGGGAGCCGGCGGCGGCGACGCAGGCGTCTCGACGACGGCGGGTGCCGGGGCCGGAGCTGCGGCGACCGGCGGCGGCGTGCGCTCACGCGGCGGAGCGACGACCGGCGACGGCGGCGGTGCCGCGACGGGCGCCGACGGCTCCTTCTCGATCACCGGAGCCGGCGCGGGTGCTTTCGCGCGCTTCACGACGGCAGGCGCCGTGGCGGGCGCGGCCGCAGCCGCCGGGGAAGATGCCGGAACCGGGGGCGAGGCCGCGGCCGGATGCGACGCGGGCGCGGGGGCCGCGCCGCTCGCCGAGGCGGGTGCGGCACCGGGCGCCGGAGGACGCGCGCGCCGCTTCACGACCGCGGAGTGGATGCGCTCCTCGACGGGGGCCGGCGCCTTTTGCTTCTCGAGCTGCCGCCGGATGCGCTCCACCACGTCCGCTCCGATGGAGCTCATGTGGTTGCGCACGTCGGGCACGCCCGACGACTGCAACAAGGAAACGAGCGCCTTTTGGTCCATGCCAAGGTCGCGCGCCACTTCGTAAACTCTGAGCTTTGCGGTCATCCAGTCTCCGTCACGAGCGCGTCCTTCGAGCCGCGCGCCATGCGCGGTGAAGGCAATTCCGAAAGCGCGGCCGCTCTTCTGAGCGACGCGCTGATTCCCTGGTCCAAGATGGCGACGACGCCGGTGTCGGGGCGACCGAGTGCCGTCCCGAGTTCGGCCTTGGTACCGAACACCAAACCATGCTCACTCTGGACGGCTGCCGCAACCGCGGGCAGATCCGCCGCGGCGCGCGCGTCCCGAGCCACCACCACGAGCTCGACCTCGCCGCGGTCGAGCGCTTCTTTCACGGCCGTCGCGCCGGCCGCCACTTTTTTCGCGCCGCGCGCGGACGCGATGAGCGCGAGCGCGCGGCGAGCCCCGGCACGAGCGAGCTCGCCCAAGAGCTCGTCGGCCGTCGTCTTCACCTGCGTCCGGAGCGCGTGGGACACGCCGCGCGGCACCGCTTTCTTCACGCAGGCCTCCGTCGGGTGCACCCACGCGCCGCGCCCGAACGTACCTCCGCGCGCGTCCGCGACGAGGCTCCCGTCCGGGCCGAGCACCAGGCGCACGAGCTCGCTCGGCGCCGTGGCGGCGTGACAACCGACGCAGGTTCGTTCCATCACTCGCTCGGGTGGGCCTCCGCGCCCTCGGCCGCGTGGCGCGCGCGCGCCTCCTCGATTTCCTTCCATTCGTCGGCGAGGAAGTGTCGCGCGCTTTCGTGAATCTGGCGCGCCTTCTTGATGCCGAGACCGGTGCGAATCGCGAGCCGGTCCGGATCCTCGCGCGCGAGGTCGTCCACCCGCTTGTAGCCGGCCTCTTCGAGGAGCTGCACCGTGCGCTGGCCGATGCCCTCCAAAAAGCGGAGCTTTTCCTCTTCGCCGAGCGGCTCGACGCGCGAGGTGGCCCGCTCGATGCGCTCCTGGCGCACGCGCTCCATCGCGGCCGATGCAGCGGATTTGAGCTCCTGCGCGCGCTCCGGCACCTCGATGCCGTCGATCGTGACGAGCTCCTCGACGGACGCCTCCGCCACTTCCTCGAGCGCCCGGAAGCCGAGCCGGTACATGCTCTTCGCGAGATCCTCGCCGATGCCCTCGATTTCGCGGAGCTGGACGAGCGCCTCCTCCTCCATCTGCAGGAACTTGGCTTCGCTGATGATGTCGAGCTTCCAGCCCGTGAGCTGGGACGCGAGCCGCACGTTCTGGCCCTTGCGCCCGATGGCGAGCGAGAGCTTCTCCTCCGGCACGACGAGCTCCATCCGGTGGTCGGCCTCGTCGACGATGACCTTGTTCACCTCGGCCGGCTGAATGGCGTTGATGATGTAGCGCGCCGGGTCCTTGTCCCACGGCACGATGTCGATCTTCTCGCCGCGCAGCTCTTGCACCACGGCCTGTACCCGTGATCCTTTGATGCCCACGCACGCGCCGACCGGATCGACGTCCGAGTCGCGGCTCGTCACGGCGATTTTGCTGCGCGACCCGGGCTCGCGCGCCACGCCGACGATCTTGACGATGCCTTCGTAAATTTCCGGCACCTCGGCCTCGAAGAGCTTCTCGACGAGGTGCGGCGACTGGCGCGAGAGGATGATCATCGGGCCGCGCGCGTCCCGATCGATATTCTTCACGAACGCGACGATTCGATCGCCGGGGCGAAAAGTTTCACGGGGTGTCTGTTCGCGCGCCGGCAGCACGCCTTCCGTCTTGCCGAGGTCGACGATCAGATTGTGACCCTTCTCGAAGCGGCGAACGATGCCGCGGATGAGCTGGCCCTGCCGGTCCTTGTACTCGTTGTAGATGATGTCGCGCTCGGCGTCGCGCACGCGCTGCAGCAAGACCTGCTTGGCCGCCTGCGCCGCGATGCGGCCGAAGGTGCTGCGCGCCTGCTTCATGTCGAGCACGCTGCCGAACTCTTTGTCCTGCTGCTTGGCGCGGTCCGCGTCGCGCGGGTGCCAGAACACCTGGAAGCCGAGCTCCTCGCCGACCTCGGCGTCGAGACCGTGCTTGCGCGCCACCTCGACCGCGATCTCGCGTTCGGGCTGCGTCACCGCTTCGACCACGGTCATGTACTGGAAGAGATCGATGTTGCCCGTGTCGCTGTTGAAGCGCGCCTCGAGCTCCCGCGTCGGTCCGAACGCGGCCTGCGCGGCTTTCAAGATCGCCGCCTCCATCGTCTCGATCAGTACCTGCCGATCGATGCCCTTCTCTTGAGCAACCTGATCGACGATCGACCCGAGTCCATCGCCGAAGCCCAACGACTGCGCTGCCATCACTCACCTGCTCCATTACGAACGCGCGGGCGCTTGTCCCGCGCGGATTTTGCGCTGCGGCCGGGCATGCGCCCGCCGCGCGGCTCACCTCGCCGCCACTCGAACACGAGCCGTGCCGCGTCGATGCTCGAAACGTCGAGCACGATCGGTTCCTCACGCACGGTGAGCGTGAGGCGACCCGCTTCGTCCACTCCCGAGAGCGTGCCGACGAGCACGTATTGCCCGCCGACCGGCTCCTTCAACTTGATGCGCGCGGAGTGGCCGCTGAAGCGGCGAAAGTCGTCGGCGCCGTAGAGGGCGCGTTCGAGACCCGGCGAGCCCACCTCGAGCCGGTAGCGCTGCTGAATGCACTCGGCGACGTCGAGCGCCGTCGACAGGTCGCGCGAGACGTCGCTGCAGAGGTCGAGCGTGACTCCGGCGCCGGGTTCCGTGCTGCCGGGCAGCTCGAGCGTCACCTCGAGCACGCGCTCGCCGCGATCGGACTTCCACACGAGCTCCACGCAGTCCACGCCGTGGGCGCCGAGCACGGGCGCAATCGCGTTCACGACGCGTTCGCGATCGAGTCCGGCGAGTTTTTCGTGAGCTATCTTCATCGTGGGGAACGGCAACGGCAGCGGGGCTCTGTCTTCACGTCTCCGAGGGCACGAACCAAAAAAAAAGGACCCGATTGGACGGGTCCATGTGGGATCCACCCTGGAGATGGCGGGCGGGAGTCTACTCGCGCGCGGCCCCCTGTGCAAAGGACATCTAAATATTCGTATTTATTGGGTTTTCCTGCCCGGAGGCCGGAAGCTCGCCGCGCGGCGGCGGTCAGGCGACGTTCGGCAGGGTCACGAGATCGACGTGCAGGATCTCGTCGCTGAACGCCATGATCTCGGAGAGGCACGCGTCCGAGGGACGCGACTCGAGGCGGATCTTCGCGCACGCGGCGTGGCCGCCTTCGAACACGGTGTTGTCGAGCTCGCTGATGTGGATGCCGTGACGCTTGAGCACCGCGAGCACGTTCGCGAGCGCGCCCACCTGATCGACGTGACGCACGACGAGCTGGTAGCGCGACCACGTGTTCGCCGCGA
Organism: Polyangiaceae bacterium; assembly: GCA_035499895.1. Lineage (GTDB taxonomy): Bacteria > Myxococcota_A > Polyangia > Polyangiales > Polyangiaceae > PMG-095. Next base: position 1,893 of record DATJXW010000041.1, on the reverse strand, counting down.
TGTTCACGACGTTCGGCACCTCGCCCTTCGTGACGAAGCTCCTGAGGATGCGCACCGTCTCGCTCGCGATCGCGGTCTGCGCTTGATCCGTCGACGCGCCGATGTGCGGCGTCGCGTACACGAGCCCGGCGTGGAGGATCGGGTGATCGTAGCGCGCGGTGCGCTCCGAAGGTTCGCCCGGCAGCACGTCGAGCCCGACGCGCAGCGACTTTTTCGGGATGAGCTCGAGAAGCGCGTCGTAATCGACGAGCTCGGGACGCGCCGTGTTGACGAACGTCGCGCCGTCCGGCAGCGCGGCGAGCACGGCGCGACCGACCGCGCCGCGCGTCCGTTCGTTGAGCGCGAGGTGCACGCTCAAGACGTCCGACTCGCTCGCGAGGTCGACCGCCGACGGCACGCGCTTCACGCCGAGCTCGGCGGCCTTCGCGGCGGTGAGCGAGCGGCTGTAGACGAGCGTGCGCATGCCGTACGCGCGACCGAGCTCGGCCATCACGCGCCCGGCGTGGCCGAACCCGAGGATGCCGAGCGTGCGCCCTTCGAGCCCGACCGCGCGCGCGAACTCGTCCTTCTCCCAGCGTCCGGCGCGGAGCCCGCTCGTCGCGTCGGGCACGCGGCGGTCGAGGCAGCCGATCAGCGTGAACGCGAGCTCGGCGACGGCGCGCGCGTTCTTGCCCGGCGTCGTCGCGACGTAGATGCCGCGCTCGCTCGCGAACGCGACGTCGATGTTCTGCGTGCCCGCCCCGGCGCGGATCACGAGGTTTAGCGACTTGCCCGCGGCGAGCGCGGCGGCGTTCACCTGCTTGCCGCGCACCACGAGCACGTTCACCCCCGAAAGCCGCGCCGGGAGCTCCGCCACGGGCAGCTTCGGCTCGTATTCCACCTCGACGCCGAGAGCACGCATCTCGTCGAGGGCATCCTCGGTCAAGCGATCGGCAACCAGCACACGCATCGAGGGGCCGGTTTTACATGAGAGTGAAGGTCCTCGCTACGCGGATGTTCCGAGCCGATACCGTGCGCCTAGAATCGCGAGCACGGGCGTGCCGTCCGGATCCTCCTCGAGCCAGCGGGCGAGCTCGAGCTGCGCGGTGCGGCGAAAGCGCGCAGCGAATGCGCCCTGCTTCACCCCGAGGGAGAGCGCGCCGTCCCCGGCCGTATGCAGCGAAACCGGGTCGAGCGCCTCTTCGGTGCCGTCCGAAAGCACGAGAACGGGGCGGCCCGCGTCGTCGCGCACCGCTTCCACGAAGAACGGTACGTCCTCGACCGTGAAATACGACCAATCCCAACCGTTCGTGAGGATGTAGCGGCCGTCGTCCGGGTGGCGGGCGATCCAGCTCGCGAAGGCGCGCGCCATGCCGGGGTGCACCACCGGCTCGCCGTCGTGAAAGAAGCGCCCGTGTGCGTCCAGACGAATGGTGCTCTCACGAGAACGGCCCGGCGGCGGCGACAGCCGGAAAAAGTCGGGGTGATCGCCGGGGCGCATCGCGGCTCAGATCTTTCGGGGGCGTCCTGCGTACGCAGTGTGGCCGGCCGCTCGAGTGTAAGCACGAAAGCGGGCCGCGCGTTTCGGAGGACAACATGAACGTTCGCACGGTCGGGGCGCTCGCCGCCCTCGGGATGTCGCTCACGAGTTACAGCGTCTGGTCGCTCACGGACAAGGAGGGGGGCCTCGATACGCCGCGCACGGCGAGCGAATGGCACCCGACGAACCCGCCCTCCGCCCAGGGCGGCGAGCAGGCGAATTTCGCCGCCGACGGCACGCTGCACGTCGACGCGCGGCTCGGTCATCCGCGCCTGCCGAGCGGGAGCGCCACCGAAACGTTCGTGCTCGTCAACGTGCGCGCCGACGGCGGCGCCGTCGGCCGGCCCACGCCGCGTCACCTCGCGATCGCGATC
>DATJXW010000040.1:0-103503 GCA_035499895.1 Polyangiaceae bacterium | reverse complement strand
GCCCCTGCCAGCCGTTCCCCCCGAGCGGGTGATACTCGAAGACGACGGGGTAGGGGTGTGTCGGATCGTAGTTGTCGGGGAGCTGTACGTAGAAGGTTCGATCGGTGCCGCTCACGTTCAGCGTGCACGGCGCGCTTTGCGTGTTGCACGACGTCGTGGTGGGCGTCGCGTCGCAGCCCGTCGACGGAATCGGATCGCTCGACGGCGGCATCGACGCCGGGCCGCCCGCCGCGCTCGCGCCGGAGCTTCCTTGCGCCGGTCCTCCGCCGGCCGTCGCGCCTCCTGCGGACGAGCCGCTCGCGGAGCGACCGCCACGGCCGACGCCGCCGGCGCCCGTGCCCGCACCCACGCCCGTTCCACCCGCACCGGGATTCGGCGTGCCGCCGCCACTCGTGCCGGGACCTCCGGCGCTCACGCCGCCGCCGGTGCCGCTCGAGCTCGTTCCACCGCTCGCGGCCGTACCGCTCCCCGCCGAACCGCCCTGATTCGTGGTGCCACCCGAACCCGGCGCGCCGCTGCCGCTCGCCTTGCTTCCGCCGGAGCCGACGTTACCGCCGTTCGCCGTGGGGGTCGTCCCGCCGCTCCCGGGCGGCGGGCTCACCGAGGCGCTGTTGCCGCACGCGCAGAGCGCCAAGGCCGTCAGAACTCGCGGGATACGGGAATCCTCCAGCAAGCATGAATGTCTCATCGGTGACCCTCGGTTTTGGGGCAAGGACTCACTGCACCATGCAGGGGAGCGGCCAAATCGATCCCGCGATGACGAGGGGCGGCGCAGTCGGTTTCGCTTTTCAGCGCCGCGCTCGTCGTTGAGCGGCGAGGTTTGCGCACCGGGCGTGCCAGAATCGCGTGGCTTCGGATCGGAGCGGGTCTCACGCCGTGCATCGCCATCGCCAGAGAGACGCGCGGACATTTCCCGCGACGACGTACCCGACGCGGCGGAGCTACGCGGGACCCACCGCCGTCTGGGTGCTCGCGATGGTGGGCTCGTTGCTCGTCACGCACTTCGGGAATGCGCCGAACCGAGCGGCAACCGCCGTGGCTCTCGTCTGCTTTTTCGTCGGCGCGCTTTGGTATCAAGACGTGATGCGGGGCAAGCCGACGTTCGTGACGCTCGACGCCGACCGCGTCGTCGCGGGCAAGCTGAGTCTCCGGCGCGCGAACCTGTCGCGCGTGCTCGGACGCTGGGTCGAAGCCGCTTACGGCACGACCGCGGGTTCCGCGCTCACGCTCACGCAAGGCGCCGAATCGGTCACGCTCGGCTGCCGCGGCGCCGTGCCGGCGATCGACGGCGGCGACCTGCCCCTGACGAGCGAAGTCGGGCTCGTGCTCGCACCGGCCGACTTCCGGGCGCTCGCGCACGAGCTCGGCTGCGACCACGCCCACGCTCCGTCGTCGAAAGACGCGGTGCTCACGCTGAATCTCGTCCCGAGCCCGCTGAGCGCGCGCGGGTTGATGAGAAACTTGCTCCCGTTGCTGGGCATTGCGGTGATCGCCGAAGTGCTCGGCGTCGTCGGCGTCCAGGTGCTCCATCTGCCCGAAGTCGTGCTCCTCGGCTTGTCCTGGGCGCTCGCCGCGGGAGGCATGGTGGGCATGCTCGTTCTCGCGAGGCGTCCGGCGCGCGCGCAAGCGCGCCTCCGCGTCCATGCGCGCAGCGTGGCTTGGCTCGACGGACGACGTGACAGCGTGCTCGCCGAGTGCGCGCTCGACGAGCTCGGCGTCGAGCGGCGGCGCGTCAGCGTGACCGGCCGCTTCGGCACCTCGGTTCAGCTGTGTCTTCGTCTGAGCTTCCCCAACCGTCGGAAGCTTTATTTCGGTCTCGGCGAGGGGAGCATCGAGGTCGACCGCGACTTCAGCGAGACTCGGAAGGCGCCGTCGCTGCTCGTCGGACGCGGGGAGTGGGACGCATTCGTGAAGCTCTTGCCGCACTGAGTCGCGGGCGTGAGTCTCGCCGATCCGCTCCGGCCGGGTCGCCGCTCCGGGCGCGACTTTGGTAACGTGGGCGCATGGTCTTCGGCTCGTCGTCGGTCGCGCCCGAGCAGTGGGCGGCGAGGCAGCTCGAGCTCGACCGCGAGCGCACCGAGCGCTTTCCGCGCTTGTTCGAGCGCAAGGTCGCGCGCATGAGTCTCTCGCCCTTCGCGTTCTTGCGCGGAGCGGCGCCGCTCTTCTACGAAATCCTCGCGGACAGCGCCGAACTCCGCGACGGCCCGCCCGGCGAGGGCTGGCTCGTCGGCGATTTGCACCTCGAGAACTTCGGCGCGTTCAGACCGGAGCGCTCGAGCGATGCTCCCGCCGAGAAGAGGCCGGTCACCTTCGACCTCAACGACTTCGACGAAGCCGTGAGTGGCCCGTGGCGGTGGGACGTGCTGCGGCTGCTCGCGAGTCTGATTTTGGCGGGCCGGGAGCTCGGGTCGAGTGGGCCCGTCGTGCTCGAGCTCTCGAAGGAGCTCCTCGAGAGCTACGTGAGCTCGGCGTTTCGAGGGGCGCCGGTGCCCCCACAACCTGCGCCGGTGGCGGCGCTCGTCGAGCGCGTGCGTTCACGCCCGCGTCAACAGCTGCTCGACGCGCGCACCGAGGCCAAGGGAGCGCACCGTGCGTTCGTGCGCGGCGAACGTTACGCCGAGCTGTCGCCGGAGATCGTCGCACAGCTCCCGCACGCGATTCAGCGCTATGCGGAGCGGCTGCCTCCCGACGGCCGCCCCCACGCGGAACAGCTCGAGATCCTCGACGCCGCGCTGCGGGTGGCCGGCACGGGCTCTCTCGGTGTGCTGCGCGTGGCGCTCCTCACGCGCGGCAAGGGCGGACTCGACGGCGGCTGGCTCTTCGAGATGAAGGAGCAGCCCGTGCCGAGCGCCGCGCGGCTCGTCGCTCCCGCCGACGCGGCTCCTGCCGAGACCGCCGTGGAGGCTTTCCGCGCTTGTGTCGCAGCGCCGCCGCGCATGCTCGGCACGACTCACGTGGGGGAGAGCGGCATGGTCGTTCGGCGCCTGAGCCCGCAAGAAGACAAGCTCGCGCTCCGCGAGCTCGACGCGAAGAGCCTTCCGCCGCTCGTGCGCTACCTCGGCGCGCTCGCGGGCAGCGCGCACGCTCGCGGTAGCTCGAGCCAAGTCCCCGCGCCGTGGTCGGAACGCGACTGCGCGGACATGGTTCACCGGGCCGCCAAGGTCGCGTGGCTGCACGAGGCCATTTACTTGGAGTGGTGTCTTCGGCTGCACGGCGAACCGCCGAGCGCCGCGCCCGACGTCCTCCAGGGTCCGTGAGCGAGAGTTTTCACACCGTTCGACGGAATTTTCCGCGAAGAACGCGCGGGCTCGGGCGCGAGCGAGTGTGCACCGGCGAGTACGGGTTTCTCTGCGCGACACGACGTACGGCTGCGCGATCCGAAGGGGTGATCCGGTGTCGCGCGGCTCGGTGACTCTGTGGCAGAGTAAGCGAAGCACACGGGTTCGGGGTGCGACGATGCAGCGATTGGTCCTTCTCACGAGCATGCTCGCTTTGGCCGCCGGTGCGTGCGGCGCGAGCTCGAAGACGACGCGGGGCATGGGCGGTGGCTCGCAAGGCGGCGCGGGGAACGCGAGCGCCGGCTCCGGCGGCGATGCGTCACTCGGTGCCGGCGGTGCGCGAGCGGGCTCGGGCGGCGCGGCGGGAGCGCCGGGCGTCGGAGCGGCTGGAAGCGGCGCGACCGCGACGGGCACCGGCGGCAACGGCGCGGGCGGTACGACGGCTGACGCCGGCGGCGCGACGGCGGGCTCGGGTCTCACGGGCGCTGCCGGTGTGGACGCCTCGGCGGGTGCCGCGGGCGCGAGCGGGGACGGCGGTGGCAGCGTCGCGCCGGGAACGTGCGGTGTTTACCGGCGTATCCCGCTGTCCGAGCTGCCCGCGACCGCGAGCGGCAGCATCGCGCGCCTCGGGGACGGCTTCGCCGTCGGGCCGTGGAAAGAAACGGCCGACAGCGGAACGTACAGCGTGCGACTGAGCTGGCTCCGCGTCGACGCCGCCGAGACGCAGACGCTCTGGGCCACGGATTACGGCGTGCCCGCGCGCGCGGACGCCGCGCTCAACATGGATCGACCGGACGGGATCACGCTGGTCCTCGACGGCGACTACGACGTGAGCGGGTCCGGATTCTGGACTGCGCTCATCGGTGACGGCGGCACGACGGCGTCGGCGGTCTCGAAATTGTTCGACGGCCAATACTCGACGCTCTTCTCGTTCGTCGGTGGCGGCGTCTCGCTCGACGGTCAGCGCGGTCTCTTCATGGACGCCGAAATCAGCGAGCATCCGGCCTTCCTCGCCATGTTCGGCGCGGACGGCACGCCGCTCGGGAGCGTGGTCCAAACGCCGACCGACGGCTCTTGTTACGACGTGCTGCCGACCGACCACGGCGCGTTGTTCTCCCAGCTCGAGGGCACGGGTTTTCACCTCATCGAGTTCGACGCGACCGGCGCCGTCACGCTCGACACGGTCGTTCCGCTGCGGGCGCTCAACGGTGAAACCACGTGCCCCCTGCTCGCGCTCACCGACAGCGGCTTTGCGTACCTCGCGTTCGAGTCGACGGACGCGTACGGCGACGGCTGGGCGCTGCACCGGGTCGGGCACGACGGCAGCACGAGCCTCGAGCCCTGGCAGAGTCTCATCGGCTGCAGCGAGATGTCGCTCGCCGTGCAGGGCGACACGGCGCTCGCGACCTGCAACCGCGGCGGTGAGACCTCGATTTTCAAACACGTGAACGGCGGCGACGACTACTTTCCGCTCGAGCGCGGCGGAACGCAGATCCCGTCCGCAGCCGGCACGCTCTTTCTCGACGCGCAGCATTCGTCGGCGATGCCGTCGCGCGAAATCCTCGAGATCCGCTGCGAGGATTGAGAACGGCGCCGCGACGCGCCGAACCGGGCGGTTCGGAACGCGTCCGAGCTAGCGCGGGTGTGCGGTTTCCGAGAGGACGGCCGCTTCGGAGGCGCGATATTCGGTGTAGAGCCGTTGAACCACGGTTTCGGTGACGCGCTTCAGTTCACCCGGCGGGAGCCCTTCCGCTTCGGCGCCGAGCTTGTCGGACAACGCCGCGAGCGTCCCGCCCCAGGCGAGCAACTCGCGGTCCGGAAGCGACTTCGCGATGTCCGGTACGGGATGCTTCCCCGCCTGCGCGACGCTCGTCAGGTAGGCGAGCCAGGCGCCCGGTTTCAACGGCTTGCGCGCGTTGGCCGGAACCTCCGGCGCCGGAACGCCGAAGAGTCGCTGAAAAGGCCGCCCCACGACGTACACCTTGAGATGCTTCGGTAAACCGCGCGCGATCTCCATGCGATCCATGGCGGCGAGGAGGGCGACGGCGCGCGCATCGTGGGTGAGCGGTCCGAAGTCGTCGTGGAGCAGCGTCTCGAACGCGGCGCTTTCGGCGAGCGGCGCCACGGCGTCGAGCACGTCTTGCCCGAGGTTCGGGCGTTCGCGCTCGCCTTCGACGTCCATTTTCACGCGGTCGCCCGCGCGCCGCGCGAACATCGTCTCGCGTTCGACGTCGGCGATGCGGTCGAGCAGGCTCGCGAGCAACTGCTGGCGCCCGACGTCGACGCCTTCGTCCCGTGCGGCCGCGACCAATTTCTCCCTGAGCTCGAACACCTCCACCGCGTCGAGCGCACGGAGCCGTTCGTAACGCGCCTGATCTTCGGCGCCGTACACACGACGAATCAGCGTCCGGCAACGCCGGTCGGCGTTTTCCGCGCGGCCTTCGGCGCTCACTCCTTCCGCGTCGCTCCAGACGCCGCCCATCCAGCAGCCGGCGGCGGCGATCAGCAGGTCGTACGCGCCATTGGTCTCCGTGTGCGTGGCGACGGCGGGCGCGGGCGGCGGAGGGACGGGCGCCGGAGCGATGGTCTCCGGTTGCGCCGGCAGCGCGGGTGACGAAGCCTCCCCGAGCACCGGGGCTCGGACCTGCTCGGCGCCGCAGCCGAGGAGCATCGACGCGGCCGTGATCGCAAACCGGAGTGGGCGAGTCATGCGCCGCGTCGAAGCAGGACGCGTGCCAGTGTCGACCCCGCTCAAACAGCGTGTCGCCGCGCGCGAGAAGCGCACTCCTTGCGCGATCGCGAGATCGGGCGCGCGATGAATGCGCGCGGTGCGGCGGCGCTCAGCCGGGAATGCAGTACTTTCCTTCGCTCGCCGTGTCGAGGTGATAGCCCGAGGGGCAGGGCGCCATGTTCGGGTAGTTGGCGAACGGGATGGGCACGCACGCGGACTTGCCCTCGGTCTCGACGTACACCGTGTAATTGGCCGGGCAGCTTCCCATGGGCGTGTCGGAGCCGCCGGGGCACGGCGCCGGTTCGACGGTGACCGTGTCGCTGTCGAGCTTCGAGGGCGAGGCGTGCACGTCGTTGATGTAGGCCTGGCCGAAGCCGGCGCTGCCGAACGCGTCGAGCGCGAGCCAAACCTCGTAAACGACCCGATAATCCCAGGCCGGCGTCGCGGGATTCGGTGTGTAGGCGTCGTCCGTCGCGGGGGAATCCGTCGTGTAGCAATAGCCGCAGCCGTTGAGGTTCCGATCGAGGGACGTGGCGGCGCCGAGGACGTCGGAGGCGTCACCCTGGATCACTTTGCCTTCCGCGCCGGTGACGCCGAGCGTCCGGTAGCCGCACGTCGAGCTCGAGTCGGCGCTGATGTAATCGATGTCGAAATCCATCACGGTGTTGCCCGAACCGTCGGCGAGCAGGAGCTCGACGTGATCGCTGCCGACGAGATCGTCGAAGGTGTGACCGCCGCGCTTGGGCGGCATCATCATGCCGGCCATCATCCCCGGCATCATCCCGGGCGCCGGCATCGCGCCGGGCGCGGCCGGCTGAGACGACGCCGTGCTCGTACCCCAACCGCTACTCGCGTTGGCGCCGTAAGTGTTGTCGACGAAGGCAGGGTCGAAGGTGACGCGCAGATGCACCATGCGTATTCCGTCGAGAGTCTCGATGACCTGCTCGATCGTCGCGAGCGGATCCTCGGGAGTCGGATCCGCGTCGCCGCTGAAGCAGAGCGTCGCGGGCGCTCGAATCACCGAATTCGGATCGGGCGTCGTGTGCGCCTCACAGCTGCCGGTGCACTCGCTCGCCGACTCGGGTCCGCAGCCCGGCGTGAGCGGCTCGTACGCGGTACCGCTCCCGGGGAAGTGGGGTCCGGGGCTCGAGCTGTTCCAACCGCCGGCGCTCCCGCCCGAACCCGTCGCGGCGCCTCCGCCGCTCGCCGCCGCGCCGGCACCGTCCGCGGCTCCGCTGCCCGACGTGGCTCCGCCGCCCTTCGAAGCGGTACCCCCTTCGCCCGGGCGCGACGCGCCTCCGCAGCCCGCCTGGGTCAGCGCGAGCAGGATGAGTGCCGCGCCCATGCCGTGTTTTCCGTATCCGTGCGAAACGCTCATGTTCTCTCGCTCCGTCAGGTGAAGGGCGCGTCAGCGCACCGGCTTCGAAAGACTCTGGCAGCCGACCGAAAATCGCAGCGCGGCGCCCGGCACCGAGACGGCGTCGCACGTCGCGGGGCAGAGGGTGACGCTCGAGGGCGAGTTCGGATCGTCGTAATACCAACCGCCGCTCGCGTCGCAGCTCGCTTGCGCGTCGACGTGATACGCGGGGACGAAGTTGCAGCCCGAGGTCGAGTACACGAGGTTCAGCTGCGTGTAGTCGAGCTTCTTGCCGTCCGTCGGCGTCGGGATCTCGAGGTTGCACGGCACGACGGCGTCGCCGCGGATCTTGTTCAACGCCGCGAGCACTTGGCTCGTCACGTCGTCGTTGCCGACCAAGTACGCCGCCTGCGTGTTGCCGGCGCTCGCGATTTGATCGAGGTTGTCGAGCTCGGGGCCCACGCCGAGCACGTAGGTCGCGACCCCGTCGCGCCCTGCCGCGCAGCCGGACGCCGCCTGCACGGCGTCGTCGAGCGTCGGACAGCAGCCGTTTTCGGCGCAGGAAACCGGGGCTTCGGGCGTGCCGTCGGTCACGAGCAAATTGACGAGCGCCCGTTCGGGGTGCTGGGTCCGCTCCGACCGCGCGTAGTCGCATGCTCCCCGGATGGCGGCGCCCGTCGGCGTCTCACCCGTCGGCATGCGGGCGTCGAGCGACGCGATGATGGCCTCGTGATCTTGCGTGACGGCGACGTCCGGTCGCGAATACGTCGCCTCGTCGCAGGACGTGCTGCCGATGGGCTCGAAGCCGAAGTACCCGATCCCGACGCCGATGCCCGCGCTCGCCGGGTCGCGCAGGAACTGCTGCATCGCCTGTTGCACCGCGGCGAGGCGGGTCATGCCGCCCACGTCGTTCAACATGGATCCGGACATGTCGAACATGACGTAGATGTCGAGCGGCACGCTCTCGCCCTCGAAACCCTCGCCCACGCAGCCGTCGAACGAGTAATCCTCGCAGTTCGAAAGCGCGGCGTCGCCGTCGTCGGGCGTTGCGGCGCTCGAATAGGTGCCGCCCGTCGCGACGTCGATGGTCGCGCCGCCGCCGGTTCCGCCCCCGCCCGCCACGTGCTGCGGATCGAGCCCGCCGCTCCGCTCTCTCGCACCACCGCACGCGGCGGCAAGCATGCCCGCGGTCAGGATGACGGCGACTCGTCGTTCTAAGTGCATCGGGACCTCGAGTGCGAGCTCTCACCCTGAATGGGTTCTCGAGCGCGGCTTTCTGAACCAGCGCCGCGCGGCGAGTGCGTTTTCGAAAAAACGGCGGACACGTCAGAAAGGTCGGTCGTTGCCGCCATGTCCTTTCGGTGCAGACGCATGGCTCGCTCCGAGGCCGCGCGGCGCTCGCCACGCCGCGGAGCGCAACGCTCTGCGCGGTCGTGGCGCTCGCGGTCGCCGGCTGCGGCTCGAACGGAGGCGGCGGTGACGCGGCATCACGCTTCGCCGCCGCGGGGAACGAAGCCGCGAGTCTCGGAGGCGCCGGCGCGGGCTCGCCGAGCGTCGCTGCCGCGGCCAACTCGAGCTCGGCTGGCGGCGCCCGCTCGCTGCCGGAGCTCGGCGGCGCCGGGGGAAGTCGGGCCGGAGCGCCGAGCGCGGGGCTCTCGTCGAACGCCGGCGCGTCCGCGTCGAGCTCCGGCGCGGGCGCGCCGAGCTCCGGTGCGGGCGCGTCGAGCGCACCGCCTGCTCCGATGGCGGACGGTTTTTCGGCCTATGAGCGCGAGTGCCACGGGGACACCGCGATGTGCGTCGACGTGAACGCGCTCGGTTGTCTCGGGATTCGGGACGACACGACGGTGTACGGGTACAGCTGCTCGAACCCGTGCACGACGGACGCCGATTGCTCCGACGCGCCCTCGTCCACCGGCGCGCGCGCCGCGTGCGTGGACTTCGTCACGCAGAAGCACTGTTTGCTCGTCTGCGCGAGCAGCGGCGCGACGGAAGCCTGTCCGACGGGGATGTCCTGCTACGTGTATCCGGGCACGACGCTCGGCTACTGTCTTTGGCCGCCGTAGTTCACTTCGTCGGCAGAGGTACTACTGTGCGCAGTGGATGAGCCATCGCCTCCGAGGACGCGCGCGGCGGATCGGCCGGGTGATTCCGGCGCTCGCCGCCGGGCTCCTCGTCCAGACTCCCGCCGTTTCGGCCGTGGCCGAGCCGCGCGCGGGAGGTGCGGCGCCACCGTCGCTCTTGCTCGAATGGTCGGGGCCGGGTCCGGAGCTCGATTGTCTCGGCGAAGACGGCTTGAAGCGCGCCGTGAACGATTACCTCGGCCGTGACGCGTTCGAAGCGCCCTTTGCCTTCACCCTGCACGTCGACGTCGAGCGCTTGCCTGATCGGCACTTTCGCGCCGTGCTCGAAGTCGACGACGCGTCGGGTCGAGCGCTCGGTACGCGCGAGATCACGAGCTCGACGGAGCTCTGCTCGAGTCTGGACGACCACCTCGTGTTGGCGGTGGCGCTCCTCGCCGACAACGGACCCGAGCAGGACGAGGCGCCGCCGCCGCCCCCGCCTCGCGTGCGGGAGCCCGAGACGGTCGAGCCCGACGAAGACGTGGAGCAAGAGGCCACGCCGGTCGCGCCGGTCGCACGACGTCCGTGGTCTTGGCTGGCCGCCGAAGCGGCGCTGAGCGTCGAGTCCGGCGTGTTGCCGGCCGTTCGCCCCGGCGTCGCCGTGGGTCTGCGGCTCGAGCCACTCTCGTGGCTCGCCGTCCGCGCGGGCGGGGTCGCTTTCTTGCCTGCGTCCACGGAGCTCGGCGGAGCGTCCGTCGGCTTCTGGTTGACGGCCGGGCGCCTCGAGCTCTGCGCGGGCGATTGGAGCGTCACGGCCTTTCAAGTCGCCTTCTGTGGCGGCGCTCTCTATGCAGCGCTCGGCGCCACGCCCCGGGGCGTGAGCGGCGGCCACGCGCGGACGAGCGGTCAACTCGCCGGATCCGTGGGATTTTACGGCGCGCTGCCGCTCCGGGGCCGGTGGAGCTTCATCGCGAACCTCACCGCGCTCTTTCCCGATCGGCCGGAGCGATTTCTCGTAGAGGTGAATTCAGCGCCGCGACTGCTCTTTCAGATGTCCAAGCCGGCTTTGCTGGCGAGCTTCGGCGGCGCCCTGACGTTTTGACCCGTCCTGACCAGAAAGAAAGCGCGGAGCGGCCATCCATGGAGGTGAATGCCGGCCCGGCTCGCGTGATGGAGCCAGCCCCGCTGCCGTCCTTCTCGGAGGTTTTCCGGGATCACGCGCGCTATCTCTGGCGCGCGCTGCTCGGCCTCGGCGTTCGCCCGGCGGACGTGGACGACGTCTGCCAAGAGGTCTTTTTGATCGTGCACCGACGCTTGCCCGAGTTCGACGGACACGCCTTGCGGAGCTGGCTCTATGCCATCTGTTTGCGGGTCGCGTCCGAGTACCGCCGGAGCGCCCGCGTCCGGCGCGAGGTCGCGGTCGATCAGGTCCCGGACTCGCAGGCACCGGCCGCGCAGTACGACGCCGTCCTGAACCGGCAGCTCGGTGACCGCTTGCTCGCCGTGCTCGATCGGCTCGACGACGACAAGCGCGCGGCGTTCGTGCTCTACGAGATCGAGGAGCTTGCCTTGAAAGAGGTCGCGGAAGTGCTCGGGTGTCCGCTCCAGACGGCGTACAGCCGGCTCACGGCCGCGCGCACGTTCGTGCGCGACGAGTTCGAACGGAGGCCGCCGTGATCAAGGAACCGAAGCGCATGCGCGAGGAGCCGAGCGTGCTCGGCGAGAGCGTCGCAGCCGTGCGCGAACGGGTGCCCTCGGACGCTCGGCTCGTCGAGCTCGCGGCGCGGCTCAACGCCGCGGGGGCGCCGCTCGAGTTCCGCCCTGTGCCGCGGCAGAGCGCGCCCGCCGAGACGGCGGTCGTCGAGCGTCCGGCGCCGGCGCGCTCTTTCGCCGGGAAAGCGACCATTTTCGGCCTGGTCGCGCTCGGCGGCTTGGGGCTCCTCGCTTGGCTTCTCGCCCGTCGCCCGGCTCACGCGGGCCGCGCGCCGGAAGCGCCACCCGTCGCGGCCACGAGCGCCCGGCAACCACTCGAGAACACGACGCAGCCGGAGAGTTCGGCGGTGGCGGGCGGCGTACCCTCGAACTCCGCCGCTGCAGTCGCTCCGGTCGAGAGCCCCCCGGCTCCGGCGAGCGTCGAGGCGGCGCCGCTCGGTTCCGGCACCGAACCGTACGCGCGCTCCGAGGCGGAACCAGGCGCCGTCGCGAGCGTCGGTAAGGAGGAGAGCCTCACCGAGCCGGGCTCTCCCGCGCGAGCGCCACGCCAAGCAGACGGCCGCCCGCCAAGGCGCGCGCCGAGCGGGAGCGTGAACGCGGCGGCGCCCGAGCCGACTCCGGCCTCGGCGCTCGCCGAAAACAACGCCACGAAGAGCGAGCTCGAGCTCCTGAAAGAAGCGCGGAGCGCGCTCGCCGCGGATCCGGCCCAGGCCTTCGCGCTGACGGAACGCTGCCGCGCGCAATACCCGAGCGGAGAGCTCGCGCAAGAACGCGAATACATCGCCATTTCAGCGCTCGTTCGCCTGGGACGCTCGAGCGAGGCGGCCTCGCGCGCGACGCTCTTTCGGATGCACTATCCGGCGTCGGCGTACGTGCCGAGACTCTCGCGGCTGCTCGGCGACCCATGACGCCCTCGTTCGGAAGTCGCACCCTCGCGTTCGCCGCCGCGCTCGGCGCGAGCACGGGCGCCGGCTGCGGCGACGGTCGCGACGTGAACCTCGGCTCGGTCGTGTCGGCGGGCGCGACGGCCGTCGACGCCGGCGGAAACGGCGACGGGTGCGGCGAGAATCCGTGCATCGACCACGTGGGTTCCATGCTGTTCGTCGATGCGAGCGCCGCCGACGCACCGGCGACCGCGTTCCAAACGGACGTCGAGCACGCGCCCGGCACCGACCCGAGCAACGAGCCCGTAATCCTCTACCCGAGCGATGAAACGCTGTTGCCGCCGAACGCGTCGCTCTTGCGCTTCGCCTGGAGCGCCGGCGCGGCCGATCTCTTTGCGCTCGACTTCGTCGGGCCGAACACGAGCGTTCGGGTCGTCACCCGTCAAACCAATCTCACTCCGAGCGCGGAACAATGGGCTTGGATTGCCGACTCGAACCGGGGCGGGCAGGTGGCTTTTACGGTGCGAGGAGTCGACTCGAGCGGTGGCTCCGAGAGCTGGCGCACCGATCCGGTGGGACTCACGTTCAGTGCGTCGCCGCTCGACGGCACCATTTACTATTGGTCGACCGGCAGTCGCGGTCTCATGCGCGCGTCCTTCGAACGACCGAGCCCGGTTCGGTTCTTCACCGATCCCGCCGGGGACGCCGCCACGACGTGCACCGGCTGTCACACCGTGTCGCGCGACGGACGGCGCTTCACCGCGGGCTTCGACAAGAACCAGCTCGCCGAATTCTCGCTCGACGATCGCTCGATGATCCTTCCGCTCGACAGCACCGCGGCTCCGAGCGGCCCGATGTCGCCGCCCGCGCCGTCGCCCATGATGGACGCCGGAGCGCCCCCACCGGCTCCGGGTCCCGCGGCCACCACGGGCCCCATGGTGTGGAGCACGTTCTCGCCCGACGGAACGCGGCTGCTCGTGGCCGGCGGAGGGAAATTGCGGCTCATCGACGCCGACACCGGCGCCGCCGTCGGCGGAGGAGACGGAACGGTCCCGCTGCCGCCCGGCACGACCGCCACGCATCCCGATTGGTCTCCGCTCGGCGATCAAGTCGCCGTCACGCTCGGCGGCAAGGGCGGCGACAAGCAGACCGAACACGGCGCCATTGCGGTGCTGCCCTTCGCCAACGACGCCTTCGACGCGCCCGAGGTTCTGGTCACGCCCGTGAGCGACGACGACGACGATTTCTTTCCGAGCTTCAGCCCCGACGCCCGCTTCATCGCGTACGTCGAAGCGTCGGGACCTTCCGAAGACGCGCCGTCCGCCGAGTTGCGTCTCGTCGAAGTGGCGACGAGAACCGTTTTCGCGCTCACGCGCCTGAATCAACGCGTGAACGGTGCGGACGGGACCACCGGCGTCGGGAACTCGATGCCGACGTGGGCGCCGTCCGATCCCGCGGGAACCTATTGGCTCGCCTTCTCGAGTCTGCGCGCGTACGCCGACGTTCGTCCGCAGGACCCGAAGCAAGACCAGCTTTGGATCGCCGGCATCGATCCGACGCTCCCCGATCCGGGCTTCAGCGCCTTCTGGGCGCCTTTCCAAAACATCGGGCAGGGCAACCATCGCGCGTTCTGGACTCCGGGGGAGCCGCCCGTCGACACCGATTGCGGCACGACCTGCGCGGCGCGTGAAATTTGCGGCAACGGCATCGACGACGATTGCGATTGCGTGGTCGATGATTGCTCGCAGGAGATCTGCGACAACGGCATCGACGACGACGGCGACGGCAAGATCGACATGATGGACCTCGCCTGCGCGGGCCAGTAGCCGTTCAGGGCTTCCCGACGAACGTCGTGACCGACTGCGCGGCGAGCGAGGCCGAGAAGCGCCCGCCCGTGACCGAGATGGCCGACCCGGCCGCGAGCTTGGAGCTCGAGGTGGTCACGTAGGGAGTGACCGACGCCGGCCAGGCGGTTCCCGCGACGAAGAACGAGACGTTCGCCGCCGAGCCGCCGTTCACCACGACGATCGACACCGTCCCGTCGGAGAGGTTCGAGAACGCGACGACCAGCGGAGCGGATCCGGACGCCTTGGGCGCGCCGCTCACGTCGATGCGGTAGTAGCCGGGGCGCACGAACTTGCTGAAGTTGCCGAGCGCGTAGACCTGCGCCGGCGGGCTGCTCGCGTTCGGCACGAGCGCCTGGGTCCACCAGTAGTGCCAGCCGTTCACGCCGCCGGTCGAGAACGCCGAGTAGATCATGGTGGCGATGGTGATCGGCCCGGTGTCGTTCGGGGTGCACTCCGTCTCCCAGACGTGGTGCGTGTTGTTCGACGGCGGCGCCGGGCGCCCGTACGTCCCGGCGCTCGTGTTGCCGTAGTCGTGCGTGGCGATCGGCCCGACGTACATGTCGGCGTTCGTGTCGGCGATGATCGCGGGGCCGTAACCGTCGCCGCCCCACAGGTTCCCCCAGTTGTCGGGCTCGGCTGCCAGCACCTTGACGGGCGGGCTCAGCGCCGCGAGCGCCGGCCCGAGCACGTTGATCCAGGCCACCATCTGCGAAGCGTTGAACAGGCACGACTGGTAGCTGGCCGTGAAGTCCGGCTCGTTCTGCGCCGAGATGGCGTAGAGATCGACGCCGCCGTGGCTCTTGTAGAACGCGGGGAAGGACGCCAGGATTTTCGCCCACGCGCTGTAGTTGCTGCTGTTGAGGTGACCGCCGTTGTTGACGTTGTTGTTGTCCTTCATGCTGGCCGGCGGCGACCACGGTGCCGCCCAGACCTTGCAGTCACTGCCGTTGAACTTGACGCACGCCGTACCGTCGGCGTAGCCCGCGGCGCCCATGATGTTCGCCGAGCCGCTCGTCCCGTCGATGCCGACTCGCAGCAGGGTGAGGCCGATGCCGTTCACCGGGTCCCACAAGAGCGTCTGCATCGCCGTCGAGGACGAGCCCTGCCAGACGTCGGCTTCGCCGAAGCCGTCGACGACCTGATGGACCTTCGTCGGGTCGACCGTGATGTCGCCCGACTGCGCCGTCCCCGCCATTTTCGTGCCGACGTACATGCCGCCCGTGCCGCCGCTCCCGCTCGAGCCGCCCGTGCCGGCGCTCGCTCCCCCAGCTCCGGCGCCGGCCGCGCCGCGGCCCCCGCGACCGCCGCTTCTACCCGAGTCTCCCGCCGCCGCGGCGCCGCCCGCGCCGCCGTTCGCTGCCTCCGCGCCGCCGCGGCTCGTGTCTCCGGCGGCGTTCGTGCCGGCACCGCTCACGGCGCCGCCGCCGGTCGCGCCGCCCGAGCCCGTGCCGGCGCCCGCCGTGAGCGTACCGCCGCTGCCGTTCTCGCCGGCGACGCCGCGGCCCGCCGTGCCCGTCTCGCCCGCGACCGCTCCGGTGCCGCCGCTCGCGGAAACGCCGCCCGCTCCCGGTGCCGTCGCGTTCGATGCGCAACCGAGCGAGCCCACGAAAACGAGCAAGATTGACGAGCGGAGCGAATCCAAATGCATGCGGATAGTCCTCGGCCTGGCGAGACACGGAGCTCTGCGGAGCGCGCTCGTGTCGCCGGTGTGAGTGCGGGGAACTGCCTCGATTACCGTGCAGTGACGGCAGCCCGGTGCTTCCGTCGACCGCGAGCTACGGTAGGGTGAACTTGTTCAAGAACGTCCAGCCGACGTTCGGGTCGCCCGGCGCGTGCATCCCGCCCTGCTTGACGCAGAGCCCTATCTCGACGCCCGCGTCGCACTGCTCGTAGTAGGTGCAGTCGCCGTCGCTCGTCGTCGGCTCCATGCAGCCGTCGATGCCGGCCCAGCGCGCGAAGCTGCCTTGCGCGCCGAGGAACGTCACGCGTCCGCTCGAGCCCATGCCGCCGTCGAACGGAACGACGGTGTCCGCGGTGCCTCGGAACGCGAGCACGCTGATGGGTCGCGAGGGCATGCACGGCTCCTCGTCGGGCACGAGCAGATCGAACGATGCCGGGGTGACCGCGGCGAACACGTCGGCGGCATTGCAAGCGAGATACTGAGCCATGCCGCCGCCCATCGAGAACCCGGTCGCATAGACGCGCTTGGCGTCGACGCAGCCGGCGGTCGAGATGGCGGTGACCATCGCCTTCGCGAATCCGAGATCGTCCACGTCTCGCGAGTTCGTGCAGCAGGGGCCGATGTTCCAGGCGTTGTCGATGCCGTTCGGAAACGCGATCAGAAAGCCTTCTTTATCGGCGATTTGCTGGTACCCCGAACTCGACTGCTCCTGGGCGCCGCTGCCCCCGAGGCCGTGGAAGTCGAGGACGAGCGGCACGCGCGCGCTGCCGCCGTAGCTCGCCGGGACGTGCAACACGTACGTGCGCGAGGTGCCGCCGACGTCGAGGCTCAGGTTCTCGTCACCGCTTTTCAGGGTCGAAGCGGCGCAGCTCGTGTCCGGGCCGCTGCCGCCGTTCGCTCCGGCTCCGCCGCCGCTGCCGGCGAACGACGAACCGCCGTTGCCGCTCGCGGCGCCGCCGCTCGCGCTCGGTCCACCCGCGCCGCCGAGCGCCGCGCCGCCGCTCGAGGCGCCTGCGTTCGACGACGTGCCGGCGCTCGCCGGATTGCCGCTTCCCCCCGCACCGGAGCCGGCCGAGGAGGGCGCCCCGGCGCCCGCGGTGGGTCCGCCGCCGAGCGCGCCGTTCGCGGTGCCGCCGGCCGAGCCGCTGCGTCCGCCCGCGCTCTCGCCTGCTCCGGCTCGAGTCCCGCCGGCTGCGGTGCCGCTCCCGCTCGCTCCCCCGGTGCTTTGGCTCGAACCGCCGCCGCAACTCACGACGAGAAAGAGCGCCGACAGTCCGAGCCCACCCGTCAGGGTGAAGTACCTTCGGCGCAAGCCACGCACCGTCGTACTCTGTTCGTCGCTGTCGGCTGCCGCAATAGGCACAAAGGCCCATAGGGTTCGCTGACTCGACGGGAGGTCGCGCGTTGACTCGTGGCGACGTCGACGGGCTCGGAACGCCGCCGGGCTGGGTACCTCGGCCTATTGTGAGCCCTCCGCTTGATCGCCAAGATGACGCGCGTAGGCGGAATCGACGTGGACGTTCGCTTCGGAACATCCACGCTGCGTCGCAGCCGGTTCCGCCGTTCACCGCTGAAGGAGCGTGTGTTGTCGAGCACGAACGATCCCAGGTACGGCGCGCCGATCCGCTCCCTCGGCTCGGTCGTCGGCATGATGCTGGCGCTCGGCGGCTGCGGCTCGACGAACGGTCGAAGTCCAGCGCCCGCCGACACGAGCACCGCGGGCGGCAACGCGAGCGGCGGCGCCGGCGGTGTGGGCGGCGGACTCGCGAGTGCCACGGGTGGTCTGGGCGGCGGCGCGCCGTCTTCCGGTGGACGCAGCGCGAACGGGAGCGGCGGCTCGGCGGGCGGTGCGGCGAGTGGCGCCGCGGGGAGCGGCAACGGTGCAGGGCGGAGCGGCACGGGCGCGAACGGAGGTCGTGCCAATCAGAGCGGCGGCGCCGGCTCGACTGCGGCAGCGGGCGCCACGACGGGCGGCAACGGCGGCATGAGCGGTTCCGCGACGACCGGTGCGGCGGGGACGAGCGGCGGCGGAGCGTCCGCTCAGGCGGGGAGCGGCGCGGGCGGCGCGTCGGGCTCGTCGACCGGAACCATCGTGCCGGACGCGTCCTGGGCGTGCGGGATGGCGGGCGGGATCCCGGATCCCACGCTCGGTACGGCCGTCTTCAGCGCCACGCTCGAGCTCGGCGACACCCAAGACGTGGGCGCGACCCAGTACGGTCATCGCCGCATCCTCGACGTGAAGGGCGGCTCGGCGACGGGCTCCCGGCTACAGGCGACGTTTCTCACCGGCGGATTCGACTTCGAGCTCACGCGCTCGAACGGCGTCCTCGAGCTCGAGCAGATCGACGTCTTGAAGGCGAGTGACGGGACGCTCATCTATCTTCGAACTTGCGGCGTGGCGCCCGCCGGCGCGTCCGACGTCCGCATCGTCCCCGACTTCGAAGTCGCGACTTCGAACGCGCTCGCCTGGCTCAACACCGGCACCTTCGTCGGCACGCGCACCGTGGACGAGAGCGCTAAGACGATGCGCCTCGACGTCTACGACGTGTCGAGCGTCACGGCGGGCGATCCGAAGACCACGATCACCGATCCGGGCGACCAGCCGCAGCAACCGTGGGACTGCTCGACCGCGACGGGCGGCAAAGGCGCGACCGTGTTCACCGAGAACGTCACGCTCGGCTCGTCGCTCTCCATCGGGGCGAGTAAACGCGGGACGCGCAACATCATCCCCATCACCGGGGGAACCCTCAGCGGGCAGCTGACCGGAAGCATCGTTTCGGGCGGAGGCGACTATCAGCTCGTCGGTTCGACGACGAAGCTCGACGCGCGTTACGTCCTCGCTCCGAACGACGGGGAATTCGTGCTGGTCCGGAACTGCGGCCCGCTCGGCTCGCTGGTCCCGCTGTTCGAGGCGCGCGCGGACGGCCCCGAAGCGTTCCTGAACGCCAACGACTTCGTGAGCTCGGATCCCGGGAGCGGCAGCGGCGGCGTCAGCATCACGTTTTACGAGCGGAAGTGAAGCGGCCGCCGCTCGCCGCAGAAAGTTGAACCGGTTCCGGGTCCGCGGCGCGACTGCCGTCGTTGCCGAACGCCCGTTCGTCCATGTCGAACCCCGCGCGCCCCTCCCTCGCTCTGGTCGTCGCCGGCACCCGCCGCGAGGTGAGTGACGCCGAGCTCGCCCGCGCCCTGGTCGAGAAGGACACGTGGGCCGCCGCCGAGGCGTGGCACCGCTTCGCGCCGATGGTGCTGACGACGGCCGAACGCGCGCTCGGCTCGAAAAGCGACGCGGAAGACCTGGCTCAGGAGGTGTTCGTCAGGGTGCTCCGCAACGTCATGACCCTGCGTCATCCGGCGAGCCTCAGGAGCTTCGTCTATTCGATCACGATCCGCACGCTCAAATCCGAGCTCCGGTACCGGCGCGTCAAAGCCTGGCTCTCCTTCGGACCCACGGAAACGCTGGCGGAGCTCGATCATTCGACGCCCGATCTCGAGGCGCGCGAGCTGCTCCAGAAGTTTTACGCCATGCTCGATCGGCTGTCGGCGCGGGATCGGCTCGCCTTCGTGCTCCGCCGGGTGGAGTGCATGACGGTCGAAGAGATCGCCGCCGCGATGGAGCTTTCGCCGTCGACCGTGAAGCGATCGCTCGCGCACGCCTCCGCACGGCTCGCGCGTTGGATCGAGAGCGCTCCCGCCGTCGCTGAGCTCCTCGACGGCCGCCTCGGGGGCAGGGGCGCATGACGGAACCCGATCGCTCCGAGTCCAGGCTCGCGGCGCTCGCCGGGCTCGTGCGTCTCGGCGTCAAGGCGCCGACCCCGCTCGCGCTCGACCGCGGCTTCGCGTCCTTGCGCGCGCGCCTTGCGAACGGCTCGCACGAGCCGCGGTTCCGGCTGCGTGTTCTGGCGCTCGCGGCCTGGCTTTTGGCTTGCCTCGGAGGCGGCGCGCTCTTCGCCGCGCGCCGTCACGGGCTCGCAAGGTCCCCGGCGCCGGTCGCGGTCAGTCGCGTGGAGGGCGGAGCGATCCTCGAGGGCGGCTATCTTGCCGAGGTCGGGCGGGCCGGCGTCCGGCTCTATTTCAACGAGGGCAGTCAATTCGCGCTGATGCCGGGCGCTCGCGGCCGGCTGCGCTCCGTCACCCCGGAGGGTGCGCGACTCGCGCTCGATCACGGCTCCGCGTCGTTTCGAATCACTCCGAATCTCGATCGTCGCTGGTGGGTCGAAGCGGGACCGTTCGTGGTTTCCGTCAAAGGGACCCGCTTCAGCGTGCGGTGGGACCCGACGGTCGAGGAGTTCGTCGTGCGGCTCACGCAGGGCAAAGTGGTGGTGAGCGGCCCGATCGTCGGTGACGAGTTCGTGTTGCGGCCGGGGCAAAACCTGGAGGTGAACCTGAGCAAACACGAGAGCGTGATCCGTGAAGACGCCGAAGAGACGCCGCCCGGCGTCGCCGTGACGGCCTCGGCTCCCGTTCCGAGCGCTTCAGCGGCGCCCGTGCCCGAGCCCGCGGCTTCCGCGCCCTCCGTGCGCGCCTCGGCGGCGCCGCCCACCGCGCCCGCGCGTCGCTGGCGAGAAGCCGTGGCCGGCGGTCAATGGGATCGCATTCTCTCCGACGTCGAGCGTGACGGAGTCGACCAGAGCCTGCGAACGCTCTCGAACGAGGAGCTTTTCGAGCTGGCGGACGCGGCCCGCTACCGCCGCCGGCCGGACCTCGCGCGCGCCGCGCTGCTCGCGGAGCGCGAGCGGTTTCCGAGCTCGTCGCGCGCGGTCGACGCGCTGTTCTTGCTCGGTCGCGTCGAAGAGCTCGAGGCGCGCCCGCGCGCGGCGATCGAACGTTACGACGGCTACCTCGCCCTCGCGCCCCACGGGACGTACGCGGCCGAAGCGCTCGGACGCAAGTTGATCCTCGTCGAAGAGACGGCCGGACGGGACGCCGCGAGTCGAGTCGCGGAGGAGTATCTGTCCCGATTTCCGAGCGGAAGTTATGCCGATGCTGCGCGCGCTCTGTCTCGTGCTCGGTAGGCGGCGTGCCGGCGCGTGGCGCCGCTGCGTGCTGCTCGTCGCGTGCCTCCTCGCCTGCTCCGCCCGGGCCGCCGCGGCGACCGTCGCCGTCTTGCGGCCCGAGACGGACGCGCCGGAGCTCGATGAGGCGCTGTTTCGTCTGCAAGGCGAGCTCTCGGCCGTCGGCCTGCACGTCGCCGTCACGGAGCGTCCGGCCGATTTCGCGCCCGATTCCGACTCGGCGCGCGCATGGCTCGAGCGGACGGCGTCGGAGCGCGACATCGACGCCTTCGTCGACTTGGTCGTCGAAAACGGCGCGCTCGTGGGCGCCGAGATCTGGATCGACGAGCGACCTCGACGCCGGCTCCGCGCGTACCGCGTGGCGCTCGAACCCGACACGGAGAACGCGCCGGCGACGCTCGCAATCCGCGCCATCGAAGTGCTGCGATCGAGCTTCATCACGGTCGACCTCGGCGGTCGGCGCGAGGAGCGCCCTGCCGTCACCGCCCGCGACGAGACGGCCGCGACGAGCGCGCCGGGCGCGAGCGGGCCGCGCGCGACGGCGCGCCGGCTCGGCGTCGAAGCTGGAGCGGCGGTCCTCACGAGCTTCGACGGTCTCGGCCCGGCGTTGCTGCCGCTCGCGCGTCTCGACCTGGCGCTCACTTCCTGGCTCGCGCTTCAGGCGACCGTCGCGGGCTTCGGAACTCGTCCGCGCGTCGACACCGCCGCCGGAAGCGTCGTCGTCACGCAGTCGTTCGGCAAGGTCGGGCTTTGTCTCTGCGCCGTGCCGCACGCGGGCGTCGAGCCGCTCGCGGCGCTCTCGGCGGGCGCGCTCCTCACCGGTCTCGACGGGCACGCGGTCGCGCCGAATCTCGGACATCGCCTCGAGCAGTGGGCGCTGCTCTTGGACGCCACGGTCGGTGCGCGCGTCGGCTTACCGGACGGCTTCTACCTCACGCTCGCCTCCGAGCTCGAGGTCGCGGCCCCCTCCGCCACGATCCACATCGTCGACGTCGTCGTCGCGACGACCGGTCGTCCGAATCTACTCGCGAGCCTCACCGCCGGAGCTCGCTTTTGACGCGACCGTTCGCCCCCGGACGGCTCGCGCTCGGCGTCGTCGCCGCAGGGAGCCTCGCCTGCTCGCGAGCCGACCTCTTTCCGATCACGGGGCAGCCGCCGGCGCTCGCTGGGGGCGTGGGGGGTGCGGCTGTCGCGGGTGCGGCCGGCGGCCGCGACGGCAGCGGTGGCGCCGGAGACAGCGCAGGCGAAGACGGCAGCTGCCCGCCGAATATCATACCGCAGGGTGATACGACGCGGATGCTGAACGTCGACGGGACGGCGCGGAGCTACGTTCTCCACGTGCCGCCCGCGTACGCCGGAGTCTCGGCCGTGCCGCTCGTCGTGGACTTTCACGGCATCGGTCAGTCCGGCGCCAAGGAGCGCGCAAGCTCGCCGTATCCGGCAGCGCTCGATGCGCTCGGCGCGATCATGGCGTTCCCGGACGGCTTGAAGGGCCCCGCCGGCACGGCCTGGAACGTCGGGCCTTGTTGCGTCGCCAACGTCGACGACGTGGCGTTCGCTCGCGCGCTCGTCGACGACGTGCGCGGGGTCGCGTGCATCGACTCGACGCGCGTCTACGCCGTGGGGATCCTGACCGGCGGCGGCATGGCCCACTACCTCGCGTGTCACGCGGCCGACGTGTTTGCCGCCGTCGCCCCCGCGGCTTTCGATCTCCTCGCCGAGAACGTGGACGATTGCGTGCCGTCGCGGCCGATCTCGGTCATCTCCTTTCGCGGAACGGCGGACGCGCGCGTCCCCTACGACGGCGGTCCGTCCTCGCTCGTTCCCGGCATGCCGCTCACGTTCTTGGGCGCCGAGAACACCTTCGAGACCTGGGCGGCCCTCGACCACTGCACGGGGGCGGCTTCGACGCCGGACGCGAACGGGTGTTCCACTTTTTCCGGCTGCGACGACGGCGTGGAGGTGACGCTCTGCACGAAGCAAGGCGGAGGCGAGGACCCCGGTGATCCGAGCGTCGCCTGGCCGGTGCTCTCGGCACACCCGCTCTGAGGCTCGGGGGAGCGCGGCGAGCGGACCGCGGGCTCGAGCGTCAAGGCAAGTTCATCGATTTGACTTCCCAAGCGCTGTCCGAGCAGTAGGGACAACTCGAGCCGACGAGGAGCCCCTTGCCCGTCGCGGTTTCGTCGCCCTTCAGCCACCAATTGAGCCACGCCACGTCGATTTTCGTGAAGTCGCCTCCGTTCTTCGTGAAGAGGTCGCCGCCGTGGCCGAGCGCCTTGCTAAAGAGCATGATCGGTATACCGAGCGCGGCGATGTTGTCGTAATCACGCTCGCCGTTGTCGTAGGCGATGTCGCCCGAGCCGCCGAGCACGACGAGCACCGGCGTGTGAACGGTCTTGTAGAAGGCCTGATCGGCGCTGAACATACCGCTGCTGTTGAGTCCCCAGGTCGTGATGCGCGGATCGGCCGCGGTCCCTTCCGCCATCAGGCCGCCGCACGAGAAGCCGTTCACCCCGATCTTGGTCGTGTCGAGCGCCTGGTAGTACGCGCTGCACGGTTTTGCGTTTTCGGCGACGGCCCAGTCGATGTACGCGAGCAACGGCCCGGCCATCGTCACCACGTCGGAAGACTGCGTGCGCGACGCGCTGTTGTTCGGCGTTCCGTCCGCGACGACGAAATAGCCGTGCGAGGCGATCTCGGCCATGGCCGCCGAGTTCGAGAGTCCGTTCTCCGAGCAGCCGCCCTCGCCCCAGACGAAGATCGGGTACTTCTCCGTGCCGCCCAAGTCGCTCGGCCGGAAGATCGTCCCTTCGCTGATACCGGAGTCGGCGTTCGTTTCGACGGTCACTTTATGCGGGCCCGTTCCCGACACGTTCGTGCCCGTCGCCGTCGACGCGACGCACGTGCCGGTGCCGGCTCCGGCCGCACCGCTCGTCGCGCCGCCGGATGCGGCCGCGGCGCCCGCCCCACCGTCGCCGGGTTGCCCGCCGCTCGGCGCGGAACCACTGCGACCTCCGTTCGCACGTCCTCCGGCGGAGTCGTTCGAGCGCCCGCCGCCGCCCGCATGACTCTGTCCCGCGACCCCGGTCGCGCCGGAGCCGGCTCCGGAAGTCGCGGTGCCGCCCGAGTCGCCGCTCGAGCCACCCGTTGCGACCGATTGCTTGCCGGCGCTGTCCTCGCTGCCGCCCGCCGCCGCGCTCGCACCGCCGCTCGCCGCCGCGCCGCCGGTTCCGTCGAACGTGCCGCCCGCGCGACCCGCCGTGCCGCCGGAGCTACTGCTGGTTTCGGCGTCGCCGTTCCGAGCGCCGCAGCCTCCGAGGGCCACGCTCAAGAGCGCGGCGCCGAGCCATTTCGCGGCCGATTGATCCGTCGTCATTCGCGCACTCCTCGAGCGAAGCACCACGCGTCGAACCGACGCTGCTTCGCGGTGCAGTCGCCGTGCTCCCGCCAAACCGGTGCAACAAAATGCGTGGCCGCCAAAACCGGACGCGATAGGCCGATCTACCCATCGAGCGGCACCGCGGCGGCAGCCGTCGCGGCCGCTTCGAATGCCGGCGCGCACGTCGGCGCGCTCCTGCGATCAGATCCCGCGCTCGAGGGAATCTTGCCGTGATGAGGCAGAGCGAGGACGCGCGTGCGGACGGCCGCTCGCGGGGGGAACCTCGAGTCGCGTGTCACGAGTCGTCGGTCTACTAGTCGTCATCGCGGGCTGCCTCGCGGCGTGCGAGCCCGATCTCGTCGTCGGGAAGTGGACGTGCTTGACGTCGGTCGGGGCGGCAGGGCCCGTCGACGACGCCGGGAAGAAGCAGCCGGTCACCGAGCCGCTCGCCGTTCCGTGGAGCACCGGCTTCGAGGACGCGTTTTGCGGCTACGACGACGCGAAGGGCTGGTGTTACGGAGATCAAGGCGTCTACACGAGCGTCGCGTCACCGGTTCACTCGGGTCGGCGCGCCGCGGCGTTCACCGTGAGTCGAGCGGACGGCGGCGGAGGCGTCATGCAAGCGCGTTGTGCGCGGGAGGGGACGTTTCCGTCCGACGCTTATTACGGCGCGTGGTTCTACTTGCCCGCGCTCCCGCAAAGCGTCGGCAATTGGAACCTCATTCATTTTCAGGGCGAGAATGCCGATGAAAGCGGGTGGCAGGGCCTCTGGGACGTGACGCTCGTGAAAACGAGCAGCGGCGGCTTCGGTCTCACGCTCGTCGAGGATTTCAACGGGCCGGCGCTCGCTCAACAGCATCCGCCGGACATTGCGCCAGGCGCTTGGTTCGAGGTCGTCGTGCATTGGGTCCGGTCATCGAACGCGACCGGTGAGATCACGCTCTATGAAGACGATCAGACGCTGGTCGATCTGAAGGGCGTGACCGACCCGTTTACGTACGATCAATGGTACGTGGGCAATCTGGTGAACGCGACGACGGAGGCCGAGCTCACGGTCGATGTGGACGACGTGTTCATCGCCGCGACTCGCTGAGGCGCGCCCGAGCGATGCTTCGACGGAAGCCCGAGCGCCCTCTCAGAACTGCTCGAGGAATTTCCAGGCCTCACCGGGCCCCCAACTACCCTGCGACTGACCGTTGTCCGGGTACGGCGTGTGGGGTCCGACGAAGGAGCAAAACTCCACGGGATATCCGCTCATGCAGCCGGTGAGATTGGTGCAGACGTGAGCGCCCGTCGCTTCGGTCGGCGTCGCCCAGGTGCAGCCGTTGATGCTCGCGAAGTTCTGCGCCATCGAGACGCCGCCGGAATATTGAAGCACGTTGTCTTGGGTTCCGTGTGACGCGTAGTACGCGACTTGCTTCATGGGCGGGCACGGCCCGGACGTGATCTGCGGAGAGCCGGAGTAAACGGCGACGGCACGCAGGTAGCCGTCGGCTTGCCCGAGGGGGCGCGCACACGCCGTCTCGTAGGACATGGCTCCGCCGTAGCTCCACCCGGTCGCGAAAATCCGGTTCGTATCGACGCAGAAGTTCTGCTCGATTTGCGCCACGACCGCGTCCGCCAAGGCGATGTCGGTATTGTTCGGGTTCGGCCAACCGCAGCTCGTCTCACCGTTGCCGGTGCCGGAGCAGGGCGCGCCGTTCAGCTGACCGTTCGGAGCGACGAAGATCGTCGTGTTGTTCGAGAGGGGTTCGAGCCCGTAATATTGCCAGCTGTAATTCTGGATGTCGTTTCCGTCGCGCTGGTGAAACGAGATCACGAGCCGGTAGGGGTGGGTGTTGTCGTAATTGGTCGGCACGCTCAGGATGTACCGACGCTGCATGTTTGCGGCGGTGATCGAGATGGGCTTGCCGTTATTGTATTGATTGCTCGGAATCGTCGGCGCCGTCCCGCAGCCGCTCGACATCCCCGTTTGAGAAGCGCCGCCTGAGCCTGTCTTGCCGGCGCCGCCGCCACCCGCGCCGAGACCGGCGCCGCCGTTCGACGTCGTGCCCGCCGCTCCACCGCGACCCGTCACCGCCCCTTGACCGCCGTTGTTCGCGCCGCCCGCCGCCGTCATGCTCCGCCCACCCGAGCCGCCTTCACCGGCATGGGCCGTGGCGCCGCCCGCTCCGCCGCTGCTCGCACCGCTCGAACCTCCGGCGCCCGGCGCGCCCGCTCCGGACGAGCTCGTCGTGCCGCTCGAGCCGGTGGTCCCGGACGACCCGCCCGCGTTCGTTCCGCCCTGTGCACCGGTGCCCGCCGAGCCCACCGCGCCGCCCGAGCTCGATTTGCCGGCGGAGCCACCGAGAGCCGCGGCCCCGCTGCCTCCAGCCCCGGACTCGACGGGGCTCGAGTTCGACGAAGTGCACGCCCACGTGAGCACGGCGGTCGCCGACCAAGCGCCGAGACGCAGGCTCCAGGCGGGACGCCGCGAGAGAAACAGCGTGCGTCCGCCGAAACGGTCGCTCTTGGTGAGCAGATCCTTCGCCATGCCGCCGCAGTGCCGCCCGGATTCGGATTCCGTCGACCGCTTTTGAGCGAGTGAGTCTCGGTTCGACAGGCTCGCGTGAGGAGGCCCTGCGCCGGCAACACGGGTCGACGGAAGCGCCCGCCTCGAACGCACTGCTCGCTGCGTTCTCGTTCACGCGTCGGATCGGCGCTCTCACGGAGACAGACAGCAGGAATGCGATTCGTTCAGTGTGCCAAGGCGACACCGTTGATGGCGGTGTTGGTGGTCGCCGGGTGTGCGAGCTCGCCCGGCGGCACCCCGAACGCGGTCGGTGGCGGTGGCGCCGCACAGGCGGCCGCGAGCGGTCGCGGCGGAGCGCCCGAGCGGGCCGCATCGGGCGGAAGCGGTGCCGACTCCACGGGCGGAGCGGCGAGCGGCTCCGGCGGCGCGCCGAGCGGCTCGGGCGGTGCGAGCGCGCAGGCCGGGTCGAGCTCGAGTGGCGGGTTCGCAGGGTCTCGGGTGACGGGAGGCGCCGGGGCCGCCGGACGCGAGTCGTCCGGTGGACTCGGCGGAGCCGCGGGCGCCCTCGGATCGGGCGGAGCGGCCGGGAGAAGTAGCTCTGGCGGTGCGCCTCAGGGTGGCTTCGCCGGGATGGCCGGCGCGGCGGGTTCGAGTGCCGCGGCGGGCAAGGGCGGCGCGGGCGGCGCAGGCGGTTCGGGGACGAGCGCGCCTTGCGACATTTACGCCGCCGCGAACACGCCGTGCGTCGCCGCGCACAGCACGGTGCGCGCTCTCTTCGGCGCTTACGCCGGGCCGCTCTATCAAGTGCGGCGCGCCTCGGACAAGACCACGAAGGACGTGCCCGTGCTCGCGAGCGGAGGGTTCGCCGACACGTCGGTTCAGAGCTCGTTCTGCGCCGGCACCACGTGCACGATCTCGATCCTTTACGACCAGACCGCGAACAAGAACGATCTCACGAAGTCCCCGGTCGCGCACTGGCTGCCCGACGGGGGGAACGAAGCGAACGCCGCGAACGGCAAGATCAGCGCGAGCGGACACGTCGTTTACGGCATCTACGTGACCGGATACGGCGACAACGTCGCGTACCGAAACAACGCGACGAAGGGCGTCGCGCGCGGCGACGCCGCGGAGTCGATGTACATGGTGGTGGACGGCAAGCGCCACAGCGATCAGTGCTGCTTCGACTACGGCAACGCCGAGACGACCGGCAACGACGAAGGCAACGGCACGATGGAAGCGGTCTATTTCGGCTCGGACATCACCTGGGGCGGCCAGGGAGACGGCAGCGGCCCCTGGGTCGCGGCCGATCTCGAGAATGGCGTCTTCAAGAGCGACAAGGGCGGCTGGCAGTCGCAGTCCCTCTCGGTGCCGAGCGCCAAGTCGATCGTCGCGAACTTCGCGCTCGCCATGCTGAAGGGGCCCTCCGGCAATCACTTCACCCTGAAGGGTGGTGACGCGCAATCCGGCGCGCTCACGACCATGTGGGACGGCGTGCGGCCTTCGCCCGGTTACAGCCCGAAGTCGCTGCAGGGCGCGATCATTTTGGGGACGGGCGGCGACGGCAGCAACGGGGGCACGGGGACCTTCTACGAAGGCGCCATGACGAGCGGAAGTCCTCCCGACTCGGTCGATGACGCGATCCAGGCGAACGTCGTCGCGGCAGGATACGGCCGATGACGAACACGCGTTTTCCGAGGTGCGGGTTGCGGACACGCGCGGTTCTTCCCGAGTCTCGAGCGCTCGTGGCGTGCGTGCTGGTCTTGGCCGCGTGCGGCAGCGAGAACCCTGCGGTCAGCGGGGCGTCGGGGGCGTCGGGCGCGGCCGGCGCGAGCCACGCGGCGAGCGGCGCCGGTGGAGCGGTCAGCAGCGCCGGGAGCGGCGCGGGTGGCTCGAGCGGCTCGGCGGGCGTTGACGCGGGGCGCGGCGGCGGTGGGCAAGCGAGTAGCAACGGCGGAAACGGCGCGGGTGGCTCGAGCGCGGGGTCGGCCGCGTTCGGCGGCGCGAACGGCGGCAACCGAACTGGCGGCGCCGCGGGAACGAGCGACGCGTCAGGTGGACGATCGAGCGGCGGCGCGGGCGGGACGAGCGGCACGTCGAGCGGTGCGGGCGGCGGCGGTCGCGGCGGCGGGGCGGCGCTCGCCGGCGCGGGCGGACGAAGTGGCTCGGGCGGTCAAGGCGGAGGCCCGGCCGTCATCGGTGCGACGCCGCCCATGGGTTGGAACTCGTGGAACACGTTCGGGTGCGACAACCTGAACGAGTCGTTGATCGAGGGCGTGGCGGACACGTTCGTGTCGAGCGGCATGAGCGCCGCCGGGTACCAGTACGTGAACCTCGACGACTGCTGGATGAACGGGCGCGACTCGAATGGCACGATCCAAGTCAACGCGAGCAAGTTCCCTTCCGGCATGGCCGCGCTCGCCGCGTACATTCACGGCAAAGGCCTGAAAATCGGGCTCTACTCGACGCCCGGAACGAAGACCTGCGCCAACATCTACAGCGGCTACACGGGCGGCGTCGGGAGTCTGGGCCACGAGACGGCCGACGCGCAGACGTACGCGGCGTGGGGCATCGACTACCTGAAGTACGACAAGTGCACGGCCGATTTGAGCGGATTCGCGGTCATGCGCGACGCGCTCCGAGCGTCCGGTCGCGCGATTTTCTACAGTATCAATCCGGGCGACGGCTCGGGCTGCGTCCCCGGCAAGTGCGCGATCGACTTGCCCAGCATCGCGAACATGTGGCGCATCGGCTTCGACATCAACGCGAGCTGGTCGTCGGTCATCGGCCTCGTCGATCAGAACGCGCCGCTCTCTCAGTACGCGGGGCCCGGACACTGGAACGATCCCGACATGCTCGAGGTCGGAAAGCTCGCCAACGAAACGGAAGATCGAGCGCACTTCAGCCTGTGGGCGATCATGGCGGCGCCGCTCCTCGCCGGAAACGACATCCGCAGCATGAGCGCCGCCACGAAGACCATTCTCACGAACACCGAAGTCATCGCGGTGGATCAAGATCCGCTCGGCGTGCAGGGCACCGTCGCCGCGTCGCCCGGCACCGACCTCCAAGTCTGGGCGAAGAAGCTCGCCGCGACCGCCAGCGTCGCGGTCGTGCTCCTGAACCGCGGCTCCTCTTCCGCATCCATCACGGTGGAGTGGGCGAGCATCGGGATCCCGGCCGGGACCGCGTCCGTGCGCGACCTCTGGGCGCACACCGACCTCGGTTCTTTCGACGGCTCCTACACCGCGAGCGCGATCCCGAGCCACGGCGTCGCGATGCTGACGATCACGAGCGGCGGCTGACGCAGGCTCAGGCGGGCCGCATGGCCGAGCCGTGCTGCGGGGGCACGAGCGGCCCGCCGGGTGCGATGATTTACCGCAGCTTGGTGCCGGGCGAAGCGGCGCGCTCGCACTATGCTTCGCGCGATGACCCCCGATGCTTCGACCCCGGCGCCGCGGAGCGATCCCCGCCGGCTGATCGGCGTCGCCGTGCTTGTCGCCGCGCTCGTGGCCGCGGCCGTCGTCGGCCTCGTCGTGCGGAGCGCCGGGTCGGAACCGGCAGCCGACGCCGCGCGCTTTGCCTACGCCGCTCGTGCCGGGGGCGCGCCGCCGAAGCTCTGGCACGTCCCGGAGTTCAAGCTCGTCGATCAAGGAGGCGCGGCCGTCACGCCGAGCTCTCTCGCGGGTCAGCCGTGGATCGCCGACTTCATCTTCACGACGTGCACGAGCGTGTGCCCGATGCTCTCGGCGAAGATGCGCCTGCTCGAGCGCGCGCTGCCGGCGCCGGACCTGCGCTTCGTGTCGTTTTCGGTGGATCCCGAGCACGACACGGTCGACGCGCTTCGCGCTTACGGGGAGCGCTGGAGTCCCGGAGATCGGCGTTGGCTCCTGTTGCGGACCGAAGCCGACTCGTTGGCAACCGTGTCGAAGGGGATGCGCGTGACCGTGACCGCGACGGGCGACGCGGAGAACGCCATCATTCACACGAGCATGTTCTTTCTCGTGGACGCGGCCGGGGAGGTGCGAGGCGTTTACGACAGCAACGATGCCGGCGCGCTCGCGCGGCTGGTCGACGACGCGCACGAGCTCTCGCCGAACGGCGCGGGTCCGAGCGCGGCCCAGGGCGCCGGACGCTCCGGAGAGCAGCTTTTCCGCGAGATCGGCTGCGGCGCGTGTCATGACGATGCGGAGGTCGCGCCTTCGCTCCGCGGGATTTGGGGCAAAGCCGTGGCCTTCGAGGACGGCGCGAGCGCGACCGTCGACGCCGCCTACGTGCGTGAATCGCTGACGGCGCCGGCCCTCCACCTGGTTCGAGGTTATCCGAACCTCATGCCCTCGTACGCGAACGCGCTTTCCGACTCCGATGTCGACGCGCTCGTCGAGTACGTGCACGGCCTTTCGACGCAAGTCGCGCCAGCGCTGGCGAGCGGCATGCCGAGCGCGGCGGTCATGTCGCCGCATGCGGCTTCGGCGGGCTCCGCCGCCGAAGCGGAACCGGGCGTCGTCGTCGATCCGGTGTGCGGCATGCAAGTCCGCGCGACTTCCGACGCTCCCCACGCGGACTACGCCGGGCACACCTTTTATTTTTGCTCCGCGTCGTGTCGTGATGCGTTCGCGAAGAACCCGGCGCACTACGGCAAATGAAGGCGGTCGGCTCTCACCATTTGACGTACGGCAAGAACTTGCCGTTCATCGTCACGACGACGCGGTCACCCTTCGGGTTGGATTCCTTCGTCACGTCGAGCTTGAAGTCGATCGCGCTCATGATGCCGTCGCCGAATTTCTCCTGAATCACGTCCTTCAGCGCCGCCCCGTAGACCTGCATGATCTCGTAAAAGCGGTAGACGAGGGGGTCGGTCGGCACCAGCTGACCGAGAGATTGCCCCTTCATCGGAAACGTCACGAGCGCGTTCTTCACGTCCGGGCCGAGGTCGAGCGCCTTGCAAAACTTGGCGGCGACGTCCTCCGACATGGAGTTCTCCCCGTAAACGCAGGAGGCGATGTACACCTCGGCCATGCCGACTTCCTTCGCGAGGGCCTCCCACGAAGTGCCTTTCGCGCGTTTGGCAGCGAGGATCTGGTCGCAAGCGGTTTTTCGGTCCATGACGGGTGGCTCCTTCCGGGTCCGAGACGATGGGCGCCGCCGACGGAGAGTGCCAGGAACGGGGCAGTGACGGAAGCGCCGGCAACGTCGGTTCGACGAAATCGTTCGTCGCGAGCTCCGTGTTTCGCGAGCGGCTCGTGAGCGGGTCGCGAGTGCGTGGTTGAGGCGCGAGCGGAGCTCGCGTAAGCGTGTCGACCGGTTGCGAATGGCTGCCTCCCTCGAGGTTTTCGCGCCCGGCGCGTTGTGGCTCCGTGGGTACTTCGTGAGCCTCGGCGGTGCCCGCTTCAACGCACGCATGACGGTGGTGAAGCTTCGGAACGGTGAGCTCTTGCTCCATTCGCCCTGTGCGTTCGACGCCGCGCTCGTCGCGGAAGTCGCGGCGCTCGGCCACGTGGCGGCGATCATCGCGCCGGGCAACTTCCACTGGTTGCACGTTGGCTCCTGCCAGCAGGCCTTCCCCGACGCGGTCACCTACGTCTGTCCGGGCGTGGAAAAGCGCGCCAAGGGTCTCGCGTTCGACTTCGTCCTCGGCGACGAGGCGCCGCCGCTCTGGGCCGGCGAATTGTCGCACGTCGTGCTCCAGGGGACGCGCGTCATGCGCGAGGTCGCGTTTTTTCACCACGCGAGCCGGAGCCTCGTCCTCGTCGACCTGGTCGAGAACTTCACGGCCGCGACGCCCGGCACGAATTCACTGCTGAGGCTCTTGTTTCGCGCGCTCGGCATGTGGAACCGCCCGAGCCCCGCCCCCGAATACCGCCTCGCCTGGGGCGACAAAGCACGCGTGCGCGAGTGCCTGGAGCGCATCCTCGCCTGGGATTTCGAGCGCGTGATCCTCTCGCACGGCGACGTCATCACGCGCGACGCGAAGCCGACCGTCGCGCGGGCGTGGCGCGGCATCCTCGGCTGAGCCACGCGCGGCCGAACCGGGCGTGAGCGCCGCGTCACGCGGCTTCGTAGTCGGGCAGCTCGAAATCGTCGCGCAGCGAGCGCAGGACCAGGTGCTTGGCCACGAACGGGATCGAAAAGGCGTTCACCGCCGCGTTGCGCAGCACGAGGCCGAGCGCCGTTTGCGGCGCGAAGAAGCCGCGCAGCCCGAGCGCGGTATTTTGCTTCTTGCCGACGAAGGAGCGAAGCCGGGCGTCGTACGCGGCGAGCCCGCGCGCGACGTCGCTCCGCGCACGATGGATTTCACCCGCGAGCACGTAGGCCTCGAGCATCGCGAGGCCGGTGCCCTCTCCCGCCAGCAAGGAGGCGCACGCGGCCGCGTCGCCGAGGAGCGCGGTGCGCCCGGACGACCAGCGCGGAAGGTGGATTTGGCTGACGCGGTCGAAATAGAGGTCCTCGACCGCGTCCATCCCGTCGAGAATGGCCGGCACTTCCCACTTCATCTCGCCGAACGCTCGGCGGAGCGCCGCTTTCTGCTCGCTGCGCGGAGGATCGCCGACGAGCTCCGAGCGGCAGACGAGCAGGACGAGCGTCTCCCCGCCGGGGAGCGCGACGCGCGCGACGTGCCGTTTGGGAACCGTGTGCGAGACGTAGGTGAGTTCGTCGCGGTGGCGATAGTCGGGCAGGCGAAACGCCGCGACGTGACAGCCGAGACGTTGCTCGAACTTCGACTCGGGGCCGAACGCGAGCTCGCGCACACGCGAGTGGAGGCCGTCCGCGCCGACGACCAGATCGAACCGCCGTCGGGCGCCGTTCGAAAGCAGCGCGACGACCCCGTCTCCGTCCGGTTCGAGGCCCGCGATCGACACGCCGAAGTGGGTCGGTACGCCGCGGCAAGCCTCGAACAAGAGCGCCGCGAGATCCGCGCGGGCGACGCTGACGAAGCGTCCGTGGAGCTGCTCGCGCATCGGAGTCACGTCCATGCTCGCGACCTCGCGCCCCCTGGCGTCGACCATGCTCAAACGCTGCATCAAGTAACAGCGTTCGCGGAGGCCCGGCACGATACCCATGCGCTCGGCGAGCTCGTAGCCGAGACCCCAAAAATCGATGACGTAGCCGCCACTGCGCGGCACGCTCGCCTTTTCGAAGAGAACCGGCGCGTGCCCCCAGCGCCGCAGCCAATACGCGAGTGTCGGCCCCGCGATGCCCGTCCCGTTGATCGCGACCTCCATGGCCGAACGCTACCATGATTGATTGCAGCTGCAACGAATCGCGCGGCGCCCGAGCCGCGGGCTCGCCGCGCGTCCGAGCCGGGCGAGGCGAGGGCGTTCGCGCGGCGTTTCACGGAAGGCTCATCGATTCGACACGAACGCGACGAGCGGGAGACGAGGATTGACCCACCCCGGCCGCGCTCCTTTGATGGCGCGATGTCGGCCTTCGAGACGCTCGCGGCGCTGCTCACGCTCACGGCGGTGTTCGCGTACGTGAACCACCGCTGGCTGGGCCAGCCGCCGTCGATCGCGCTCATGGCGATGACGCTCGGGCTCTCGCTGCTGGTGCTCGGCGCGGCGCGGGCGGGCTGGGTGCGGGTCGAGCCGCTCCTCGTCGTCATCGACCGCATTCATTTCGACGACACGCTGCTGCACGGCATGCTCGGGACGCTGCTCTTCGCCGGGGCGCTTCACGTGCGACTCGACGACTTGCGTGAAGAGCGGCTCACGGTTTCGACCCTGGCGCTCGCGGGCACGCTGCTCTCCACGTTCGCGGTGGCGGCGCTCGCTTACCTGACGTTGCGTCCGCTCGGTTTCGCGCTCTCCTTCGGCTATTGCCTGCTGTTCGGCGCGGTGATTTCCCCGACCGATCCGATCGCCGTGCTCGGGATCCTGAAGCAGGCACGGGTGCCGCGCCGCATGGAGATCCAGATCAGCGGCGAGTCGCTCTTCAACGACGGCGTCGCGGTCGTCGTCTTCACCACGGTGCTCGAGGTCGTCACGCAGGGCCGCGCGACCGTCGGAGCGACCGTGTTGCTCTTTCTGCGCGAGGCGCTTGGTGGCGTCTGCTTCGGTTTGGTGACCGGCTACGCGACGTTCCGGCTGCTGCGCAGCATCGACCATTACCAGACCGAGCTCCTGCTCACGATCGCGCTCGTTCTCGGCGGTTACGCGACTGCGGAGCGGCTTCACGTCTCGGCGCCCATCTCGGCCGTCGTCGCGGGCCTCCTCATCGGCAATCAAGGTCGCGCTCGCGGCATGTCCGACGTGACGCGCGACCACCTCGACAAATTCTGGGCGCTGATCGACGAAATCCTGAACGCCGTGCTCTTCGTCCTCGTGGGTTTCGAGGTGATTCGACTGCGCCTCACGCCGGCGACCGTCCTCGCCGGGGCCATCGCCGTCCCGAGCGTGCTCGCGGCCCGGTTCCTCAGCGTCGCGCTGCCCGTGACCCTGATGGCACGGCGCGCGGCGTTCTCGCCCGGTACGATTCGGGTGCTCACCTGGGGCGGCCTTCGCGGCGGTATTTCGGTGGCGCTCGCGCTCTCGACGCCCGCCGGGCCCGAACGGGGACTCATCGTGACGATGACCTACCTGGTCGTGACCTTCTCGATCCTCGTGCAGGGGCTCACGCTCGGCCGGGTGGCGCGGCGCTTCGGCGCCTAGCCGCGCGCGCGCTCGCGTCCGGTTCTAGCCGCCCGAGTTCGAAACGCCCGCATCGGGAACGGCGGCGTCGGGGACGCCGGCGTCGGGATCTCCGCCGTCCTGCAGGCCGCCGTCGAGTCCGCTCGGCGCGGCGCACGGGTCGGTCGAGAAGCGAACGCTCCAGGCGTCTCCCGGCGTGCGGGTCACTCGCGGGTGAGACGCGAGGAGGCCGTCGAGCGTCCGCGCGAACTCGAGGTCGGCCGCGCTCGCTCGGGCCGCTTCGGGCGGCGTCGTCACGCACACGTTCACCGACGGCAGGCTCGCCGTCGCTCGAACGCCCGCGGCCACGCCCGCGACGAACGCGAGATCTCCCTGCGCGCGCACGAGCGGCGTGTCCGGAATCGCGACGTCGATCAGCTGAACGTCGCGGGCGAGTCGTGCCCCGATGGCTTGGCGCAGCGTTTCCGCCCCGTCGCGACTCAAGGGCGTTCCGAGATGAACGATGCGCAGCCGCAGCGAGCTCGCGGTCGCCGCGTCGAGATCCACCGCCAAGGCGTCCCCGAGCGCGGCCTTCGGCCAAAGCGCGCTCACCGTGGCGCGCAGGGTCGACGCGGCGTCGTCGAGCTCTTGTCCCGGCGACGGCGGCGGCGGGGCGGTCGCCGTCTTCACTTCGTGCGGCGTGAGGAGCGTCGACTCGAGTCCCGCAAACGCCGTCGCGTCGGGCACGGCGAGGATTTCGAGGCGTGGACGCACGCCGGCCACCTGCCGGATCTCCGCGCCCAAACGCGCTCGCGCGGCGTCCGCATCGCGCGTCGTTCCGAGTAGCACCATGACGAGCTCGACCTCGTGTCGCTCGATGACGACGTGGCTCTGAACGACGCGCGCCGGTTCGGCGGCGAGCGAGCGGCGGACGGCCGCGCGGACCCGGACCTCCCAGGCGACCTCGTCGAGCGCGCGGCGCAGCGGCACGTAAACGGCGGCCAAGAAGGCAAATGGCATCAAGAAGCGCAGCACCGGTCCCCAGCGGGATTCGAAAAGACGGGCGAGACGGAGCGCGAGCGCGCGAGCGATGGGAGCCGTCTCTCCGGCTTTGCCGAGCTCTTCGCGCTCGAGGTCCGTCACGTCGACGCGGTTGAAGCCGCCTGCGAGAAAAGCCGCCGTCCCGACCACGACGATCGCCACGAAATTCGTGAGGAACAAGAGCGCGGAGCCGCCCGCGATCGACCAACTGGACGTCCCCACGCCGTAGCCGCTCGCGCAGAGAGGCGGTACGAGCGAGATGCCGATCGAGGTGCCCGCCGCGGTCGCCGCGGTGTCGGAGCCGGGACGGAGCGACGAGTAAACGCCCGCGAGCGCGCAGAAGCCGGCGGTGATGAGATCCAGAACCGTGGGCGACGTGCGTGCCGAGATCTCGGCGTTCAGCTCGTGAAACGGCAAGAGCGCCGTGATGACGGCGGCGCCGCCGACGGCAACCATGATGCTGAGCGCGACGCGCCCGGCCGAACGCAGCACCAAAAAGGGCGACCCCGCCGCGAGACCCATCGCCAAACCGACGATCGGCCCCATCAACGGCGCCACGAGCATCGCGCCGATGACCACCGCGCTGCTGCCCACGACGAGCCCCAGCGTCGCGATGCCGATCGACACGAGCAGTTGCAACCAATAAGACGTCGCCTCCCGAGCGTCCCGGCGCAGCATGCCCGCGACGAGCGCCGCGCGCCCCTCGACGCTGTTGCCGAGCAGGCGAACGAGGCGGTCCTGCAAGCGTGCGAGCCGGCGTGGAGTGGCGGATTTCATCCGAGTCTCGCGGCTGCGCGCCGCGCCCTGCGCCTCGGCGCCACGGTGGCGGGCATGGAGCCACCCTTACCACCCCGCCCGCGAAGCGCGCCACGGCCCGCGAGCCCGACACGGACGGGCGTGCCCCGGATCGAGGCTAGGGGCGGGGGAAGGAACGCCGCTACTCTCGGCGCGTGACGGACGTGACGGACCTCTCGTTCGAGGCTGCGCTCGCGCAATTGCGCGACGAGGACCCGGCCGCGCGCTCCGCCGCCGCGGTACGCCTCGCCGAGATGTGGCGCGACGACGCACCGGGCGTGCCATCGCTCGAAGCGTTGCTCGCCGTCCTCGCCGAGCACGATCGCGTGCATCCCGGGATCGCCGACGCCTTTTGGACCACTGTCGTCTATGCCTTTTACGGTGAGCGCTCGGCCGTTCGCCGGTGGATGCTGAGCGTCCTCGAAGCGCGCCGGGAGAAGCGCGAGCTCTCGCCGGTGCCGGGCAATGATCTCGAATTTTACGCGCACGAGGAGTTCGACGACGATGCGGGCGCGTTACGCAAGCTCTTGGATTGGGGTTACGTCGAGCTCGTCGAGCTGGCGCTCGATCATCGCGCGCTCGGCCGCGAGGACATGATCGCGCTGCTCTCGGCTGTGGGCGCGCTCCCGGCGGGGCGCGCCGCGGCGCAGGCACTCGCCCTCGGGTACGGCGTGCTCGTCGCGAGCGAGGTCGGCGCGTGGCCCGAGCGGACGACGGTGGACGGCGCCCGCGTGCGCCTGCTCGCGCGCGACTACGGCAGTCAATGGCGCGTCACCTGGTTCTTCCCTTGGCCCGCGCCGTGGCCGCTCGGGGACGACGCGTGTCTCTCGTTGCTCGACGCCGCGCCCGAGGGGCCCGCGCTGGATCCGGCTCTTTTTACGCACATTCCTTTCCCCGCCGTACCCGGCGTCCGGGAGCGCACCTTCTCGCCGCGGAGCGACACGGAAGTGCGCGTCGCCGTCGACGCCGAAGGGCGCGTGATCGTCATCCGCGTCGTGCGCTCGCGACCGCGCTGAACACGCGCGCGTCGCCGCCGAGCGTGCGTTCGACGCGCCGGCGTTCGACCGAGCTCGTGTTCACGCTGGGGTCGCGTCGGAGCTCTGCGAAGCCGACGGCGTTCGGGCGCGCGGCGGCGGCGCTCGGCGTCGAAACGGTGCTCGCGCGTCGTTTCGCGCTAGCACCGCGCGCAGAAGTTACGGCGCGGTGCTTGCCCGCACGAGCACGCGTCGTGGCGCAAGTTGCGCCAACCTGGCGCGTGCTGCTCGGCGTTCGCGCGTCGTTCTTTGCGGCTCGTTCGCTGCTCGCTGGGCGACGCCGCCGAGTCGACGCACGGTCGCGTGGCGCTTCTAGCGCCAAACTCGAACGACGTCGCGCGCACGAAACAGGCGGAGATCTCCCGCGATCTCGCGCGACGGCGCGTTGCTCCGCGCAAAACCGTGGGTCAGAGTCGGCGGCAGGTGGCGCTATGTTCAATGCTCTTCGTCGACTTGAGTTCGCGTGGTTCGCTTCGAGCCGCGCGAGTTTGCTTTGGTTGCTGACCGCTGGCGGGTTCTCGGCTGGATGCACGCCCGAGCGCGTCTATCACCAAGGCGGTGACGCCGGTGAGACGTCGGACACGGGTGGCACGGGGGGCAGCGGGAAGTCGAGCGGTGGGTCGGGTCGCGGCGGCAACGGCGGCAGCACGAGCACCGCCGGCGGTGCCGTCAACGGCGGCACGACGAACAGCGGCGGCACGGGAAATAACGGGGGGACGAACAGCAGCACGAACAACGGCGGCGGCACCGATAACGGTGGCGCGAGCCACGGCGGCACGAACAACGGCGGCAGCAGTAACGGCGGGACGCTGCCGACGAACGTCGGCCACCTCGGCGGTGAAGCGACCGGCGGCGCGGCGGGCGGCGACGAAAGTCCGGGCGGCGGCGGCTCGGGCGACGGCGCGTGCGAGCCGAACCCGTGCGAGAACGACGGCGCGTGCAACGCCGACGGCTCCTGCAGCTGTCAGGCCGGCTATTCGGGTGCGCATTGCGAGACCAAGCTCGACCCGTGCGCCGCGACGCCGTGCGAGAACGGCGGCACGTGCGCCGCGAACGGGACGGACTTCAGCTGCACGTGCGTGCCCGGCTACGAGGGCAAGACCTGCAGTGAAAACAAGGACGATTGCAACCCCGAGCCCTGCCTGAACGGCGGCACGTGCGAAGACGGCGTGAACGCGTACACGTGCCACTGCACGAGCGGCTTCTCCGGCACCACCTGCGAGCGTGAGGTGCACGGCTGCTCGGACGCGCCTTGCTTGAACGGCGCGACGTGCAGCGATCAGGGTGCCGCCTACACCTGCGCCTGCCAAGCGGGCTACACGGGCACGAACTGCGAGACCAACATCGACGATTGCAGCCCGAACCCGTGCCAGAACGGCGGTAGCTGCACCGACGGCGTCAACGCCTACACCTGCGCTTGTGTCGCGGGGTACACGGGCAAAAACTGCCAAACCAACATCGACGATTGCAGCCCGAACCCGTGCCAGAACGGCGGCAGCTGCACGGACGGCGTGAACTCGCACGCGTGTAGCTGCAAGGCGGGCTACACGGGGACGAACTGCGAGACCAACATCAACGATTGCAGCCCGAATCCGTGCCAAAACGGCGGCAGCTGCACGGACGGGGTGAACGCTTACACGTGCTCTTGCGTGGCGGGCTACACGGGGACGAACTGCCAAACGAACATCAACGATTGCAGCCCGAACCCGTGCCAGAACGGCGGCAGCTGCACGGACGGAGTGAACGCGTACACGTGCTCTTGCGTGGCGGGCTACACGGGGACGAACTGCCAAACCAACATCAACGATTGCAGCCCGAATCCGTGCCAAAACGGCGGCAGCTGCACGGACGGCGTCAACTCCTACACGTGCGCTTGCGGCACGAACTACACGGGTAACAACTGCCAAACCAAGATCTGCAGCGCTCCGAGCGCGGCGAATCTGGTCTCGAACGCCGGTTTCGACAGCCCGAACGTCAGCGCCTTCACCCCCTTCGACCCTCAAATCCAGGTCAGCTACTCGACCGCGGACGCGACCGGGTGTTCGACGTCGGGCTCGCTCCTGCTCACGAACACGGATCCGGACGGGCTCAATTCCGGCGCCTACCAATGCGTGACGAACATCACGCCGGGCGCCACCTACAACGTCGGCGGCAGCATCATGGTTCCCTCGGGTGGCGCGCAGGGGCAGGCGTTTTTGCACTTCCTCTTCACGACCGGCGCGAACTGCACGGGTTCGTTCATCGGCACCACGGTGTTACTCTCGGGTCCGTCGACGTTCGATACGTGGCAACCCGTCAGTCAGGACGGCGTCGTGGTACCCGCCGGGGCCGTGGCCATGCAGGTCTACGGCGCCGTGATCAAGAACTTCGCGGACACGCTGCCCTACCGCGCGAACTTCGACCGCCTGTACGCGACGCCGGCCTCGGGAACGTTCTGAGCGGCCGGGCCCGGCGCCGCTCACATCGTCTTCTGCACGTTGGCGACCGAGAAGTCGGCCGTGCCCTGGCCGCCGCCGACTTCGAGCAGCACCTTGACCTCGAGCAAGTTGCCGAGGTTGTTGCCCGCGGCGGCCCACGCCTTGAAGTGCTCGGTGACCGAGATGGTGCCGCAGCTGCGATTGTCGTGGCGGATGCTGTAGTACTGATTCCAACTCGCCGCGCCGCCGCAGCGATCACCGCCCGTGCCGCTCGTGTTGCGGACGCACATGGTGTAAGTGCCGCCGTCGACGGTCAGCGGTGAATTGCTCATGTTGGTGCAATTGCCCGGATTGACGGGCATCTTGCTGAACGAATCATCGATGATGTACCACTCGATACAGGGGTTGTTCGACCAGCCGTAGATACCGACGTACGACCACTGGTTGCCCGAGTTGCCCGACAGCTTCTCGGCGAAGTCCGCCGTGATGGTGCCGAATGCCGTGTACATCTGCGGCTTGTTGCCCCATTCGAAGCCGAGGCGTCCGAGGTAGTTCCCGGAGTTGTTCCAACTCGCGCTGAAGGCCGGAACACCGCTGTACGTGATGAGTTGTCCGGAGCCCGCGTTCGACCAGATTTGCCAGGCCAGGTTGTCGGACCCGCCCTGACCGGACGTGTGCGTCGAGGCGCCGCTCGTCGGCATCGCGGGAACGTTCGTGCAGTCGAGGCTGCTCGTCGCGCCCGCGGCTCCGGTGCCGGAGCTCCCGGCCATCGCGGTGGTTCCGCCGGTCGCCGCGCCGCCCGACGAGGCGCCGCCCGCTCCGCGGCCGCCCGCCGCCCTGCCGCCCGTCGCGGCGCCGCCCATGGCGCCCGACCCGCCCGTGGAGGCGCCGCCCAGCGAGGTACCGCCCGTCCCGAACGTGCCGCCCGTGCCGCCCGCGCCGCCGACTCCGCCGCTGGTCCCGCCCGTCGTCCCGCCGGTTCCGGTCGTGCCGCTGCTGCCGCCGGTGGTGCCACCCGCGCCGCCCGTCGTCCCGCCAGTTCCGCTCACGGTACCGCCGGTGCCGCCCGTTGCTTGGCCGGCCACGCCGGTGCCGCCCGTGCCGCCGCCCGCGCCGCCGGTCGTGGACGCGCCGGCATGACCGCCCGCGCCGCTTCCCGCCGCCGCTCCCGTGCCCGACGTGCCCCCCGCGTCACCACTCGACGTGAGCTGGCCGGCGCACGCCGAGGCCAGCGCGATCGCCGTGAGGGTCGAAGCAAGAACACCGGTCGTCTTAAGAGCATGAGGATTGGGCTTCATGTCCACGATGACCAATCGTGACCCAATCCGACGCGAGCAGGCAGCCTTTTTTGCTCTTCGACGCGCGTCTCGCGCGCGTCTTGTGAGTGTATGTAAGTCGGTAGGGTTACGCGAGCCGAAGCGGCGCCGGCGTTCGCCGCGTGTCGAGGCGTGCCATCCGAGAAATTTGCAGCACGCCTGGGAGCGGGACGCGAGCTCGGAAGCGACGCGACGGGGAAGGCAGCGAGCGCTCCGGACGGTCGGCGCGAACGCCGTCGAGGGTTTCCGCAACCAAGCTCGAGTGGGGCGACTGACGCTCTTCCGAGGTGTGCAGATGAAGCCAATAATCTTGGTAGAAAGACTCATCGTGTGTGCGGCGTTGGCGATGGGCGCGGCGCCGGTCGGCGGGTGCAGCAGCAATCACGAGGCGAGTGTCGCGGAGAA
Source organism: Polyangiaceae bacterium (assembly GCA_035499895.1). Taxonomy (GTDB): domain Bacteria; phylum Myxococcota_A; class Polyangia; order Polyangiales; family Polyangiaceae; genus PMG-095. The sequence goes on along the minus strand of DATJXW010000040.1, from coordinate 61,438 downwards.
CGTCGGAACCATCACGCTACCGCTCTCGACGACCGTCGGGACCGACAGGTACCGCTTGGATGCGGTGTTCACGATACACGGGGACCAGGGGGTGATTACCCTCGCGACGAACGGCGACGAGTCAGCGCTGTCCGCGCCGCTCCCCGCGGGTGCCTACGAAGTCGAGCTCGAGTCCTTCACTCTCTTCAAGGACGACGGCATCGGCAATTTCGAGCCCGTGACGGCCACGGTCGTCGCGAGCAGCTTGCCTTTCACCATCAGCGCCGACTCGATCACGACGGTCGCTTTTCATTTCCTGACCGACGGCGTGACGATCGTCCCGGGGACGGGCAACGTCGACCTCACCTTCGACGTCACCGACACGAGCTGTCGACCGATCACGGTGGATCCCGCCGCGCGAACCGTGCGGAGCGCGCGCTTCTTCCTCGACTTCAGCAACGCCGTCGCAAACGATCCCGAGGATCTCGACGTCATCGAGTGGGCCGGGAGCGCGAACCTCGCGCAGTCGTTTGCGAGCGACGCCTGCACGTCGAACGTCGTCGAGTATTTCGGCAACGCTTGGGCGCCGCCCGATCCCAACAGCGGCGGCCTCGTCTTGGCGGGCTCCGGCAGCAGCGGCACCTGGACGGAGGACGGCGACAGCATCGCGATTCACTCCACCTCGTCGGGCTGCTCGGCGTCGACCGACGTGCCCGTCGAAACACGCTATCGTTTTCGGGAGGGGATTGGCGCCGACACCATCGAAGTCGAGCGTACCTTCGACTTCAGCAGCGCGTCCGTCAGCAGGCCCTTCCGGCCCTTCATGCCGCGCTTGACCGACTCGTTCGATCGCGTTCTCCATCCGAACGCCGCGGGCACGAGCCTGCTCTCCGAAGACATCTCGGCGTGCCCGTTCGGGTGCCAGGTCGGCGATTGGGACGGCTCCTGGTTCGCCTATGTCGCTTCGAGCGGTCCATTGGCGGGCCAAGGCATGATCGTCCGGCGTGAGCCCTCGGCCGTTCCGGTGAATCTCTGGGTCGACAGCGACGGCGGCGTCACCTACACGAACACGAGCTCCGCGCTGCTGCTCGAGCCGGCGGGCGGCTTCCCGCCGGCGGTCAGCGAAAAGGAGCTCCTTTGCTTCTTCGATGCCGGGAGCTGGACTCCGGACGAGCAGGGTGCGCTCACGCTGCCCGCGGGGTGCGCGCTCGGACTCGCGTGCAATTCGGCGTCGCCCTGTCAGCCGAGCCCGTGCGAGCACGGCGGCACGTGCAGCCTCGACGGCGCCGGCGGGTATGCGTGCGAGTGCCCCGCGACGGTCACGGGCCGGAACTGCGAGACCGTCTTCACCGACCTTGCGGTCGGTCAAGGCTTCAGCTGTGGTTTGCGCAGCGACGAACAGATCGCTTGTTGGGGCGCGGGCTACGGGGCACAGCAGGTGCCCTCCGGGCAGTTTCGGGCCTTGTCGGCGGGCGGGCTCTCGGCCTGCGCGCTCCGCACTGACGGCACCATCGCGTGCTGGGGCCAGAGCGACACCGGAGCCTTGAACGCGCCCGCCGGTAGTTTCGAAACGATTGCGGCCATGAGCGACTACGGCTGTGCGACTCACGACGAAGTCCCGACCTGTTGGGGCGGCTTGGAAGCGTTCGGTCCCGCGCCGAACGACCGCTTCTCGGCGATCGACATCGGCGCTTGGCATAGCTGCGGAATCCGTCCGGACGGCTCGGTCGGATGCTGGGGGTTGTTGAACGCGCCGTGGCTCGACTTCGGACAGGCGAACCCGCCCCCCGGAGCCTTCCGCGCACTGAGCCTCACCACGTACGAGAGTTGCGGGATCCGTCAGGCCGACGGCGTGCTCGAATGCTGGGGCGACGACGTCTTCGGCGGCGCGCCGCTGCCGAACGGCGCCGTCCTCGCCGTGGATATCAACAGCCACTCCGGCTGCGTCATCGACGAAGCGTCGCGCATCAGCTGCTTTGGCACGGATTACCCCACGCCGCCTGCAGGTTTCTTCAAGCGGCTTGCCATCAGTGAGACCCACGGCTGCGCGCTCGGCCTCGACGATCGAGTCGTCTGTTGGGGCGGCGGCGACGGCGAAACCACGCCGCCTTATTGACCGACGACCGGCTACGCCGCCGTGAGTCGGCGCACGCGTGTGCCATCTACTCGGAATGACTGGCGGCGCTCACCCGAGCGCACCCTCGCTCCCAACGCGCCGACCAGCATGGTAGTGTCTCGGCGCGTTCGGTCGTCTGGACGGAGGGTGCGATGCTCGGTCGCGGCAGCGAAATTTCGGCGTTCTTCAAGTTGTGCTCCCAGGAGCGCGGGTCATGAACGGTCGCCCCGCGCCGTCCGAGGCGACGAGTGAGTTTCGTACCTTCTTCGAGGCTCTGCCAGGTCTCTATCTGGTCTTGAACGCCGACTTGACCGTCGTGGCGGCGAGCGACCTCTACCTGCAAGCGACGCGGACCACGCGTGCGGACATCGCCGGTAGACCCTTTTTCGAGGTCTTTCCGCGCAATCCGCACGACGCGAATGCCGACGCGGTGGACGCCTTTCGTGCTTCCTTCGGGCGAGTGCTCGAGAGCCGTCGCTCCGACGCCATGGCGGTCCAGAAGCGCGCGCTGCGACGTGCCGACGGGAGCGGCTTCGAAGAGCGCTACTGGAGCCCGCTCAACAGCCCCGTCCTCGGCAGCGACGGAGCCGTGACCCACATCATTCATCGCGTGGAAGACGTGACGGAGCTCCGCGCGGCGCGCGACCAACTCGAATCGCGCTTGGAAGAGCGGACGGGGGCGCTCGCGCGAAGTGAGACGCGTTTCGCGAGGCTCGCCGAGTCGGGCGTCGTGGGCATCGTCGTCGCGGACACGCGCGGCAACGTCATCACGGACGCGAACGACGAGTTTCTCCGCATCATCGGCTATTCGCGTGACGACCTCGGAGCCGGCAGGGTGCTGATTTCGCAGCTGACGCCGCCCGGATGGGAAGAAGTGGACGCGACGGCGCGCGAACAGTTTCGGTCACGGGGTTTCGCGCGACCCTGGGAGAAAGAGTACCTGCGCAAGGACGGGACGCGTGTCCCGGTGCTCGTCGCGATCACGCTCGCCGACCCGCCGTACTGCATCGCGCTCGTCACCGATCTCACCGAACGGAAGCAGGCCGAGGCCGCGCTCCGGCGCGCGCAGGAAGCGGGCGAGGCCGAAGCCATCTTCCGCGGGCTCCTCGAGGCCGCGCCCGACGCGATGGTGATCGTGAACGACGCAGGCCGCATCCTGCTCTCCAACGCACGCACGGCGGAGCTCTTCGGCTATGCGACGCGTGAGCTCGTGGGAGAACCGGTGGAGCGACTCGTGCCGGAGCGTCATCGCGGGCCGCACCTGGCTCACCGGGAGCGCTACTTCGCGAGCCGCGCGGTGCGGCCGATGGGCGCGGGGCTCGACCTCCACGCACGTCGGAAGGACGGCTCCGAATTCCCCGTCGAGATCAGCTTGAGTCCGCTCGAGACCCGCGAAGGAACGCTCATCTCCGCCTCGATCCGCGACGTGACCGAGCGCAAGCAAACCGAGCGTGCCCTGGCCCGCGCCCACGACGAGCTCGAGCAGCGCGTCGCCGAAAGGACCGTCCGGTTGACACGAACGCTCGAGGACCTGCGCGCGAGCGAAGCCCGCTTCTCGCGCCTCGCCGAGTCCGGCATCATCGGCATCATCACCGCCGACCTCACCGGCAAGGTCATCCACGCGAACGACGCCTTCCTGCGGATGTCCGGCTTCTCTCGCGGCGAGCTCGTCGCCGGAGCGATTCAGTGGAACGACCTCACACCCCGTGATTGGCGAGAAGCCACCGACCGAGCGCTCGAAGAGCTGCGAACCACGGGCGTCGCGAGCGCCTACGAGAAGGAATACGAGCGCCGGGACGGCAGTCGGATCCCCATTCTGCTCGGCGCCGCCATGCTGACGGACTCGACGTCGATCGCGTTCATGATCGACCTCACGCGCCAGAAACGCGCCGAAGAAGCGCTGAAGCGCACCGAGGTTCAGCTCCGGCAATCGCAAAAAATGGAGGCGGTGGGGCGGCTCGCGGGCGGCGTCGCACACGACTTCAACAACTTGCTCTCGGTCGTCTTGAGCTACAGCTCGACGCTCGCGGCGGAGCTCACCCCCGGCGACCCGATGCGCGCCGACATCGAAGAGATCGAGAAGGCAGGCCAGCGAGCCGCGGAGCTCACGCGACAGCTGCTCACCTTCAGCCGCCAGGAAGTGACCGAGCCGCGCATCCTCGACATCAACGGCGTGCTCGCCAATATGGACAAGATGCTGCGGCGCATCCTCGGAGAAGACGTCGAGCTCGTGTCGCTGCACGGCTCCGGGCTCGGTCGGATTCGAGTCGATCCGGGGCACATCGAGCAGGTCATCATGAACCTGGTCGTCAATTCGCGTGATGCCATGCCCCGGGGCGGCAAGCTCACGATCGAAACCAAAGAGGTCGAGTTCGACGAAGCGTACGCGGAGGAGCACCTCGACGTGACACCCGGCCGGTACGTCATGCTGGCGGTGTCGGACACCGGGGTCGGGATGGATCGAGCGACTCAATCGCGGATTTTCGAGCCGTTCTTCACCACGAAGGAGCGAGGCAAAGGCACCGGGCTCGGCCTGTCCACGGTGTTCGGCATCGTGAAACAGTGCGGCGGCGCCGTCGGCGTCTACAGCGAGCCGGGGCTCGGCACCACCTTCAAGGTGTACATCCCGCGGGTCGACGCCACCGCGGACACGAGCAGCGTGACCACCACGCCGTCCACGCTCGCGGGGTCCGAAACCATCTTGCTCGTCGAGGACGAAGAGCAAATTCGAGCGGTGGCGCGCGGCATTCTGCGCAAGCGCGGCTACCACGTGATCGAGGCGCGGAGCGCCGGCGAGGCCCTCCTGCATTGCGAGAACCACCCCGGCCAAATCCACCTGCTTCTCACCGACGTGGTGATGCCGCAGCTGAGCGGCCCCGAGCTCGCGCGGCGCCTGGTGAGTGCCCGCCCCGGCACCAAGGTGCTCTACATGTCCGGCTACCCCGACGAGGCTCTCCTGCGCCACGGCGCCGTGGAGGCGGGGGTCGCGTATCTCCAAAAACCGCTCACGCCCGAGAGCTTGAGTCGCAAAGTCCGCGCTGTGCTCGACGCGGGCTGATTTCGGAGCCCGCTCGGGGTGTTGCCCGCAAAATTCACTCGGTTTCGGCGTGGTCGGTCGCGTCGGCGCTTTCTTGGCTCGGTGACTCCCGAGCGAAGAGCGCCGTGATGTCTCCGGCGGAGCGTGGCCTTCCGACCCAATAACCCTGGATGAGGTCGCATTTCAGGAGCTTGAGGAGCAGCGCTTGCTCCTCCGTCTCCACACCCTCGGCGACGATCTTGAGATTGAGCGCGTGGGCGAGGGAGATCAACGTGGTCACGATCGACATGTCTTGCGGGTCGTCGGCCATGCGCCGAACGAACGACTGGTCGATTTTGAGCGCATCGACCGGCAGCCGATTCAGGTAGCCGAGCGACGAGTAGCCCGTGCCGAAATCGTCGATGGCGATCCGCACGCCGAGCGCACGAATGGCCTTGAGCTTCTCGATGCTGTTCGCGAGATCGTACAAGAAGACGCTTTCGGTGATCTCGAGGTCGAGTCCTCCGCGCGCGAGCGGGTAGCGACCGAAGACGTCCTCCACGGACCTCACGAATCCCCGCTCGGCGAGCTGCAACGCCGACACGTTGATGGCAATGGGCGGCGGGCAGAGCCGCGCCCGCTTCCACGAGGCGAATTGAGCGGCGGCGGTGCGAAGCACCCATTGACCGACGTCGACGATGAGGCCCGTCTCTTCGAGAACCGGGATGAAGTCGCCCGGAGACACGAGCCCGCGCTCCGGATCTTCCCAACGGATGAGTGCTTCCACCGCGACGAGAGCGCCCGAGCGAAGGTCGATCTCCGGCTGATAGTGCAACAAGAACTGCTCTTCTTCGAGCGCGCGTCGTAGGCGTGTCGCAAGGTTCAACTTCTCGCTCACTCGCGCGTTCATGCTCGGCGCGTAGAACAACGAGCGCTGGCCGCGCGCCCGGGCGTTGGCCAAGGCGGCCTCCGCGTTGCGCAGTAACTCCTCCCCGGTCTCGCCGTCGGACGGGAAGATGGCGACGCCGGCGCGCACGGTGATGCGGAGCTCCGTGCCGCGCACCATGAACGGCGCGCCGAGCGACGGGAAAAGCTCGCGCTCCATCCACGTCGTCAGTTCCCCCTCGTTCGACGCCATGACGAGCGCGAAGGAGTTGCCGTCGAAGCGCGCCAAGGTGTCGCCGCGGTCCAAGAGCCCGGCCAAGCGCCTCGCGAGCTGCCTCAGGAGCTCGTCGCCCGCGCCGCGCCCGAGCGTATCGTTGACGTGCCGGAAGCGGGTCACGTCGACGATGACGAGCGCGATGCGCTCGACGACGCTCGCGCGACCGGCGAGAAGCTGTCCCACCCTGTCGAGCAGAAGCTCCCTCCGCGGCAGCCCCGTCAAGTCGTCGTAGCACGCGAGGAACTTGAGCCGTTCGTCCTTGTCGAAGTGGTCGATGGCGAACGCGATGTTGTGGGCCAGGTCGCGCAGTAGGCGCCCTTCTTCGCCATCGAAGAGGTCCTCCTGCTCGGAGGCGAGCGTCAAGATCCCCATGAGCTCCTCATGGAAGCAGAGCGGGAACATCCCGAGCGCAACGCACGGCCCGAGCTGAACGCCCTCGGCGCCGAGGACACTCTTCGCCTCGCCGGACGGGACGCGTACCACCGTTCGGCGTCCGTCCGCGAGCGCCCCGAGCGGCGACCACGGATCGGTCGCGTCCCCGGAGCGCAACGCCGCGAGAACGCGCTCCGAAAACGCGGCGGAGTCCCGGTGGCACGCCGCCGCGGCGAGCCGTTCGTCGTCGGTTCGCAAGAGCACCGCGGCGCCGAGCAACTCGCCCTCCTCGACGGCGATACGGCAGCACTCCCTGAAGAGCTCTTCTCGAGTCTCGGCCTGGACGATCGCGGCGTTGACGCCGCCGAGGACCGTGCGGATCTGAGTCAGGCGCCTGAGCGCGCGCTCGGTCCGTTCGCGCGCGGTCACGTCGCGCGACACCGCCACGAGCCCGAGCACCGAACCCCCACGCGCGACCACCGGGGCGACCGTCGTCGAGTAGAAGCGGCGTCCTTCCTCGGTCTCGACCTCGCCCGTGACATCGGCGATCGGTCGCCGCTCGAGCAACACGGCTCGCTCGGCGCGCTCGGGCGTCACCGCGTCCACGATGTTCCCGCCCGCGAGCTCGCTCAGCCGTTTGCCGAGCGCGGCGTCGGTGCTCTCGAGATGGGCGCGCGCGGCGAACGCGTGGTTTACCCGCGTCAAACGTAGATCGCGATCTTTGAAGTAGATGGCATCGGGAATGCTGTTCATGAGGTCGTGAAGGTGTTGTCGTTCGCGCTCGAGCGTTCGCTGCAGATCGAACTGCTCGGCACACTTCCGCACCGCCGCACGCAGATCGTCGCGCTCCCACGGCTTCGTGACATAAGCAAAGATCCTGCCCCTGTTCACGGCGCGAATGACCGCGTGCAAGTCGGCATACCCGGTCATCATCATGCGGGTCGCGTCGCACGCACCGTTGAGCCTGCCGAGCAGCTCGTCGCCGTTCATGTCCGGCATGCGCTGATCCGAAATCACGACGGCAACGTCGGACTCGGACTTCAGGAGGTCGAAGACCTGTGCGGCCGAGTTTGCCTTGAGTACGTCGTAGTCTTCGCCGAGCACGTCTTCCATCGCGAGAAGCACCTGCGGTTCGTCGTCGACGACCAGCACTCTTTTGCGCTGCGGGGCGTCGGCGGCATCCGATGAAGCGAGAGCATCCATGATCGACTCCTACCCTTCCACACACGTAGTCCGGTTTGGGCCTCATCGATTACGCAACATCCAGGCCCGCCGACCACCCGCTCGAGCCCTCGCTCGTGCCGGCGCAGCTGGGAGCCGATGTCGTGTGGTTCCGTGCGATCGCCGCAGCGTGATCGGGGATCTTCCCCCCTCACGACGCCGTGGCAATCCGCCGCGCGCGCGGCAATTTGCCACGACGCGGCACCGCGAGACCGCCCAGGACGGGCGTCACCGCGCTCGGGCGCTCGATGGTCCGCGCGCGGCCTTGGACGCAGGCTTTCGGATGGCCTTACGGCGGTTGGCAGACGTCCGCGACCACCACGTTATCCTGCGTCACGAGAGCATGGTACACGGTGCATTGCGCGTCGCAAGACTCCGAGTTATTGCCGGCGGTCGTGCAATAAGGTTCACACGCGAACATGCCAGTCGTCCCGCTCGGTATGCACGCGAGGCCGGCGGCACAATCGGTGTCGACCGCGCAAGAGTCGTCACGCTCGGCGCCGCGGCTCACGCCGCACGTCGGGACGTAGTCGCGAAAGAAGCAACCGCGGCCGTCTCCGCAGTCCTGCGCCAAGAGGTCGCATTGTGACGGTACTCTCAACCCGGGGGCGGCGTCGCTCACGGCCCGGCGAGGACCGAGCCGCGTGTCGACACTCACGTGGCCCCCGCTGACGGTCCCGAGCGATTGCTGGTTCGGATCGGGCGCCTGACCGCCGTACACCGCGACCATGCTGCCGATGTCGTCGAGGACCGCGTCCGAGACGGGCGTCGCGGAGACGACGACGAACGCCGCGCTGAACGTCGCCTCGTCGCCCGCGAGCTCGACCACCTGTCCGTGCTTGGCGATGATGTCCGACGCGGGAAACGTCTTGATGCCGTCCGCTTCGACGCCGACCGTGTTCGTGGTCGAATCCGACGAGCCGTCGAGAATCGTCCCTTGTTCGAGCACGGAGAACGTCGCCGGCAGCTCGGAGGCGGGCAAAAGCCCCATGAGGTAGAGCTCGAGCGGCGCGAAGTCGTGCACGGTGTAGCCGGAAGGGCTGAACGGTTCGACCCGGTAGCGGACGCGCCCGCTCGACTCCGGCGTGCAATCCGGCGGCATGGCGCCGGCCGGCGTCTCGCAACGCAACGTGTCGCCGTCGAGGCCGCCGAGCACGCCGGCGAACGTCGCATAACCCCAGTGCGGCCCGTCGTTCTCGTTCAAGCCCACGCCGAAACCGAAATCGGAGCTCAGGTGGTTTGCCCAATAATGAACCATCTCGTGCCCGAACGGAGGGAAGTAGTTCGGGCGGTAGTTGATGCCGGCGACGCCGCGAATCCGCCCGTTCGTCGTGTAGCCCGTGGCCTCGTAGTCGTAGTCGAGGCCGATGCCGACGATGCCCGGCTCGGTGATGGAAATGAAGAGCCCGGCGAGCGAGGTTTGGAGATCGTGATCGCTGATGAAGTAAACGAAGTCGTATTGCTCGACGTAATACTTCAAAAACAGATTCAGACACGTTTGTAGTCCGTGCGGATCTTGGGCCATGTACCCGGCGAGCTCGGTGGCCGCGTCGGCGTCGACGAGATTCAACACACCGGCTCGTTCACGACTGCCGTCGGGCAGGGCGACGCGCTCGACGTCGCCGCTCGGCGACCCCGCATTGTCCGCTGCGGCGTCGCCGCCCGCGCCGGTTGCAGGGGTTCCACCGACGCCGAGCCCGCCCGCCCCGACACCACTCACGCCACCGGCGCCGCCGTGATCGGCTCCGCCGTGACCGCCGGCGGCGATTTCGCCCTGGCCGGCGCTGCCCGCCGACGTCGGGTGACCCGCACTCCCTCCGCCTGCCGGCGCGCCGCCGCTCCCGCTCGTCGACCCCGCTTGGCCGATCAGCGAGCCTGCGTGTCCGCCGCCGCCTCCCGAGTCGCTCGAGGGCCGACCCCCGCTTCCACACGCGAGGAGCCCCGACGCTCCGAGCGCTCCCCACCTCCACCGCGCACCATATCCTCGCATGGTACTACTCATAACCGAGGCCCGTGGCCCGCGTCCAGGGCGGATCCGACCGATGCAGGCGACCGAATTCGGCTCCAAGCACGCACGAACGGGCGCTCTCATCCTCGTGCTAGCCGCGGTCGTCGCTTTGTTTGGATGCGGCGGCCGATCATCGCGTTCGGATCCGTCTTCGAGCAGCACGGCGGCTGCAGGAACGGCGACCGGCGGCACCGATGCGAGCGGCGGGGCGCCGGGCATGGCGTCGGGCGGAGCCACGGGCGACGAACGAAGCTGCGCCATCGACGCCGACTGCACCCAGTGCATCTACGTGACCGTGCCGGCGACCGCGGCCGATTGCGGGAGCGCGCTCGGATGCTGCGGCGGTGTCGTCGTGAACCAGGCGACGTGCGCCGTGCATCAAGCGGCTTTCCAGAGTCTTTGCGCCGGACAGAACGTGAGTCCGCCGATCTGCCCCTGTGTCCTCGGGGGTGAAGACTGCGGTGTCAGTTGTGTGGAGGGGGAGTGTGGGTTCGGTTGCACGGGTTTCGGCGGCGGCTCGGCGCGCTGAGCCCGCACCCCTTCGTTCCGCGGCCGCCGGCCGTGCACGCCGTTGCACCGGTCGCTCGTAGCCCGTTGCACGTTCTTGCACGCCGAGCGCCCTGGCACGCCTGATCCCCGCTAAATCAGGCCGCGTTCGGCGAAAGCGCGTCGCTGGCACGGGGGCTGCAGTGAGCCTCGCCAACACACGGAAGGTAAGGACGAATGATTCGCTTCACGAGCAGGGTTGTCGGTCGGTTGGTGGTGGTGATGGGTCTCGCCGCGGTGGGTTGCGCGGGCGCGAGCGCGAGTGATGCGAGCTCGGCCAAGCCCTTCGATACGAGCACGTGCGATTGGAGCGGCGGCTTGCCGGACGGAAGCTACGCGGAGACGTGCGACAGCTGCGCGGTCGAGGATGCGACGCTGAACTGCGTTTGCAAGACCGAGACCGGCGCCGAGCAACCGAGCACGCTCGCGATCCGGCAATGCGCGACCGACGTCTCGAACGAGAACGGCGTCCTGGTCGAGAATGCGACGCCGGCCACGGACGCACCCGGCGCGGATGCTTCGACGAGCGCAGACGAGAGCTCAGGAGCGTGCGATCTTCGCGCGGTCAATCAATCCTGCACCGACTACACGGGGACCGCCGCGGAGCTCGAGTCGCAACAGGCAACCTGCGTGGGCAAAGGCGGCACCTGGTCGCAAAACAAGTGTCCCGCGCCCTCGAACCCCGGCGGCTGCTGCTCCTGGGAGGGTCACCACGCGTGCGGTTACACGCAAGACGCGTACTTCGATCAGATGGACCCGTGCTTCGCCAACGACGTGTGCAACTGCGACGTGGGCTAGTAACACACCCTGTCGACCACGTACGCGATCAAAAATACCGAGCCTAGCAGCGCACCGGCGAGCAACGTGAGCCAACTCGCCGTGAGGCCGAGCACGATGAAGAGCAGCTTTCGCCCGGTGAGCTCGGACGGCACCGCGGCGCTCGGATCGAGCGACCAGGCTCGGACGCGGAAGGGCAGGGCGGGCGGTGCGTCGGCGGTCGCCTGTTCGAGCGGGGCGTCGGTGCGAGTCATGCGTTGATTGTGACGCGGATTTTCGGCGACGCTCGTCGCCGAGCGCGCTCGGCCCGCGGCCTTCGCCTCGCGAGCGCGGCGCTCAGACGTCCACGGTCGTGTACACCTTCGCTTCCCAGGGAAAGATGGCTTCGCGGCCGACGAACGCGGGGTCGACCGGGCGGTTGTTTTGCGAGAGGTCGATCCAGCTCTTGCCGGGCGGGGTCGCGGGCCACGTCGGGATGCGGTAGTCGGCGCCGGGCGCGGAGAAGAAGTCGGAGAAGTTGGCGACGACGATGATGGGGCGCTGCGTGGCGTTGCCTCGCTGCCAGACGAGAACGCGCTTGTTGTCGCCGAAATCCGTCCAGATGAAGGCGGTGTCGTTGACGCCGAGGGCCGCCTCGGTCGTACGCAGGCGAATCAGCGGCTTCACGTACGCGAGGATGTTGCGCCGAGTCTCCGCGTAGTATTCGTCGCGAGAGCCGTCGTCCTTGGCGTCGGCCGTCAAACGCGAGAAGTTGACCGGGTCGACCTGTTTGCCGCCGTCTTGACTCACGTTGCCGTCGCGATCGAAGAAGTCGTGCTCGTCGCCGAACTCTTCACCGGCGAGAAACATGGGGATGCCGACCGCCGTGAGCAGGCAGGTGAAAGCGAGCTTGATGCGCTTTTCGATTTGGTCGCGCGGGAAGTCGCGCAGCATGGTGAAGAGCCGTTCGTGCCGAAAACCCTCGACGTCGTGCTTCGTGACGTAGTTGATGACCTGCGCACCGTCGCTGAAGCCGTCCGCGCTCAAACAATTGATGGCCTTGCGAACGGTCCACTCGAAATTGTCGCCGCCGACGGATTCACCGAGCACGGCCCCACGAATGCGCGCTTGGAAGTCGTCGTTCCACAGGCCGTCCAAGCGTCCGCCTCGGATGAGCCCGAAGGGCAGCGAGAGCTCTTCACCGACGACCAGAAAGCGCGCAAGCTTCGTGTCGTCGCTCACCCCCGCCGCGAAGCGTTCGGCGAAGAGCTCCCGCCCGCGCTCCCGGAACGCCTGGACGAAGTCCCAATTGGCCACGTTTTCGACGCTGTCGAGCCGCAAGCCGTCGACCCGAAAATCCTGCATCCAGCGCGTGAGGTAAACGAGCATGTATTGAGACGCGGGCGACAGATCCTGAACGACGCCCGACACCGGATCGTAGGTATTGACGCGTTTGATGTAACGAAAGAGCGTGCTGCCGAAACCGTTGCGGAGCTCCTTGTGACCGTCGCCGTCGCGACCCGAGGTGTAGGCGTCCTCGTCGTTCGGCGGGTTTTTGGGATCCGGGGTGTCGATGTGGAAGTCGTCGTAATCGATGTGCTCGTAGGGTTCCTTCTGGCCGAAGGCCATCACCACGTCGAGGAAGAGTCGGATGTTTTTGCGATGCAGCGCGCTCACCAGCGTCGTCAGATCGCGGTTCGGTGTCGGTGACGCGTTGCCTTCCGGGTAGCCGAGCTCGTAATCCGGAGCGAGGTAGTGCGACGTGCCGTAGCCCCACTCGCGGTTGTAGAAGCTGTCGGCGGGCGGCAAAATCTCGACCGCGTTGACTCCGAGCTCTTCGAGGTACGCTCGCCCGACGCTCAGGACCTCGAGCTCGGCGAAGTTCACGCCGCCGAGGCGCTCGTCCGCGAGTGCGGCCGCGTCACCGAACGTGGCCGCGGCCCGTTCGGGCGCGCTGAAGGCGCGGCTCAGCGTCCACGCCGTCGGGAGCTCGTAGATCACGAGCTGATTGTTCGGCGCGTACGTCTCGGGTGCGTCGACTCCCTCGAACTCGCCGTCCTCACCGCCCGGATCGGACTCGTCGAGGAGCCCGGCCCCCGCGTAGCGAACCACCGCCGCGGGCTGCGTGAGATCGCTCGCATTCGGGGGGAACACGCGCCAATCGACGGAGCGTGCGAAGGGATCCGTGACGGCCACCCGTGCGGGCGGGTTCGTGCCGGAACGGCTGTCGTCGACCTCGAGCCAATAGTGGTAGAGCGCGCCGTCCTCGAGCTCGCAGTCTTCGGCCGCGATTTGCCAGAGCCCGGTCGCAACCCCCGCCGCGGCCGAAAGCGCGAAGCGCTGCACGTTGGCGACGGACGGCGGGTTCCCGGGTACCAGCGTCCCGATGATCAACGCGGGCGCTTGCGATTGCGCGCGCGGACTCCAGAGCACGAAGTTCTGTCGCCGCCTGAGCAGAATGTCCGTTTCCACGCCCCATGACCTCGCTTCCGGCGCGTCGCGCCTCCGAGCACAATACAGTAGCCAGGAAGGCGCAGGGGCGCATGAGTAATCCTTGAAGCCACGAAGAACCGCGCACCCGATGCGCGCTTCTGTTTCCGTTTCGCGACCGGGTCGACCCAGAAATCGCTCGGTCGCCGGCGTGGGACGACTGCGCGCTCAGGTCGAGGACGGCGGGCGCGTCGCGGTGAGCCGTCGCAAGCGCCGCAATTGCACGGCGTCGCGCGACAAGAGCACGGGGAAGAGGAGTACGTACGGCAAGAGCAAGAGCCAATCCTTGGTGGTGAGCGGCAGTGGGAGCTCGCGCGTCGAGCCGTGCCGCAGGCCGCTCCAGTTCCAGAGCAGGTAGCCGACGAGCCCGAGCACGGGAGCGGCGAGTTGAGCCCAGCGCGTGCTCCAGGAAACGTTTTCGAGCGCCATCCGATTCGCCAGCCGCTGGGCTTCCCGCGCCTGACCCACGCGGTCACGCAGCATGCGCTTCAGCACCGGCTCGGCGTCGAGGTAGCGCTTCGTGCGGCGGCGCAGCACCGAATAGCCGACGAAGCCGACGAGCGAAGGCCCGAGAATGTAGAGGATACGCGCCAGGAACGGGAGCGTACCCGTCTGAGCGAGCATCCGAATCGCCGTGAGGCTGCCGATCATGGCGCCGCCGTAGAGCCAGATGGCGCGCGCGGCGCGGAAGGTCGCGAGCGAGCGCAAGAAGTAGCGGCCGCGCGTCGCCACCGAGGCTTCGTCGGCGGGCTCGCTCGGCGCGCGCAGGGCCGCGAGGATCTCGGAGAAAGAGAACGCCGCGAGCAGGGTGGCGACCGAGAGCGCCAAGAGGAACGTCCCCTGGAAAACGAGCGTCTTCGCGATCTCGACGAGGTCGAGCGATTTCGCGCCGAGCTCCTCGCGGAGCCACGTCGAGAGGTGGACGTGCGGTCGCCCGAGCGCCCAGTCGAGCACCTCGAGCGTGATCACGGTGGCGAGCAGCACGAGCAGCAGGAAAAACGGCCACACCGACTCCCAGCGCGGGCGTACCGCGATGAGCTCGTAGCGATCGATGCGGCGCGCGAAGCGCACTTCCGTGGTCAGGAGAAACAGGTACGCGAACTGAAACACCAGAATCACGATCAGCGCTTCCGACCATTCGGCGCGCATTTGGAGCGAAATGTTGCGCACGAGCTCCGCCGAGCCGACCTGGCTTTCCCCCGTGTGCACGATGGCGAGCGCCACGAGCTCGATGATGAACACCAGCTGAAATAGCGGGGCGAGCGCAGCCGCGAACGTGCGGTGCGCCAGAAAACCCGAAGCGAAGAGCTCGTCGTTCGAGGGCGCTTTGAACGGATCGGTCGGCTTTCTCGCGAGGCGAAGGAGCGTGGCCTGCGCCCAGAGCGGGTAGCCGAGCGCGAGCACGAAAAGAAACCAGCCGACCGCGTTGACGATGGCGGGAGGCCCGAGCGTGAGCACGTTCGCGATCGATTGTCCGGTGAGGTACCAGACGACGAAGGCGAAGAGCACGAGCGCGCCGCTCGCCGTCAGCACCGTGCCGAGCAACGACTCGCGCTGGTATTCGCGCGCGACGCCGTCGATGTAGCTCTGAACGTACGCGCGGATTTGCGGAATGGTGAGCGTGCGCTCGGCGGGGTCCTTGACGAGCAGTCGCAGCGTCAACGCTTCGAGCGCCGCCGGAGTCGAGGGTTGGATTTCGCTCGGCGGGAGCGGGACTTCGCCGAGCACGCGCTTGAGCGTGACGAGCGGGTCGTCGTCCTCGAAGGGAACCTGCCCGCACAGGATTTCGTAGAGCATGACGCCGAGCGCGTAGATGTCCGCGCGGCCGTCGACGGGGCGGCCCGCCGCCTGTTCCGGCGACATGTATTCGGGCGTGCCGATGACGGTGCCGTCCTGCGTCTGCCACGCCTTCGCCGCGGTGCGCACGGAGGTGACGCCGGGTCGCGGCGCGACGGAGATCCTGTCGCCGGCCTCGACGTCCGGGATGCTGCCGTCGTCGGCGCCGGTCGTGACGGCGTCGGCGTGCGCGCCGGAAGGCTCGATCAGCTTGGCGACGCCCCAGTCCATGACCAAGACTTCGCCGAAGTAGCCGACCATGATGTTGGCCGGCTTGAGATCGCGGTGAATGACGCCGCGCGCGTGGGCATAGTCGATTGCCTGGCAA
Source organism: Polyangiaceae bacterium (assembly GCA_035499895.1). Taxonomy (GTDB): domain Bacteria; phylum Myxococcota_A; class Polyangia; order Polyangiales; family Polyangiaceae; genus PMG-095. The sequence continues at coordinate 45,608 of DATJXW010000040.1, read as the reverse complement.
ACCTGCAGGAAAACGTCGAGCAGCCGGCGCAACCCGAACTGCTCGAGCGTCACCGGATCGTTCGCGCGACGCTGCTCGAGGATCGTCTCGAGCGAGCGCCCCGGAATGAGCTTCATCGAGAAATAAGCGCGCCCGTCCGGCGACGTGCCGAGGTCGTGCACCGGCACCACGTTCGGGTGCTCGAGCTGCGCCATGATCTGCGCTTCCTCGGCGAAGCGAGCGAGCTGGGCGCGCGGCATGTCCTTGCGGGAATGTTTCGTGACCTTCAGCGCGACGTCGCGCCGTAGCTTCGTGTCGTAGCCGCGGAGCACCTCGGCCATCGCGCCGCTGCCGACCTCGCCGTGCACGTGGATCCGCCCGGCCCAAAGGTCGCTCGGCGGCGCCGCCGAGACCGCGCGGCGTGCCGACGCGTTCGGCCGTGCCGGGCTCGGCGGCGCCGAGGGGCGCGAAGCGTCGTCAGGCGCGTCATCGCGCGGGTCCGTCATGTGGGCGATCCGGGAGTCTAGCAGTGATGGCGCTAACGCGGCGCGCCAGCGCCGAACGCCGCACGCTCACCTGGGTGGGGCAAGACGTCCCTCGACCGCGGGGTGAAACGATCGAGAAAAGCTAGGACGCTGGCACCATCAAATATTCGAGAGGTGGCTCTCGGCGGTTCGGCGCGCGCTCGTTACGGTATCGAACAGACGATGAGCCGGCGTCGCGCCAGGAGGGCGCGGTGCCACGGCTGCGCGTTCGTCTCCGCGTTCGTGCTCAACAATGCGTCGGGACCGGTGTGTCCCCAGAACCAAAGGAAGCCACGATGAACCTGTCACGCCGTCGATGCATCGGTCTCGCTGCCAACTCTCTCGCGGTCTTGGCCCTAGGAAACGGATTGGCGACCTTCGGCTGCGAGCGGTCGAGCCCGAGTCCGACACCGACCGAGACCAAGACCGACACCAAGACCGAGCCCGCCGCCGCCGCCGAGGCGCCCCCCATCAAGATCGGCATTTTGCACTCGCCCTCGGGCACGATGGCCATCAGTGAGACCATCCTCAAGGACTTCATGTTGATGCAGGTGAAGGAGCTCAACGACAAGGGTGGCTTGCTCGGTCGGAAGATCGAGCCGGTCGTGGTCGACCCGGCCTCGAACTGGCCGCTCTTCGCGGAGAAAGCACGCGACTTGTTGACGCGCGAAAAGGTGTCGGCCGTCTTCGGCTGCTGGACTTCCGTCTCGCGCAAGTCCGTGCTGCCGGTGTTCGAGGAGCTCAACGGGCTCTTGTTCTATCCGCTCGAGTACGAGGGCGAGGAGCAGTCGAAGAACATCTTTTACGGCGGTTCCGTGCCGCAGAACAAGGCCATCCCCGCCGTCGAATACCTGATGAGCGAAAAGGGCGGGGGCGTCAAGCGCTTCGTGCTCGAAGGTACGGACTACGTCTACCCGCGCACGAGTAACCTCATCATTCGTGGTTTCTTGAAGTCGAAGGGCGTCGCCGACGAGGACATTCGCGAGAACTACACGCCGTTCGGCTTCTCCGATTGGCAGACCGAGGTCGCCGCCATCAAACGCTTCGGGACGGCGGGGAAGCACACCGCGGTGATTTCGACCATCAACGGCGACGCCAACGTGCCGTTTTACAAAGAGCTCGGCAATCAAGCCGTCCGCGCTACGGAGATCCCGGTCATCGCATTTTCCGTGGGCGAGGAGGAGCTCAAAGGCGTCGATACGAAGCCGCTCGTCGGTCATCTCGCCGGCTGGAGTTACTTCGAATCCGTCGATACACCCGAGAACAAGATTTTCATCGACAAGTGGCACGCCTACATCAAGGACGACAAAGCGGTCACGAACGATCCCATGGAGTCCGCGTACCTGCTTTTCAACATGTGGAGTCAGGCGGTGACGAAGGCTGGGAGCCCCGACGTCGAAGCCATCAAGACCGCAATGATCGGTCAAACGGTGATGTCGCCCGCAGGCTACAAGGCGGTGATGAATCCCAATCATCACATCAGCAAGCCCGTGATGATCGGCGAAGTGCGCGCGGACGGCCAGTTCAAGATCGTCTACCACAGCGATCCCATCACGCCGGAGCCGTGGAGCCCCTACGTCAAGGCCGACCAGTCGAAGGTGAGCGCGAACTAGCGAGCGAAGCCGGCGCGGCTCGCTGCGCCCGAAACGCTGCCGAAGCGCGCGCCGTCGCAGCCTGAGCTCGCCTGAGATGCGGATCCCGCTCGACCTCGATCGTACCCTCGCGCAACCGCTCGCCGATCAATTGGCGGCCCGGTTGCGCGAGGCGTTGAGCGCCGGGCGCATCCCGCGCGGGGCGCGCCTGCCGTCGTCGCGCGCGCTCGCCGATCAACTCGGCGTCGCGCGCAACACCGTCGTGCGAGCGTACGAGATCCTCACGATGGAAGGCGTCGTCGAGTCGCGTCACGCTTCTGGGTTTTACGCGGCGAGCGTCACGCGGGCGACCACGCCGCAGCTTGCGCTCGCACCGATTGCCGAGAGCATGCCGCGCTCGCGTCACCCGCCCTTGCCCGAGACGCCGCTCGCCCCCTCCGTGCGCTTCGCGCCGAATCGGAGCGAGCTCCTGTACGATTTCGTTCCGTCCCGGCCGAACGCCGAGCTCTTTCCACTGAAGACGTGGCGGCGCCTGTTGCAGGGTTGCCTCGCCTACGGTGCGAGCTCGCGGCTTGCGGACTACGGCGATCCCGGTGGCCTCGAGACCCTGCGCGTCGCGATCGCCGCTCATCTTTCGGTGAGTCGCGGCATCGTCGCCGACCCGGCGCAGGTGCTCATTCTCACGGGCATCCAAGAAGGGCTCAGTCTCGTCGCGCGTCTCTTCGCGCCCGCCGACAGCACGGTGGTCGTCGAAGATCCGTGTTACGCGAACGCCGCTCATGCGCTCGCTTCGGCCGGCGCGCGCCTCGAAGGCGTCGCCGTCGACGAGGACGGCCTCGTCGTCGAGAAGCTGCCGGAGCGCGAGGTGGCGCTCGTGTACGTCACGCCCGCGCACCAGTTTCCGACGGGCTACACGCTGTCGCCCGGACGCCGTCAGGCGCTCGTCGAGTGGGCGATGCGAGCGGGCGCGTACATCGTGGAGGACGACTACGCGTCCGAATTTCAACACGAGGGCTCTCCACTTCAAGCGATTGCGGGCATGGCGCCCGACTGCACGCTATACCTGGGCACCTTTTCGACGACGCTCGGCGCGGGGCTCCGACTCGGCTTCGCGGTCGTTCCGCCTGCGCTCATCGACGCGCTGCGCGCCGCGAAGGCGCATCTGAACGGGGGTAACGCGTGGCTCGAGCAAGCCGTGCTCGGCGAGCTCTTGCGCACCGGGAGCTATGCGGCGCACGTCACGCGTTGTCGCGCGCAGTATCGCGAGAGTCGCGACGCGTTGCTCGCCGCGCTCCGCCGAAACTTCGGCAGCGTCGACACGAGCGGCGAAGCAGCCGGGCTCCACGTCTTCTGGCGCTTGCCGGCCGGGGTGCCCGAAGCGAGTCGGCTCGAGCAGCTCGGCCGTATGCAGCGCGTCGGCATCTACTCGCTCGCGTCGGCCGGGGCGCGGGAACTCGTGCCGACGACGCTCGGTACGCGCGGGGTGCTGCTCGGCTACGCGGGCTTGCGCCCGAAGCAGATCGAGCAAGGCATCTTGCGTCTTTCGGACGCCGTGGACGACGCCCTCGACGCCATTCCGGACTTGATTTCCGAGCTCATGCTCGACGAGCCGCCGCGCAGGCGCGCTCCGTCCCTGCGGGGCGGCCGCGCTCCGGGGCTCCGGCGAGCCAAGGAGCGCGCGACGCCGGCGATTCGCACCATTTCACGGCCGGCCATCTCGGGCGATCGAACGAAGGAGCCTTCTCCCATGCGCATGGTCCGCGGCATCTATCGCTACCCGGTCAAGGGACTGAGTGCTCAGCCGCTTCCCGGCGTCGAGCTCGAGGCCAACAAGCCTTTTCCGTTCGATCGCATCTTTGCGCTCGCACGACCGGGCGTGCCCCTCGACCCGGAGGCGCCGCGCTGGGCCAAAAAAGGCTTGTTCTTGATGCTCATGTTGGACGAAGCGCTCGCGCAAGTGGACACCGAGCTCGACGTCGAGACGTTCGTCTTCCGGGTGTTTCGGGGCGCGCGCGGAGCGAGCTCGAGGTCGGCGCGCGAGCTCGTGCTCGAGGTGGACCTCACGTCGCCCACCGGGCGCGCGGCCGTCGAGACTTTCTTCAAGGGCCAAGTGAGGCGCTTGACGGCCGAGCCGCGGCTCGTGCACGCGCCCGGCGGGCATTTCATGGACAAGCCCGACAACGTGATGTCGTGCATCAATCTCGCGACGGTGCGGAGTCTCGAAGCCGAGTGGGGCGTCCCCGTCCACCCCTTGCGGTTTCGAGCGAACTTCTACATCGAGGGAGCGCGCCCGTGGGAAGAGTTCGACTGGGTGGGCAGCGACATCCTTCTCGGCGACGTCGTCTTTCGTGTCGATCGCCGCAACGGCCGTTGTAGCGCCACCAACGTGAACCCCGTCAGCGGCGAACGCGACCTCGACATTCCGGGCGCGCTCCGCAAGCGCTTCGGACACAAAGATCTCGGCGTCTATCTCGTCGCACGCACGAACGGCAAAGTCGTCGTCGGCGATCAAGTGAGTGTCCCCGAAGTCGCCCATGCCGCGCACGAAGCGCCCACGTTCGTCGTGCCGCGCGAGGGTAGCTTCATCTGCCGCGGCTGTTACTACGTCTACGTCCAAACCAAAGGCGCGCCGGGCGTCGCCCCCGGCACCTCCTTCGCGGCGATCCCCGAAGACTTCGCCTGTCCCGACTGCGGCACCGGCAAGTCGAGCTTTCGCCCCTACCTCCCGGAACTCACCGGCAGCGAAACCGGCGCGAACGCGTCTTGAGCGGTCGGGTGCGATCCGAGGGGGCGGGGCAGCGGCGCGGGGCGCCATTTCGGCGGGGCCGCGAGACAGACCGTGGGCGGGTCGCCGACCGCGCCGAACGGGACCACGACGAGCCGTCACTTTCCCCGTGGCGGCGCACGGCGCCGGCATCAGCGTTTCGGTGACGTCGCCGTAGCTTCACCGAGCGAACGGTGTCATGAGCTCGCCAGGAGCGAACCGATGACGACACCGATCCTGCGGGAACACTTGCCGGAGCTCCGCCGCCGCAACGAGCTCGAGCACGGCCGGGGCTTGTCCCTGGTTCGCGCCGGGCAGTGGGCGCCGTGACGCTCGGGCCGCCGCGTGCGCTCGACGACTATCTCTCCGAGACGAGCGAGGTCGATGAGGTCCGCGCGGGCTCCCCGTGGCCGCTCGGGACGCTCGCAACGCGCGGTGGTGTGAACTTTGCGCTCTTCAGTCGAAACGCGACGCGCGTCCGGCTCGAACTCTACGCCGACCCCGAAGCCCCGCTGCCGAGTCGCTCCGTCGAGCTCGATTCGATCCGGAACCGCACCGGAGACGTGTGGCACGTCTGGGTCGCCGGCGTCCCCCAGGGCACCCTCTACGCCTATCGGGTCGATGGCCCCTATGCGCCGCGCGAAGGACACCGCTTCAACTTCAACAGGCTCCTGCTCGATCCGATGGCCACCGCGATTTCGCGACGACCGGCCTGGGATTTCCCCTCGGCGCGCGGCTACGATCCGGCCGCGGACGAGGACGTTGCTCCATCCGCGACGGACGATGGGTTATCGGTGCCGAAGTGCGTGCTCGTTCACGAGCACTTCGACTGGGAGGATGACCGGCCTCTGCGGCATCCCTGGTCGAAGACCGTCATTTACGAAACACACGTTCGCGGCTTCACCGTTCATCCCTCGTCGGGCGTTACCCATCCCGGCACCTACCGGGGAGTCATCGAGAAGATTCCTTATTTGAAGGAGCTCGGCATCACTGCGTTGGAGCTGATGCCGGTGCAGGAGTTCAGCGAGACGTCGGTGACGCGACGGAATCCCCTCACGGGGCGCGTCCTCGGCAACTATTGGGGCTACGACCCCGTCGTCTTTTGCGCGCCCAAAGGCTCCTACAGTTCCGCGGGCGGTCTCGGTCAGCAAAAGCTCGAATTCAAGCAGATGGTCAAAGCCCTCCATCGAGCCGGCATCGAGCTCATTCTCGACGTCGTGTTCAATCATACGGCCGAGGGCAACGAGCATGGCCCGACCTTGTGCTTTCGCGGGCTCGACAACGTCATTTACTACACGCTCGCGAGCGACAAGCGCTTTTACGTGGACTACACGGGCACCGGGAATACGGTCAACGCGAACCACCCGGTGGTTCGTGAGCACATCTTGACCGCGCTCCGGCATTGGACCCTCGAAATGCACGTCGACGGCTTCCGTTTCGATCTCGCGTCGGTGCTCGGCCGTGACGGCACCGGCAAACTGCTCCGCAACGCGCCCCTGCTCGAATCGATCGCGGAGGATCCGATCTTGCGTGACGTGAAGATCATCGCCGAAGCTTGGGATGCGGGCGGCGCTTATCAGGTCGGCAGCTTTTCGGAGCGGCGCTGGGCGGAGTGGAACGGGCGGTACCGCGACGACGTGCGGCGATTCTGGCGCGGAGACCGCGGCATGCTCGGCGCGTTCGCCAGCCGGATTTGCGGCAGTTCCGACCTGTACGGGGCGTCCGGCAAGGGGCCGGACGGAAGCATCAACTTCGTCACGTGCCATGACGGCTTCACGCTGAACGACCTCGTCAGCTATCGCGCCAAGCACAACGAGGCGAACGGCGAGAACGACCACGACGGCACCGACGCGAACTTCAGCGACAATTACGGGTGCGAGGGTGAGACCGCGGATTTCGCCATCGACGCCGTGCGTCGGCGCCAGATCAAAAACTTCTTTTTGACGCTTTTGATCTCACGCGGTGCGCCGATGCTGCTCGGCGGCGACGAATTTCGCCGTACGCAGCGAGGCAACAACAACGCCTATTGCCACGACGACGACACGAGCTGGTACGACTGGGCGCTCCTCGGGCGGCACGGGGACGTCTTCGAGTTCGTGCGCACGCTGATCGGCTTTCGGGTCGCGCACCCGGTGCTCAGTCGCGAGCGGTTCTACACCGACGAGGAAATTCACTGGTTTGGCCCCACCGGATCACTGCCGGATTGGGCGGATCCGGACGTGAAGCAGCTTGCTTGCTTGATCGACGAGGATGAAAACCGCGCGCTCTACCTGATGTTCAACGCGGGCTCGGCTGCGGTGGCCTTCGTCCTTCCTTCGCCGCAAGCGGGGTTCGCATGGGCCCTCGCGGTCGACACGTCGCTCGAGCGCGTCCACGTCCCGCCGAGTGCCGAAACTCTTCCCACGGACTCGGCGGTCTACCGAGTGAGCGCGCGCACGAGCGCGATACTCGTCACGTCCGTCCCTGCGCCTCGAGACTACTGTTAGCGCGGGCCGGGCGACACGATTGCGCTCGCCTGCTCGCGGACGCAAAGTCTGCGCGGCTCCCGTCGTCGTGGTGCGCCCGCAAGCATTCGCACGCGCTGGCCCGCCTGATGCAAGCGGCCATCGCGTGGTCCGACGCCACCGGCCGGGCTACACGAAGAAAGTCCGCCATGTTCGAGCAAGTAAAGGACGCTGCGCGCGCCGAGTCGGTCGCGACGGCCAGGCCGGAGCCCGTCGGACTCACCGCCGACGAGGTGCGTCGCCGGCGCAGCCAATTCGGCCCGAACGCGCTCAGCGAGGTGCGTGTATCCGTGGCGCGCAGGTTGCTCGGATTCCTGTGGGGGCCGATTCCCTGGATGATCGAGGGCGCCGCGGTGCTCTCGGCGCTGGCGCGGCGCTGGGAGGAGCTGGTCATCATCGTCTCCATGTTGCTCATCAACACGGCCGTCGGATTTTGGGAGGAGTTCAAGGCCGACACGGCGATAGCAGCGCTCAAGGCCCGGCTCGCGCTGCGTGCGCGCGTCCTGCGCGACGGCAACTGGATCGAGATCGACGCCTCGGAGCTCGTGCCGGGTGACGTCACGCGAGTGCGCCTCGGCAACATCGTGCCCGCCGACCTCGAGCTCTTCGGCGAAGGGTTCCTGACCGTGGATCAGTCGGCGCTCACCGGAGAGTCCTTGCCCGTGGACCGCAGAGCCGGCGACCTCGTGTACTCCGGCTCCATCGCGCGCACCGGAGAGATGCGCGGCGTCGTCAGCGCGATCGGTATGGAGACCTACTTCGGCAAGACGGCGCGCCTCGTGCAAACGGCTCAAACGCGCTCGCACTTCCAGCAAGCCGTGCTGCGGATCGGGAACTTCCTCATCGGCGTCACCGGGGCACTCGTCGCGCTCATCCTGATCGTCGCGCTGTTTCGTCGCGCGCCGCTGATCGAGACGCTGCTTTTCGCGCTGATTCTGAGCGTCGCGGCGATACCGGTCGCGCTCCCGGCCGTGCTCTCGGTCACGATGGCCGCCGGCGCGTCGAGGCTCGCGAAGATGAAGGCCATCGTGTCGCGCCTGGTCTCGATCGAGGAGATGGCCGGCATGGATATCCTCTGCAGCGACAAGACCGGGACGCTCACGAAGAACGAGCTGACGCTCGGGCAAGCGGTCGTCATCCACGCGAAGGACGCAGCCGACGTCGTCTCATGCGCCGCCTTGTGTTCGAGAGCGAGCGACGGCGATGCGATCGACGCCGCGATCCTTTCGCGCGCCGAGGTGCCCCAGGCCTTCGAGGTCGTTCATTTCGAGCCGTTCGATCCGGTGCGCAAGCGCGCGGACGCGGTGGTGAGGCGAGGCGGGGAAGAGTGGAAAGTGAGCAAGGGAGCACCGCAGGCGATCCTCGCGCTCGCCGGCGCGGACGACGCCTTGAGCCGGGACGTCTCCGCGCGCGTGGACGGACTTGCAGCGACCGGATACCGCGTGCTCGGCGTGGCGCGAGATCGCGGCGCCGGTTGGGAGTTTTTGGGCCTCTTACCGCTCTTCGACCCGCCACGCGACGACGCGCCCGCCACCATCGACGAGGCGCGCGGGATGGGTCTCAGCGTTCGGATGGTGACCGGCGATCACGTCGCGATCGCTCGAGAGACCGCGAAGAAGCTTCATCTAGGCATGAATATCGCCGTTGCGAGCGAGATCTTCGACGAGCACGGACATGCCGCGATGCCCGACGCCATCGAGCGAGCGGAGGGCTTCGCGCAGGTATTCCCCGAGCACAAGTTCGCGATCGTGCGCGAGCTCCAGCGACGGGGGCACATCGTCGGCATGACGGGCGACGGGGTGAACGACGCGCCCGCACTGAAGCAAGCCGACATCGGCATCGCCGTGAGCGGGGCGACCGACGCGGCCCGCGCGGCGGCCGACCTCGTGCTGACGGCATCGGGTCTTTCGGTCATCACCCGCGCGGTGGAGGAAGCTCGACGCATCTTCGAGCGCATGACTGCTTATGCGATTTTTCGCATCGCCGAGACGATCCGAGTCTTGCTCTTCATGACCCTCTCGATTCTCGTGTTCGATTTTTACCCCGTGACCGCGGTCATGATCGTCTTGCTCGCCATCCTCAACGATTTTCCGATCATGATGATCGCGTACGACAACGCGCCGGTCGCGCCGCTTCCCGTTCGCTGGGACATGCACCGCGTGCTTTCCTTGAGCCTGTTGCTGGGCGTCTTGGGTGTCGTCGCGTCGTTCGGCATCTTCTGGTTCGCGCGCGATTGGCTGCATCTTCCGCCGCACATGGTGCGCACGGTCGTGTTTCTCAAGCTCTTGGTCGCGGGCCACATGACCATCTATCTCACGCGCAATACCGGGCCGCTCTGGCAGCCGCCCTGGCCGAATTGGCGCTTGGTGGTAGCCGCGGAGGCGACGCAAGTCGCGGGCACGCTCGCCGCGGTTTACGGCTGGTTCGTCGCACCGATCGGTTGGACGTATGCGCTCGCCGTGTGGGGTTACGCCGTCGCGTGGCTGCTCGTCAACAGCCTCGCAAAGGTCTCTGTCTATCGCCTGGTGCGCCTGGAGCACGGCCCGCAAGCACGTCATCTCGAGCGGATCGAACGGCCGCTCTCGACTTTTGGAAAGTAGGGATCGCGAAGGTCAACTCGCGCCGGGCACGGCGACGAGTTCGTCGATGTTCGGCTGCAACGTGATTTCGATCCGGCGATTCTTCGCGCGCCCGGCGGGCGTGTCGTTCGGAGCGATGGGGTCGAATTCGCCGTAGCCCGCCGCCGAGAGAACTTGCGGCGCGACACCGTGCGCGACGAGGAACCTAACGACCTCCACGCCGCGCGCGGTCGAGAGCTCCCAATTCGACGCGAAGCGCGAGGTCGCGATCGGGACGTTGTCCGTGTCTCCCGCGACCTGAAAGTGACGATCGGGGATGGTTTTCAGCACCGTAGCGACCTGGGCGAGCGCTTGCTGCCCCGCGGGCTTGATCGTCGTTTGCCCGGAGTCGAACAGCACGTCGTTCGCGAGCTGAATGACCATGCGGCCGTCGCGCAACACCACCTTGAGCTCGCCCGAGTCGATCATCTTGTGGAACTTGAGCGCAAGGTCGCGGAAGAGCGCGGCGCGCGCGTCGGCGGCCGCCTGGGCTTTGCGCAGCTCCTCCAGGCGTTTCTTCGCATCGGCGAGCGCCGTCGCCAGCGTGCCTTTCTCCGCCACGAGCGCGCCGGCGTTCTTACCGAGCCGTTCGAGCTGTGACCGGAGCTCCTCGATCAACGCCGTGGCCTCGTCGAGCTTCGCGCGCAGGTTCTGCTCGTCGAGCTGGGCCTGCGAGAGGCTCTCGTTCCGCTGCTCGGCGAGGTCGGATGCTTGCTCGAGCTCGGCCTTCACCTCGGCGAGCTCGGCCGTGAGTTTCGCCACGGCAGCGTCGCACGCGGCCGTGGCGTCTTTGGCCTTCTTCGCATCCGCGAGCGCCGCGTCGTAGCGGCGCGTGGGCACGCAGCCGAAGAGCACCGCACACGAAAGAAGAGCGACAAGCCAACGCAAATTCATCAGTGTCCTTTCGGCCCGGAGCGCCCGGTGCCGCGCGGGGAGCCTATCCCCTTCGCCTCGCTCGGCAACGGGTTGAATCGCCCCGGGTTTCCCAGAGGCTCCGAGAGTCGGGCGCGGCGGCGGGGCCGCGCTCGCCCGCACCGAAATCTTCGGCCCCGTCGCGACGAGCCTCCGCGGCATCCTTTGCCGCGACCTCCGCCGCGCCGAGAACCTCGCGCGAGAGCTGGGGAAGAGCGGCGGTGGTGCGGCTCGCCGCCGAGCGGCTTCCACGACTGGTCGGTCTCGACGCACTGTGCGACCATGCGCGCAGCGTCACGGATGACCGCAGAAGAGCAGCTCGAGAGCTTCATCGCGAAATTCTCACCGCCAAACCAGCGGCTCATTCGCGCGCTCCGCAAGGCCGTCCGCAAGCTGCTGCCGAACGCGAACGAGCTCGTCTACGACAACTACAACTTCTTCGTCATCGCTTACTGTCCGACGGAGAAAGTGAGCGACAGTTTTTTCTCCATCGGCGCGAACAAGCACGGAGCAAACCTGTTCTTCGGCTACAACGGAACCAAGCTTTTTGACCCCGAGCACCTCCTGCAAGGCTCGGCATCACGCAATCGGTTCCTCCGGCTCGCAGCCGCAAAGGACCTCGAGCGCGCGGGCATTCGTGCGCTCATGGCGTCCGCCGTAGAAACGTCCAAACCGATGCACGTGACCAAGGGGCGCCTGCTCATTCGCTCCATCTCGCCAAAGCAACGGCCGCGACAATGACGGCCGATGGTCTCGCGAGAGTGATTCGCCTGTTCGAGGATGCTCGACATTTGCATGAACAATGCGTGGCGGCGATACATTCGCTGCCTGAATGGTCTTCCGCCCGACGGGCCTTTGGTCCCGCGGTAACGGTGTTCTTGAAAGATGGCTGAACTGGGTGAATTCAATGTCGTGTTGAGGCGTGCGCTCATGCTGGCCGGAAACGATCCGGCTGAGGCAGTACGTGTCCTCGAAGAAGGGCTTAGAGCCGCTCGTGAACGCGGTGCTGCATCGGCGATCGCGGCCCTGGCGAAAAATGCTGCCGCGGTTTGTTACACTGTCGGCAGCCTGGAGCTGTCGGCCCGGTACTACGAAGAGGCACAGGCGAGTTCACCCTCCGATGCAACCTTATGGCTAGCGAGTGGCGACGCACGGCTCGCAATGGGCCAAAAAGACTCCGCCAAACATGACTATGCGCAAGCTCTAGCTCTGGCTCGTCAGAGTGATGATTCGGAAATGGCTGATTTGGCCGAGGTCGCCGCTGCTAAGGTTGATGGGCACGAAAGCAGCCACGGTTCGGAATGATGCTTGGCAAAGTGCGTGCGCACTTCAGGCGGAGGCGGCTTGAGCACCAACGACCTGTGATTGCTCGATACGCCAACGTTCTCGACGGGATCTATCGTCGCCGCTTCGAGGGGGCGGACAAGGAGCGATTCGAATTTCTGTGGTGTGAGATTGCTGAGGTCTGTCGGGTCCTACCCGACGAGCTTCATGAGGATGATCAGATTTCTGTCCGGTGCCCAAGCGGGGAGGGTTCGCTGACATCGCGTCTCGAAGACTTGGCTTTCGTGATCATGTCGGAATCGCGAGACCTGCCGCCGCCGAAGAAGCAGGAGACGATCGGCGACGTGCTCGACTACCTGTTGCAGCCGAACCCCGAGGATGACGACGACTGATTTTCACCCCTCAGCCACGGACCATCGTGCCTAAACCCACCGAGCCCCGAAGCCGCCCTGGGGACGAGCGTGAAATGCTATCGAACGGTTTCACGAGCCCTCGGTACCGGCGTCATCCTCTCGTTGCTTCCCGTAGAGCATCTTCACGATCAGCTCCATCCTCGACGCCGTCTTCGTCTTCCTCAGGATGCTCGACATGTGGAACTCGACGTTCTTGACCGTGCAGCCGAGGGCGTCGGCGAGGGCCTGGTTGTAGTCGAGGGGGCTGGCGAGAAGGACGTCGAGCACGCGCTGCTCGCCCTTGGTCAGGTCGGTTTTCGGGGGCCTGGGTCTTCGGTGCCTTGGGTCCCCTTGGAAGCGGCTCGATCACGATCACCGACTGCCGGGATTTCTGCCTTTCCGTGAAGGGCCGATCGCAAGGGTCGACCGTCGCGAAAACCGAGGTTTTTGGAACGGCGCCGAGAGCTCGGTGCAGGGTGGCCACCTTCAGCCCCATCTTCTCGGCGATCCACCGGATGGAGTGGCCTTCGCCCCGGAGCTGGACGGCTTCGACGAGGTCGAAGGTGACCGGCGGGCGGCCGAGCCGGGCGCCGCGTTGGCGGGCGGAGGCCAAACCGGCGCGGGTGCGTTCGCGGATCAGCTCTCGTTCCATCACCACGCTGATGAAGCCAGGTCTCCAGTTCGGTGAATCGGAGCCGCCACGAGCCTCCGCTTGAAAGCGCCGGGTAGCCTGATGCACGCGCTCAAGGCTCACGTTCACAACGGCCGCCTCGTGCTCGACGAGCCCACCGATTTGCCGGAAGGGGACCCAAAAGATGGGCGACCACTACTCGACGGTAAACGCGGGCGACAGCTCGCGAGCATCGAGAAGGTCATCGACCTCTTCGGAGCCTGAAGAGCCACGTCCTCCTCGTCCGAACCATTGGTGGTACCTCGGGTGGTACCCAACACCCCGGAGGTGGTACCCAAAACGAAAAAGCCTGCTAGCGGGGTCCGCTAACCGGCTAATTTATCTCAGCTTTTCGGAGCGGGAGAAGAGATTCGAACTCTCGACGTCCACCTTGGCAATTCAGACTCCAATGCTGAATCAGGCAGTGATTCGGCTAATACCGTCGTTGCCAGTCCCGGACATGAACCGAGCGAAACTCCAGTAAACCAAGGTTTTGCCCCTCGGGGGGTGGACGAAACCTATTCGGGGCTGAGTATCGCCGATCTTGACGCTTTGCTACTCGGCCGGGCTGTGCGCCGGGCCGATGAGTTGGTGAACAGCAAAGGAGGCGAGTCATGACAAAGTGGACGATGGGGCCAGCGGTGTGTCTGGGGGGGGTGCAGCGGCCCCGGGTTCAGCGACCTTCGGGCAAATTTGCCCGGGGGTTCGTCACCCGGTGATAATATGACAAATAATGTCATAGCTGGCGCGGGCGGGATGGCGGGTCAGGGTGATGTCATCACCTCGGGCGCGGGCGGCGAATCGGGCGCGAGCTGGACGGCGCGCTAGCATAGGAACGCCCGCGGCGGCGGTAACCGCCCGGGCGCATGGCTCGAACATGGCGAGCAAAAAGAAAATTGAGACCAAATCGCCGGGGCGCAAGCCCTACCGCGGCGGCACGGGCCAGCTGAACGATGCTGTGCGGGTGGAGGTGCTCCGCGTACTTCGGGAGCGTGGCATCGCATGGTCTGAGGCGCACGAGCGGCACCTGAGGCGAGAGTTGGCGTGGCCGGAGTACGCCGCCGCGAAGAAGCAAGCGGCGAAGCTTCTCGGGCTCCTAACAGACTTAGCGAAAACGCCAGACGCGATCCCCGCTCCCGTCGTCGACTCCGTTCGTTGGCTCGCCGAGTTCCCCGTGTTCGTGCCGCGGCAGCGCCTTGTGGTGATGTACAATAGACGCGGCGCGCGGTGGTGGTGGGGAGTCACCGGGCCGCGCTCCCGTGACCTCGCGATGTTGTCAATTCTCGCCGGCAACATCCCCGACTCGTCCTCAAAACACGAAACAAGCCCCCTCGAGATCATCGAACAAGAGGAACGCGCCATAAACGAGGCGAAGCGGGCGCGGTTCAGGGAGTGAAGCGGGTTACAGAGCGCCCCGCCCGGGCGTTGTAATAGCTGAATTCAGTAGGTCCTGTCAGAAGCATGGGGAGCTCCCCATGCAGACACGACACGCTCACCGAGGCGATCTAGGCGTAGACGCTGCCACGATCCGCGCACTCGCGGTCGAGGCGGAATGTGATCCGCGCAGCATCGAGCGCGAGCTCCGAGCTCAGCGCGGCGAGCGTGCACACGTTCGGGGACTCGCCGGTCATCGCGCACGGCGCGTGCTGGCATCTCACGGCTACATCGCGAGGTCGGCAGCTTGACCGCCCCCGCGAGTATCATCGTGCAGGGCCTCACGCTCAACGAGCTGGTCGACGCCGTCGCGGATGCCGTGGCCGAGCGGATCGGTACGCCGAAGACAGGGGGGTCTGACAACGTAAGACCCTCCCTCGTGAGCACGCCGGTGCTCGCAGAGCAGCTCAGCATCAGCAGAGCCAAGGCGCACAAGCTCGCGGAGGACGGCGTGATCCCGTTCGTGTGGTGCGGTGACGTTCGGCGTTTCGATTTTGACGAGGTCAAAGCTGCGCTGAAGGCGCGCGGGAGGGTGGCGAAATGACCGGGGCACTTTTGGTAGCGGCTACCAAAAACAGGGGGCGGCCGAGGTTGCCCAGTTCGGTGATGACGCCGGGCGCGGCGTCGTGCGAATCCCACAACTCGCGGCGAACCAAGCAGAACCGCGGCTACGCGGCGCACGCGTTGGCAATACTCGGGCACTTCCAAGATCGGCCCGACGTGCTGGAGCTCTGGCACAAGGAGGGCGCGTGGGCCAACACGTTCCACGCTCGATGGGACGTGCTCTGCGAGCTCGGCCGTATCGTCTACCAGTGCGCCGACGATCACGATCGCGCCATACGTGAGGTGCTCGGGTTCGCCGAGTTCTTCTACGAACAGACGCCGCGACTCAAGGCGAAGGAAGCGGCGCGGCTCGTTCGCGCGTGCCGACTCGGGGCGGTGCAGGAATGACCGAACCCGCTCTCGTCCATCAGCTCGCCGAGGTGTTCGAATTCGACTCGTTCGCGTTCGCGCATCTCTCCGATGCCGAACGCGCCGTAGTCCTCGCCCGTCGTGCAGCCGCTCAACCGCGCACCGATCACAGCTGGTCCAAGCTCGAATGGATCGCGCAGACCGACAAGCGCGACGCGCTCCGAATCTGCGCCCGGCTCGGGTTGCACGTGCATCTCCTGCACGGAGTCGACGACCGCGGGCGCTGCACGTGCGGGCGCAAGACCTGCACGGGCAAGAGCCGCGGAAAGCATCCCATCAACGACGGTTGGGAGGTCGCTCCGTTCGATCTCAATCGCGTTGATTTCGGACTGATCGAAGATCCGCGACGGAACCTTGGCGTCCGCATGGGCCCGCAGCCCGGCGGCTACGATCTGATCTGCATCGACATCGACGGCCCGATGACGTTGCTCGAACCGCTCGAGGCGCGCTTCGGGAAGTTGCCGCCGACGTTGACCGCGACGAGCGGGAACGGCTTTCACCTTTTCTTCAAGTGGCCGAGCGGCGTTGAGCTGCCGTCGAATACGAAGCTAGCCGGCGTGAAGGAGATCGACGTTCGGTCCCGCCGCGGGCAAGTCGTGATCGCGCCCAGCCGTCACTACTCGGGCCGCTCTTACAAATGGGTTCGTTGCATCGAGCCCGCGGAGATCGAGCTTGAGTAAATGGACCGCTGCATTCAAGGCGGAGGCGCCAAGGCAGCCGGCCGGCGCCCGCCCCGTCGTCGTCGCGCGCACCGGAAACGGCAAAGCCACCCGTGCGGAATCGTACGTGCGCGCCGCTCTTGAGCGTGAGGTTGCCGCGGTTGCCGCCGCTCAAGATGGCGAGCGGCACAACCTGCTCAACAAGGCGATTTACTCCGTCGCCGGCTACATCCACACGGGGCACGTTTCGGAGCAGGAGATCCGCTCCTCGTTCATGGCGGCGGGGCGCGCGTGTCGGCTCCCCGACGAGCACATCACGGAGACGCTCGACTACGCGATCGAAGCGGGCAAGGAAGAGCCGCGGGACGTTCCCGAGACTGAGCTGCCCGCGGATGACGATCAACATGTGGCCCGATCACATGTTGAGGGAGACGCCAAGCAGGAGCACGGCACCTCAATCGTCGACGTGCTCAATCGTTGGCGGACCGACGGCTCGCTCATTCACGAGCCCACCGGCATTCGGCAACTCGATGATCTAACCGGCGGCGGTCCCGTGTACGGAACGCGCTGGTACATCGCGGGCGCGCCGGACGGGTGGAAGACCGGCTTTCTCGCTCAGCTCGGACACAACTGGGCGCTTCGCGGCATCGAGATCGGCGCCCTCGCCGTGGACGAGGAGGATAGCGACCTCGTCACCCGTCTCGCCCAGCGCTGTGGTTACGACCGGATCGACTGCGAGATTCGAGACCCCGCGACGCTCGCCACGATGGTGGAGAACTTCGGCAGCCTGCCGATCCGGTTCTACACCGGCACGATCGAGGCGGCAGCGAAAGCGACGGCGGAGCGGGCCGCCGCGGCGGGTACGCGTGGCGCTCTGCTGCTCGACTCGATCCAGACCGTTACGTGCGAGGCGGCGGAACTCGCCCTCCTCAGCGGGCGGGAACTCTCGGAGGTGCAGCGCGTCACGCTGAACACGAGGGCGCACCGAGCCGTGACCAGTAAGTACAAATTGATCGGCATCGCGACGAGCGAGATGGGCAGAGGCGCATACTCGTCCAGCGATCCGGAGAAGCAGACGCCGACCATGGCGGCCGGCAAGTGGAGCGGCGCGATCGAGTACTCGGCTCGCGTCCTGCTCGGCGTTCGGTGCGTGGCCGACGAGAGCGACATGATCGAACTCGAGATCGCCAAGAACAAGCACGGCCCGAGCGGCAAGCGGATGTACCTCCGGACCGACCGGCGCAGCCAAACCATCATCGAGACCAACTACACGCCCGAGCCTTCGGTGAAGCATGAAGAGAGGGATGCGTCGGCCGTCCGACGAACCTACAGCGACGCCGCCATCGTCGCCCGCTGCCTTCATACAAAGCCGGGGATGGGGATCCGTGACCTGCGCGCCGCCGCCAGGGCGGCCGCTGGCATCGGACAAGAGCGGGTCGACTCTGGGGTCGCGGCACTCGGTGACGCTGTCGTGGTGGGCTCGGGACCGCGCAACAGCAAGCCCATGACCCTGCTCCCGGAGCGTGTGCCGGCAACGATCCGCGAGCTCATGGAGGCCACCAAATGACTTATTGCGAGTCAGCGTGCCCGGCACGGTTCGACAGGGCTTTTGATGCTGGATCGAGTGTGCCCGGCACACTGGGAGATTTTTGCGCACTGCCCGCGAACTCACAATCAAGCATGATTTGCCTTGGATCGAGTGTGCCCGGCACAGTGCCCGGCACGGTGCTCCACTGTGTGTGTGGGGCCTTACGTAGTAGGCCCCCACACGCTGGAGCGGCACATTCACACACTACGGTGGGGTGCGGCACGGTCAGCCTCACGGTCTCTCACTTTGAAAATTGCCCACACCGCCCGGAAGCAAATCGCACCCATCCGGCAAGCCGCGTGCCAGTAACCCAACGGTGTTATGTGCGCTGCCCGATATGCGATCTCGACGTGCACTCGTGCGCATGCCGACCGCTAACCATTAGCTGCCCCAGCCGGCAGCCGAGCGCACGTCGCAGCCAAATTAGGCTCGATGCGCACGGTTACACGGTGGTTTTGCCCACTAGGGGTTTAGCCCATCACGAAACTATTGGGGATTTCGGAGGTGCGCTGTGAGCGATTTCCTCCGCTCTGCACACGGCACAGAGGCCGCCACGACGCCATCACTCGTGGTGGTTGAGCAGCCCCCGCCGGCAGAGCTACCGATCGCGCCAGCGGCGGGAGCGGCACCGATTCGCCGCGTGCGTGGCCGAGTCACTACCGCGGCCGATGCCGCTGCCCTTGCACGGCTTCCCAGGGGCTCATTCTTCGCCCCGCGTGCGCTCGTGTGCGACCCACGCTTCCGCCCCCACAACCGCCGCCGTATGGCCTGGACGCGCCGTCGCCGGGGCGAGCTCCAGGCGCAGACTGGCGCCGTCTCGCACGGCGTGGGTGCGATGCTTGTCTCGGCGGGCTGGCTCTATGCCGCCTCCGAGTTTGCGGCCGAGCTCGGTGCCGCGTCCGGTGACCTCGAAGCCTTCAGACTTTCGGCGACGCTGAGTCAGACTGCGCGCCAGCACGACCTCGCGGCGTGGTCCCTGGCGTGCCGTGAGAGCGAGCATCGGGACACCACTGGCGACGACCTCGCCGAGCGTCAACGCGCGTTCCAGGCCGAGCTGGCGCGCCGGCAGGGGGGCAAATGATGAATCCCGCCGCTCTCGCCTTCACCTGCTTCTGGGCAACGCCCGTGCTCGTGCGCGACTACACGGTCCTCGTGCGGTGTGGCCGCGTTCAGGCCAACGCAATCGCCGCGGGATTAGACACCCCGGCCGGGTGGTGGCTCGAGGCGGCCAAGACCTATCCACCGTGCGACGCCATCAACCGTCTCGCGGCGTACGCGTGCACTCTCGCGGCGCTCGATCTTCGAGAGGCGGTGCCATCGTGACCACGCCGCGCGACCCCATCGCGTGGGAGGCAACGCTGCCGATCCGTCCCTCCTCGCCGGCCTGGCGCGCCACGATTCGGGCTCTCTACGGCACTACGACGGACGAGGACCGCACCCTTTTCCGCGAGCTAGCCCAGCGCGAGGCCCCGGACGGTGGGGCCGACGAGCTCCTCGTGGTTGCAGGACGACGCGGCGGCAAGAGCGAGACGATCGCCCGCTTGGCGGTGTTCGAGGCGATTCACGGCGGCCACTCCGACGCTCTGGCGCCCGGTCAGCTCGGCATCATTCCGATCATCAGCCCGCTTCGTGAGCAGAGCCAGGAGATCATGGGCTTCGCGCGCGGGCTCGTAGCGCTGTCGCAAATCAAGCGGCACCTCGCGAGCGAGCCGACCCGCGACGCGATCCGGCTCAAGAGCAACGTCGAAATCCGCGTGATGACCAGCGACGCCGTCAACGTGTCCGGCCCGACCGTTGTTTGTGCTATCCGTGACGAGCTCGCCAAGGGTCCCACGGCTGGCATGGCCGGCTCCGATGTTGAGGTGGACCAGGCACTCCGCCCGGCGCTCGCCCCGGTTATCGGTGCGCCGCGACGACGGTTGATCAGCATCACGAGCGCTTACATCCGAGAGGGCCTCGCCTTCGAGACGGATCGCGACCACTTCGGGCGCGACGATTCACCACTGCTCGTGGTTCGCGGTACCACGCGGCAATTCAACCCCAACATCGATGATGCCTGGCTCGCTCGAGAGCGCAAGCGCGTGGGCGATGCCGTATTCGCTCGCGAGTATGAGGGCGCTTGGCAGGACGCAATCCTGAACGGCTGGTTCGGCCAGGCGACGATCGGCCGAGCCGTGCGCTACGGATCCGCCTCGCTCCCATGGGCACCACCGACCGAGGTGCACATCGCGCTAGACGCCGCATTCTCCGAGACCGGCGACTGTTTTGGCTGGGCCGCCGCTTCGCACGCCCCCGGTGGCGACAACGGGCACGGCGGGCGCAACGCCTCACAAACGACCGTGCACGCGTGCGGCGCATGGAAGGTTGATCGTGAGCCCCGCGCCATGGCTCAGCGCGTTCGCGACGAGATTTGCCTTCGCTATGGGACGCGCCGAGTCACAATCGATCAATACCAGTCCGACACCTTCCGCCGCATTCTCGAGGACGAGGGACTGAGCGTCACGGTCGAAAAGTGGCTTTCGGGCGACTCGGACGACTCGAAAGCCGCGAAGTACCGCGCCTTTCGTGACGCGATGGCGGCCGGCGAGATGTCTCTGCCTGATTCTCCGGAGCTCCGACACGACCTTGCGCGATGCCGCGGTGAGCTTCTGCCCGGTGGTAGCGAGCGGATCGAGGTGCCACGCAGCCGGCGCGGCCACGGCGATTGCTTGGCGGCCGTCGTGCTCGCCGCCAGTGTAGCGATGGGCGGCGGGAGCGGCTGGTATCAACCCAGCACCTGGACCAGCGCCGAGACACAATTCGCAATTGGCGGCATTGGCGGCCTTCACAGCTCTTTTCGGGGTGGCTGGTAATGCGCACCGCCGCCAAGACCGGTCGCCCCAATCTCCGCGGCGAAATAATCCAACTTTTTCGAGACGCCCAAAGGAGGCGGTAATGCTTGCTTGGATTGACACATTGACCGACAAGCTCGTCAATTGGCTTCGCGACGACGGCGCCGTGAAGCGGAATAGCTGGGGCGAGCCAGAACCGTGGGCAACAGACGCCGACGATCCCTACAACATCGAAGCTCGCCGCTCTGTCGGACTCCCCGGCACTGGCGACGAGGTCGATTTCACCCGTCATTCACACAGGACTCTTTAGAACATATGATATACTCCATCTTGAAAGGCTTACTTGGTATGAAAAGTTCAGTAGACACCGGGCGGGCACTCGCTGACGCCCAAGCCCGTTTTTCGAGCGCGCAGACGGCGCTCGGCGGCATCATTCACGACCTCGAGCACGGCAATCGGATCCAGATCAAGTCCGCTCGAGAGAGGGAAGACGACGCCCGCGCCGAGCTCAACGATGCTCGTGTTGCGGTTGCCGAAGCCGAGTCTGCGCACCGCGCGGCCATCAAGGCCGAGAAATTGAGCCGCTACGCCGCCGCTCGTTCGGGTGCGCTCGAGGGCCGGAAGCTGCTCGACGCCGAAATGCCGAGGCTCCGAAAGCTTCACCAGCAGATGGCCGAGATGACACTGCGGCTTGCAACCATCCTCAAAAATAACGAGGCGCAAACGCAGCTCGCGAATGAACTCGGCACCGAGCTCGGCGAGCCGGCTGATCTGAAACCCATGACCGATCTCGGTATGCACTGCGTAGCAATTCGCGCACTCAGCGGCACCGATGCCGGCAAGGTTCACCACACGGCCTCTGGCTCGTGGCTCCAGGGATGGCCCACGCACGAAGATGCGGACCTCGCTATCGCGATGAACGCCAATCCGGTTGTCCCGATCCCTCCCGGCCTCACCGCCCGCGAGTCAGCCGATCTCTACCTCCGCGATTTCGATCCCTCCGCCGCCCTCGCCGAATCGCAGCGTCGACAGCATGCAAACCTCGCTCCCGTTCACGCACGCGAGGCCGCGGCCCAGGCGGAGCGGCAACGGATCGCAGATCTTCCTACCGCTCAACAGCGTCTCGATGCCTCTCGCGAGTACCGCGACCGCGAGAACCAGAAACTCGAGCAGGCGCGCGCTCGAGCCGAGCGCGAACGAGAGCAAACAGAGCGCGGCCAACCCACCATTAGTTTCGGAGCATGAATCAATGATCAACAAAGTCACCACCCCCGAAGAACGTCGCGAGCTCGTTGCTCGCGAGGCGGCACGACTCAAGGCCGAGCGCCGCACCAATCCGAGCGCCACGCCCAGCGCGCGCTTCCTTTCTATGGTTGCCAGCGGCCGCACACTTGACGCTCAAACTGTGCTCGATGCTGTTCGCGTGTCTGGCCCGAGCACGGTATCGCGCCGCACAACGAGCACCACGGGCCGCACATCCACGCCGAGCGCTGCTCACGTGCACTCGCTCATCGGCGGAATGCACGGCCTCCCCGCGAATGCAGCTGAGACGATCGCCGCCGAGATGCGCGCCGAGAAGAGGCGCAAGGACGACGACGACGGAGACGAGTGCGAGGACGAGGTCGACGACGAAGAGGACAAGACCCTTCGTCGCATGCGCAACATGTTCATCTCTCTTCATGGAGAGAAGGTTGGCGAGGAGCTCTATCAGCGCTTGCTCGCCGGTGAGGGCGGCCCCGAGGCCGCGTAATTAGGAGTCTTATCTTATGTCCCAGGTAGTTAGTTCCGTAGTCAGAAACGTTTACACCTTGAGCCCCGGCGCGACCGCCGTATCCGGATTCGTGAGCGCGCCGCCCACGAGCGGGTGCACATTCATCTCTGCGCAGACCCTGCAGAGCTATCCGCAAATGGTCAATTCAGCCACGGCGGGCCAACCCCCGAATCAGCAGTACATTGTTGATTCGATCGTTTACTGGCTTCTCTATCCCTGAGTTCACAATGACTTTGCACCCGAGTTATTACGATCGGCTTGGGCGGACTGAATTCGCGGTCCGGCGCGCGGCGTCCGTTTGCTTCGTTCGGACTGCCGCGCGTTGCGGAGCGTTTACACACACTTTGCACTCGTGTGGATGCCTCCCACACGAGCCCGGCGAATTCGCGCTGGGACTGCGCCATCGGGGCGTTGATTCCCCGGTGGCGCGGTTGCAGGGCGATGCCGTTTTGGACTTGTCTCCAGATCCGAGCCGTGCACAGCCTCGCACGGCGCCCGCTGGTCCTGTTGTCCATTCAGGATCGGCGTGGCCGGCACGAGCGGCACGGAGCCGATCATGATCCGAGATCATCAATTCTCCCCCCGGGACAAACACCCTTCCTTGAGTGCCAACTACACCGGGAGTGAGGGGATAGATCATGATTCGGCGCCGCGTTCTTCTATCTCGAGGTAATTGATTGACCACCATACCCACCCCCACCATCACCCCCAATCCCGTCGGCTCGTCGTTTCGCGAGGGCGTGCAGAAGCTGAGTCCGCCGTGGCTTGCCAACGAAAACGGCTACAAGTTCACCTACAGCGCGATCGGTGTTCCGCTCGACGCACAGGCTGAGTACCTCCGCCTCGGCAAGCTCCAAGGCTTCCCGGGCTACGCACAGCCGGCGGCGCTTCCGTTCCTGGGACGCGATCGACGAATGCTGCGCGGATTCCGCGAGGCCGATGCCGGGTTCGCTTCCCGCGTCATCGGTGCATTCCAGACGTGGCGACTCGCGGGCGGTGCACCCAATCTCCTGGCCCAGCTCGCCGACTACTTCTCGCCCACGCCACCGGTTCTCCGCTATGTGGTGAACGGCATCGACAACACGGGCCACAACTTCACCGATTGGTGGACGCTCAATGGCGGCACGCTGTCCCAGTACCGCCAACAGGATAGCTCGAGCTGGGGCACGAATTGGAACTGGGATAACCAGGTGGGGCAGATCCGATTCTGGATTATCGTGTATCGAAACCAGGGATTCACGCCGTGGTTCTGGGGCGATGGGCATACGTGGGGCGAGCAGCACCTCAGCTGGGGGTTTACTGAGGATTTCACCCAGAACTTCGCATATGACGTACGTAATTTCATCCGTCAATGGAAGGCAGCTGGATCCCACTGCGGCACCTACCCCGGTGTACCGGCCGGCATCATTGTGACGGGTGACATGACCCTGTTTCAGCCGAATGGGAGCGGCGCTGGATATCCCGATGGTACGTGGGGCCGCTACTCGAGTCGAGCTGGCATCCACGACGCCGTAAATCCAACTTTCTATTTGGATGGTGTCTGATGCTGCGCCCCGAATGCCCACCACTCGAGGTGCTTCGATGGATGTGTGAGCTGGCTCGGCAGCGTGGCCGTGAGCACGGCTGCGATCAATGTGGCGGGGATTGCACAGACGGCAAGGTAGCGGTTAAGCCCGACGCCGACGGCCGACCGTTCTCGGTTGTTTGGTGTGGTGCCTGTATTGCGGGGGCGGGCGCCCCGGGGGCCAACTGATGACCTGCGACGAATTCATGCAGCTGCCGGCCGCGACGGTTGAGATGGTGAGCGGACCGACCGGCGCTCCCATGGGCACGGAGACGTTCACGGTGGCGGCGTGAGCCCAGGATCCGGGGCGAGGGGGTCAGGGCCGCGGGAAATCTTCGGTGGCCGTTTCCAGGAGAACCTTGAGCACGGCCTCGATAGCAAACGCGCAGCCGGTGTCGGGCTCAGGCTTGAACGTGGCGCTTTCTTCGTCCCAAACGGCCGCCTTCGTCTTGGACTTCGATTCTTGGAGAAACGTACCATCTCGACGAACCTTGGCGGAACCCTCCTTGCCGCGGTGATCCCAAGCCGACAGCTCCAGGCGCGGACCCTCCAGCAGGTTTACTTTGAGCGGTTTCCCGCCGAGCAATACGTTGGCCTCTTCCAGTCGCTGCTTGGCCTCGGCAAAGATGAGCTCCGCCTCGTGGTCCATTGCGCCGTACGGTTCGGTCTTGTGCCATACGCGGCGGATCATGCGGGTGGCCGCTTCCTTCCTGAGGGCATCTTGCTCGAGGGGGCTCATCCCGCCATCGAACCCACCCCCACACCGCGCGGAATAGTCATTTTTCACGTCTCCGTGCGTCTTCAAGAAATCTGCACCCGGCGGCGCTCCTTCGCTCATCTGCTCACTTTCTCATTGACTCATCCGCTCGGGCGATCCATGTTGGAGTGGACCAATGAAAGGTAAGGTTCCGGTGACGAAACGCGCCCTAATTCAGCGGATCAACCGCAAGATCGCGGACGATGGCGAGGTTCTCAAGGCGACGCGCGGAGAACGATCGCGGCAAGAGCTCGGGGATTTCTACATCCTCGATCCCAACCACAACGCGATCGTGAACAAACACGTCGACCCCGAGGCTCTTGGGCGCGAACTCGGCGTACTGAAACCTTACGAGACGTTGGTCGATTGAAACCCAAACGGGCGCCGCCGGGTGGCTAGACCCGACGACGCCCTAACCGACACATGGAGATGACCCACATGAAGGCTGAAAATAAGCGTACCACACGCAAATCATCGAACACGCCCCGCATCCGCGCCAAGCGCGAGGAGCCGGCACCGGCACCGATCGATCTCGGCGAGCGGCCTTACGCTCGGCAGCTGGCGACGACGCTGCTCTCGGCGGGCGAGACGAGCGCATCCGTGGCGACCAAGCTACGGCACGAGGCCGACCTTCTGGAGGCCGAGGCGGACAGCCTGTCGAAGCCGAGAATGATCGGCCCGGACGAAAGGGCGAAGCGGGTCGTCGCATTCATGAAAGACCGGCTTGTCCGTGCCACGGATGTCACGAGCGAGGCCGTGGCGGCTCTCGACGGCGTCGTAGAGCACAACGAGGAATCGACCAACCGTAGCGTGGCGGAGCATCTGCACGAGGTGCACAGCATGCTCTGGGAGATGCGCTGGGAGTGCTTCGCGGACGTGGACGACGTGAAGAAGAAGACGGTGGGAGGTGCGTCATGAGCACCCGCAAAGCGGCCGAGCAGAAGGAGCTCGCCAAGATCGCGCACGCTCTCGACGCTCGCACCGTGGCGATCGTTGCGCTGGCTGGCGAAGGGGCCGAGAAGGAGGCGAACGCGAACGACCTCCTTTCGATGATGCTGAACATCCTCAGCGAGGAATCAGAGCTCTTGCTCGAGAGCATCGAGCCCGCCGAGCGGATGCTTTGGGCTCAGGCGCTGAGGCTGCGGACTCGGTGCGACGCCGTGCGTCTGTTCGTGCGCGATTTCGTTGATGCGAAGCACGCCGGGGTGCAGCCGTGAGCGCGCGCAAGGCACGGAGCCGCCGCACGAAGCCGCGCGCCCTGGACTTCGGTCCCTTTCATCCCGCCAACGACGCCCGCAACATTATCGCGGGCTTGGATGGCGTCCAGGCCGACCTCGAGAAGGCGCGCGACGAGATCATCGAAGGGGCGCCGCTCGCTGGGCTTCGGACACTCGCGCACCTACGCAGCGCGCTCATCGTTCAGATCGAGCGCGCCAAGAGCATTGCGGCGGCCATCGCACGGGTGGAGTCATGAGCGCCGAGCTCTCTCTCGAAGACCTCGAGATGGCCCGCGACGAAGTGACCGCAGCCGTCATGACCGTGCTCGAAACCGCACTCGTCTACCCCGACGCTCGCGGCGAACTCGTGCCGGCCGTCTTAAAGATGGTTGCGGCCACGGGAACGTTGAACCGCGCGATCGAGGCGCACGGCGAAGAGCCGAGCGAAAGGGCGAACGATGGCTGATGCACGTCAAACGATTCAGTGGGCGGCTATTCAGCGCGCCAAAATGTATCTCAACCGAGACACGGGCCGAGTGGACTACGAGGAGCAGTTGATTCTGGACATGTTCTCCGAGGATTGGGAGGGCCAGGGCGCGCTCCAAGATCCAACGGACGAACTCTCCTCTCTCGGCATCGGCATGGAGGAGGCGCTAGACATTTACGTCTCAGCGTTCCGCGGCGCGTTGAACGAGGAGCTGCCATCGTGAAACGCACCGCCATCACCATCGCCGCAATCGTTGCCGCTGCCGCTTTCGTCCTTCACCGGGCGGAGGCGGCGCCGGCCGCGCAAGAGCCGGCGTTCATCGCGAGCGTCGACGGAGTCAGCATGTACGCCGTGAACGCGAACGGCCTGCGCTGCATCGTCACGGCGCCACAGGGGGCGATCTCATGCAAGTGAAGAAAGGCGGCCGGCCGCGTTCGGGAACGCTCGAGATGCGCAGCGGCACGTGGAAGGCGCGGCTCACCATGCCGGACGGCTCGCGCCGTTGGTTCAACCTCGGCACCACGGACAAGACCGCCGCGCGCCGTAAGCTCGCGAAGCTCATCAAGGATCAGGCGGCCGGTGTCCTCCCCGAGCCCGAAGAGGTGAAGGCGGTGGAGCTCACGGACAACTACGCGGCGGCATGGCTCGACGGCCGTGCCCGCCGCAAGCTGCCCAGCGCGCCGAACGAACGCCGGACGTACGAGCACGTGTGGAAGCCGGCGATCGGCCGGCTGCCGATGGACAAGGTTCACGGCGGGCTGATTCAGTCCACCATCAATGAAGCGGTCGACGGGCGCATCGTCGGGCTTCGTGGCGAGCCGTATTCACGTCAGAGCATCCTCCACATGCGGGCCACGATCCTCCGCATGTTCGAGGCCGCGTGGCGAGGGCATCGTCAAAGAGAACCCGGCCAAGCGAACGCAGGTGCCGGACATGGACGAAGAGCGCTTGCCGCGCGCGGTGCTGACCGATGGCGAAATCGGCGAGCTCGTCGCGCACCCGCACGTCGACCCCGAAATCAAGCTGTTGGTGCTGCTCGGCCGGTGCATCGGCGGCTTGCGAACGGGTGACCTGAATCGCTTGCAGTGGAGCAACTTCTCCCCGGGCTTCGAGGTCTGCTCGATCGTGCGGCGCAAGACGCGCAAGAAGCGTCCCGTGCCCGTGCCGCTCGCGGTGACGCCGATGGTACGTCCGTTTCTTGATGCGTGGTGGCGGGCTGCCCGTTGTCCGAGCGCGGGTGTTGTGTTCCCCGCTCGTCGTGGCGCCCGCGCGGGTAAAGAGAAGAAGCAGGCGAAGCAGTCGTACGCGCCGCGTCTCCGCCGCGCGCTTCGGGTGGCGTTCGGCCTCCTCATTCGGCAAGAGGCCGGCGGCTGGGAGGAGTCAGACCGTCCGCTCACGCCGCGCGAAGACGAGCTGTTGAACGGCTCCGCGACCGTGCAGCCGGTCGACTTTCACAGCACGAGGCGCGCCTACGCTACCGCCCTCGCCCTGGCCGGGGTAAACGAGCAGCAAGCCATGGCGCTCACCGGCCACGCCGACTCGAAGACCCATCGGCTCTACCTCGAGGCGCTCAACGTTCGGGCGCTTCCTGAGACCGCGGTGCCCGCGGTGGACCCGTCGGCGGTGGCCGTTTTCGCTGCGAACCAGAATCGTCCCAAGCGGGGGACGAAACCGGGGCCCTCAACGAAAAAACCGGCCAGCGCGACGCGCCAACCGGTTGATTCGACTCAGCAATCTGGAGCGGGAGAAGAGATTCGAACTCTCGACGTCCACCTTGGCAAGGTGGCACTCTACCGCTGAGTTACTCCCGCAAAAGAGCGGGCGGTGTACCTCCCGGCGAACGGCGTGTCAAGGGAAGGGCGACGGCCGGCCGGTGGTTCGGGGGGGTGACGTCGGCTGCTTTCGAGGGCTTGGATGGCGGTGGGTGTTGTCGCGGGCCCGGGGGCGGTACGAATGCGGGGAGCACCTTTGACGATGTCGTCGCCGTCGCCCTGCGTGCTGTTTCGCGATAGCCGGTTCGTCGCGGTCGATAAGCCTTCGGGCGTGGTCGTGCACCGCGGGTGGGCCGATGACGAGGCGCCGCTTCTGCAAGCGGTGCGTGATCGGGTCGGCCAGCACGTCTTTCCCGTGCACCGCCTCGATCGGGGCGCCTCGGGCGTCGTGCTGTTCGCGCTCGACGCCGATGCGGCGGGGGCGATGGCGAAGCTCTGGTCGTCGGCGGATTGTATAGACAAACGTTACCTCGCGATCACGCGTGGTCATCCGCCGCCCCACACGCTGCTCGACCACCCGGTTCCGCGCGAGCCCGGCGGCGAACGCGTCGGCGCCGTCACCGAGATCTGGCTCCGTGAAACCATCGGTCGCTACGCGCTCGTCGAGGCGCGCCCCCACACCGGGCGTCTGCACCAGATCAGGCGCCATCTGAAGCACCTCGCGTGTCCGCTGGTCGGCGACGTGAAGTACGGCAAGGGCGAGCACAATCGCGTCTGGCGCGACGCGCATGCGCTCCACCGTCTCGCGCTTCATGCGACGAGCCTCGCGTTCACGCACCCGTATGCGGGGACGCGCGTCGTCGTGGACGCGCCGCTCCCCGCCGATTTCAGCGCCGCGCTCGCGTCGGCGCGCGCCGCTTACGGCGAGCCGGGCGGGGCGTCGAGCGCCGCACCACCGAGCGCATGACCTCGGCTCAGTCGCCGAACGGGTTCGGTGCGAGCGCCGCCGAGTGCGGCTTCGGGGCGGGGGGCGGCGCGGGTTCTTCCTTCGCCGGTGGCGCGGGGGGCTCGCTCTTCGCGGCGACCTTCGCCGGCTTGCCGTTCGCGTGCTTGACCTCCGGCGCGAGCGCGTCCGGGGCCGACGCGTTGTCGTCCGAGGCCGCCGACTCCGCGGCGCGGTCCGCCTCCGCCACGGCTTCATCGAGCGATTTACCGTGGCGTCGCGCGGCCGCGGTTTCGGACACGAGCCCGACGACGACGCGCGTCTTCGAGCCGTCGAGCTTGAGCGGGCGCGTCACGTAGCCCTTGCGCGCGATGGTGACGACCTTGGTCTGCCCGGGTTCGAGGTCGATGGTAATCGGCATCATGCCGAGATCTTTGTCGCCGTCGAACGCGTGGGAGTTCAGCGGGAACAAGATGAGCGCCACGTGCGTGAGCTCGGGCGCGCTCGCCGCTGAAGCACTGGGCGCGGCGCTCGGCGGCGGGGCGGGCGCCGCGCTCGTCGCCGTGGCCGTCTCCCGTGCCGTCGCGATGGCTTCGGTCAGCGCGGCCACCGCATGCTTCGGCGTGAGGGCGGGAAGCGGCAGATACGGCCGCAAGAACAGGAACGCGCCCGCCCCCGCGCCCGCGAGCAGCACGAAGAGCGCCCCGCGCGCGACCCAGCGCCGCCGCCGGCCGCCGGCGTGAAGCTCGCGGAAGTCGGTGTCGCGAGCGAGCTCCTCGCTGTACGAATCCGTGTCGTTTTCTTGGCTCGAAGGCGGCGCGACGAGCGGCACGCCGCCGCCGGCGATGCGTTCGAGCGCGGCGCGCACGTCGTCCATGCTCGCGAAGCGCTCCGTCGTGTCCTTCGCGAGGCACTTGAGAACGACGGCTTCGAACCCTTGCGGCAGCGTGCGCCCGGGCGGCATGCGCCGGCGCAGCGGCGGCGGATCGTCGGTGACCTGCATCGAGATCACGGCGAGCGGGTTCTCCGCGTCGAACGGCACCTTGCCGCACGCCATCTCGTAAAGGATGCAGCCGAGCGAGTACACGTCGGTGCGCTCGTCGGTTCGCCCGCCGGTGGCTTGCTCGGGCGACATGTAGTGCGGCGTGCCGATCACGCTGCCGGCGACCGTGAGCTTCTGGCCGCTCTGCATGATCTTGGCGATGCCGAAATCGAGGATCTTCACGAACCAACCCTGCTCGCTCTGCAGCAAGAAGACGTTGTCCGGCTTGAGATCGCGGTGGACGACGCCGGCCGCGTGCGCCGCGCCGAGCGCCTCCGTCATCTGGATCCCGATGTCGAGCGCGTCCCCGACGGTGAGCCCGTTCGGCGTGTCGAGCGCTTCCCCGAGCGTGAGGCCCTCGAGGTATTCCATCACGATGTAGCTCGCGCCGTCCGGCAACGCGCCGAAGTCGAGGACCTCGACGATGTGCTTGCTGCCGATGGCCGACGCGGAGCGCGCCTCCGTCATGAAGCGGCCGACCGTCTCCTCGTCCTGCGCGAGATCCTGCCGGATGATTTTCAGCGCGACGGTCTTGTCGAGCACCGTGTGCCGGCAGCGGTAAACGAGGCCCATCGACCCCACCCCGAGCAGCCGCTCGACGAGATAGCGATCCGCGATCACCCGTCCGAGGTAGGGGTCGGTCGCCGGCGCGCTCTGCGCCGGCTGACTCATCGGGGCAGGGCTGAGCTCGTCGATCTCGTGAGCGGCGAGCGGCAAGATCGGGTCGTCGAAGTCGGCCATCTGAATGTCGATCTCGGGCGGCGACGATTCCGGTCGCTTGGGGCGGCGGAGCGTTGACTGCGCAGCGGTCGCGACGTCCTCCGGAAGGAGGTCCTCGGTCGCTTCGTCATCGCTCGCGGCGTCGCCGGGGGGCATGGCCAGACGCTGAACTCTGCCATCACTTGCCGCCCGGCTCAACCGGCTCAGCCGCCAAATCTCAACGATTTTCGATAGTAACCGCTCCCGCTCCGAGACAGTCGAGACCCTTGGAGCACGCCTCGGCCGGCGCTTGACCCGCCGCGCGCTCTTCGTTCGCGCTTCGAGCCCCTCACCCGCGGGGCTCGTCTCGTCACTTCGACGGGTTATGCGTGGCCTGGTTCGTGCCGAGCTCCGCGCGAGCGCCCCTTGCGCGGCTTTCGCTGCGTGCCTAGTTTGCATTTCGTCCAGGCGACGGCCTGAAACCGGAAGGGCCGCGAGGCTCGCTTCGGTCTCTAGGGGCAAAACCCCGTCGCGGACATGGCGTGCGGCCAGCCACTGGCCCGTCGTGCGGCCGTGATCCGCCGTCGTCCGGACGCAGACCCAAAAAACGAAAACAGAACAGAAGGAGAGACGAACATGCTGACCCGTTGGAACGATTTTGGAGTGTGGCCGAGCCTCGGATTCCGCGATTTTCCGCGCCTGTCGCGCGACCTCGATCGCCTTTTTTACGCCTTCGAGCGCCCGCAGGATTTCGCGCCGCGCGTGACGTTCGAGGAGCGCGCCGACGCGTGGGTGTTGAAGAGCGAGCTGCCCGGCTTCAGCGAGAAGGAGATCGACATCAAAGTGACGGGGAGTACCGTCACGTTGAAGGTCGAGCGCAAGACCGAGGCGAAGGCCGAAGGCGAGAAGGCGCAAGCCCAATCGAGCTACCGCTACGAGCGCAGCTTCGAGCTTCCGACCAAAGTCGACGCCGAGAAGGTCGAGGCCGAACTGAAGCTCGGCATTCTGACCGTCACGCTGCCGAAGGCCTCCGAAGCACAGCCGAAGCAGATCGCGGTCAAGGCCGCGTAACCGAGCGGCGGCTGCGACACGACGCCACGTTGCGAACGCTCGCGACGTGGCGTCGCCGTTTTGTCGCCGCCGCTTCGTGTTCCCGCGCCCTCCACGAAGTGGTACTTGAACCACGTCGTGGCCCATCCCCTCGCCGGCAAACCTGCTCCGAAAGAACTCCTGCTCGATACCGCGGCGCTCCTCACCGCCTATTTCGAGAAGCACCCCGATCCCAAAAAGCCGGCCGAACGCGTGAGTTTCGGCACGAGCGGGCACCGTGGTTCCGCGTTCGCCTCGGCGTTCAACGAGGACCACATCCTCGCGATCACGCAGGCCATTTGCGAGTACCGCGCGCAAGAGGGCACGAGCGGCCCGCTCTTTCTCGGTAAGGACACGCACGCGCTCTCGGCGCCCGCCGAGCGGAGCGCGCTCGAGGTGCTCGCGGCGAACGGCGTCGAAGTCGTCGTGCAGGAGAACGACGGTTACACGCCGACCCCCGCCATTTCGCTCGCCATCATCGAGCACAACCGCGGTAAGAGCTCGCGGCTCGCGGACGGCATCGTCGTCACGCCGTCGCACAATCCGCCCGAGGACGGCGGCTTCAAGTACAACCCGCCGCACGGCGGTCCAGCCGACACGGGGGCCACGCAGTGGATCGAAACGCGCGCGAACGCGCTCATCGCCTCGGGGCTCGGCGAGGTGCGGCGCGTTCCCTTCGAAAAGGCGCGTACGGCGTCCACGACCCGGAGCAGCGATTTCGTCGCGATTTACCTGCGAGAATTGCCGAAGATTCTCGATCTCGCGGCCGTCCGCAACGCGGGCGTGAAGCTCGGCGCCGATCCGCTCGGCGGCGCGAGCGTCGGCTATTACCCGCGTATCGCGAGCGAGTTCGGGCTCGAGCTCGACATCGTGAACCCCAACGTCGACCCGCAGTTCGCGTTCATGCCGCTCGATCACGACGGCCGCATCCGCATGGACTGCTCGAGCCCGTACGCGATGGCCGGCCTCGTGAAGCTCGCGGGTCGCTATGCCGTCGCGTTCGCGAACGACACGGACGCCGATCGCCACGGCATCGTCGTGCCGGGCATGGGCGTCATGAACCCGAACCACTATCTCGCCGTCGCAGTCGACTACCTCTTCCGTTCGCGAAGCGGCTGGCCCGCGGGCGCCGCCGTCGGCAAGACCGTCGTCTCGAGCGCGCTCATCGATCGCGTCGCGCGCTCGCTCGGCCGCCGCGTCGTCGAGGTTCCGGTAGGCTTCAAGTTCTTCGTCTCGGGCCTCTCGGACGGCTCGCTCGGCTTCGGCGGCGAAGAAAGCGCGGGCGCGAGCTTCCTGCGTCTCGACGGCAGCGTCTGGACGACGGACAAAGACGGCATCCTGCTCGCGCTCCTCGCCGCCGAAATCACGGCGAAGACGGGCAAGGATCCGGGGCGCTACTACGAGGAGCTCGCTCAAAAGCTCGGGCGCCCGTACACGACGCGCCTCGACGCGCCCGCGACGCCCGAGCAGAAGGCCGCGCTGAAGAAGCTCAGTCCCGCGGCGGTCACCGCGACCGAGCTCGCGGGCGAACCCATCCGTGAACGGCTCACGAACGCGCCCGGCAACGGCGCGTCCATCGGCGGGCTCGTCGTCAAAACCGACAACGGCTGGTTTGCCGCGCGTCCGAGCGGTACCGAAAACATCTACAAGATTTATGCCGAAAGCTTCGTGAGCGAGGCGCACTTGAGCGCGCTCGTCGACGAAGCGAAGGCGATGGTGGGGCGCGCCCTCGGCGGCTGATTTCGCGGCCGCGACAGCAGCTCGATCAAACCATGAAGGCGGCGCAAACCTAATCCGCGCACGGCATCACACGGGCTACCTGAATGGTGCTCGTCGCCGACGCCACGGATGCCCAAGCGACGCTGCCGTCCGGAAACGCCTTCCACGATTGCCACGGATGATCCGGCGCCGCGATGCTGAATTGAGCGCCGACGGGTGCGCCGGTGCCCGCGTCGTAAATCTGCGCGGCGAGACCGGTGCCTGATTTCCACGTCAGGAGCATGTCGTTCGCTCCGAGCGAAACCAGATGTGGATTCTCGCTGTCGCCGGCGGTCGTCACGGTTTGATCGGAAGCGCCCGTCGTGAAGTGCTCGAGCTTGATGACGTTCTGGTAGCTCCACGCCGTCCAGTAGCCGGTGGTCGTGGCGTTCACGACGTCGCCGCCGAAGAGCGTGCCGTCACACGTGGCGGTGACGATCGTCTTGTAGTTCGGGGCGAGCGCGATGCGGCAATCGTTGTCCGTCGCGCACACGGCGACGAAGTGCCCCACGCGCGCGTCCCAGAGCATGCGCGTCGTCCAGCTGTGGCTGCAGCCGAGGTCGAAGCTGTCGTGGCCTTTGACGAGTGCGCCCGTCGGGTCCACCACTTTCATGCGGTCGCCTTCGTGGATATCGACGAGGCCCGCGCCGTTCGCGCACTGTTGATTGCTGACGCTGATTGCGTCAGCGAAGTAAGCGGCGTAGTTCGTGCCGTCGTAGGCGATGCGGCCGTGGTGTTGGTACCACCAGACGAAGTAGTTGTAGCTGCCCGTCCCAGCCGAGTAGCCCGGCATCTCCGCGGTCGCGGTGTCGAGCTGGGTCGCCCACTGTTCCTGGCCGGTGCAATCGAAGCGCACCATGTTCACGTCGTAACAACCGGGGCGATCGCTCGGCAGCACGCAGAGGTTAGCCACGTCGCCGCAGTGCTGGGCGTCGGGCCCGCCTTTGGAATCGCGCGTGAGCACGATCACTCCGCCGTTGGCGTCGGCGGCGAGGTCCTGAAAATCGTGGGCTTCGAGCGTGAACGGCGTGCCGGTGAGGTGATCGTCGCAGTCGAGCTCGGCGACGTGCACCTGACTCGTGGTGCTGCTGCCGTAGTGCGAATAGCCGGTCATCCACGCGACGAGCGATCCGCCTCCCGGCTTGGCCGCGATCGCGAGCGGAATGTTGTAGGTTTCGTCGGTCGAGTAATCGAGCGTGACGCCGAGATCGACCGCGGTGACGCGCACGCTCGGCGCGCTGCAAGAAGTCGGCGTGGCGGCCGCGCAGCTCCCGGGGCAATTGCCGGTCGCGCCGCCCGCGCTCGTCCCCGCTTGACCGCCGCTGCCCGACGACATGCCGCCCGTACCCGTGCCGCCGCCGCCCGCGGTGCCGCCGCCGCTCGACCCGGACGCGCCGCCCGTCGTGTTCGCGCCGCCCGTTCCCGCCCCGCTCGACATCGCTCCCGAGCCGCCGGTCCCCGAGCGTCCGCTCGAACCGCCGCCCGCTCCCGCGGTCGCGGCGCCGCCGGAGCCGCCCGTCGTTCCGCCGCCCGTCGCCGAGCTCCCACCCCCGCCGCCGGAGCTCGTCCCGCCGCCGGAACCGCCGCTCGCCGGCAAGACGGTCCCGTCGTTGCTCGAGCCCGACTGGCAGCCGCAGAGGACGGCGAGCGTTCCCGCGAGGGGCAGCGACCAGGGCGAGGGATAAGGCATCGGTGCGTCGTTTCTCGAAGAGCGGACCATTCACCCTAGAGTGGCGCGAGCGGCCGAACTTGCGCCACGAAACGTCAGAACCCGCTCAGCCGCCGGGCCCCGCGTCCAAATCCAGCCGGAGCAGGCTCGGCAGCGGGTCCGCCGGCGTGAAACGGCCGCGCTCGTCGCGCACGACGCGGGACGCGGCCACGTTCGGATCGTGCGTGTAGACGAGCTGCGTCCCGTCCGCGACGAGCTGCGCCAAAAGCTCGCTCTTCTCGTCGACGAGCTTCTCCGCGTAGCGGTCGTAGCCCATGGTGATGGGTGCGTGGAGCCAGGGCGTGCCCGGAATCAAATCCGAGCAGAAGAGCACGCGTGCGCTTCGCCCGACGGCGCTGCCGAGGAGGAGGCCCGGCGTGTGACCGTCACTGTCCACGAAATCGAAGCCCACGCCGAGCGCCTGGCGCGCGCCGCGGGCGCCGTCAACGAGGCGCAGCCGCCCGCTCGCCTCGAGCAAGCTCGGCAGCTCGGGGATGTAGGAGGCGCGATCGCGAGGGTGCGGCTTCTGCGCGCGTTCGAACGCTCGCTCGGACACGACGAGCTCCGCGCGGCGAAACAGGAGCTCCGGTGCGCGGCCGGCGCGAAACGGCGCGAGCAAGCCGCCCGCGTGATCGAAGTGGAGATGACTCAAGACGACGCAGTCGATGTCGCCGTCCGAGAGTCCGAGCGCGCCGAGCGACTCGAGGAGCACGTGATTCGCTTCGACGACGCCGTAGCGCTCGCGCAGATTCGGCTCGAAAAAAGCGCCGATCCCCGTCTCGAAGAGCACGCGGCGCCCCGGCGCTTCCACGAGCAGCGCACGACACGCGAGCGGAATGCGCGAGAGCTCGTCGGGCGGGAGCCAGCGGCTCCAGAGCGCGCGCGGTGCGTTGCCGAACATCGCTCCGCCGTCGAGGCGCTGGCTGTTGCCGAGCAGCGTGCTCGCGAGCATGGCCCGAAGTATCGCTCACGCGCCGCGACCGTGGTAGGAGCCGCGCATGGCGGACACGATTTTCGGGAAAATCCTGCGGGGCGAAGTGCCGAGCCACAAAGTCTACGAAGACGCGCACGTGTTCGCGTTCCTCGACGTGAATCCGCTCTCGCGCGGTCACTTGCTCGTGATTCCGAAGGAGCCCGCCGTGACGCTCGACGAGCTCTCCGACGAATCGGCCGCCGCGCTCGGCCGGGTGCTCCCGCGCCTCGCGCGCGCGCTCAAGCGCGTGACGGGCGTGGAGGCGTACAACGTGCTCCAGAACAACGGCACCGGCGCGCACCAGGCCGTGTTCCACGTCCATTTTCATCTGATCCCGAAGCCGAACGCCGACGAGGGGCTCGGCCTGCGCTGGGTGCCGAAGAAGCTCGACGGTGCCGCCGGCGCGGCGCTCGCAGGGGAAGTCGTCGCGGCGCTCGGCGCGTGAGCGGCGGCGTTC
This sequence comes from Polyangiaceae bacterium, assembly GCA_035499895.1. Classification (GTDB taxonomy): domain Bacteria; phylum Myxococcota_A; class Polyangia; order Polyangiales; family Polyangiaceae; genus PMG-095. The sequence continues at coordinate 8,708 of DATJXW010000040.1, read as the reverse complement.
ACGCCTCGCGAATGTCGACCTTCACGACGGGCGGCTTCGAGAGGGTCTGCAGCACGACGCAATAACGTTCGCTGAGCTCCACGAGCTTCTTCAGTTTTTCGCCGGGCTCGTTCGCGCGGAGCCCGAAGGTGAGCGTCATGTTGACGAAGCCGACCGGCGCCTCGCGCGAGACGCCGAGAGTGCCGCGAAAATCGACGTCACCTTCCGCTTCGACGGTCGCCTCGTCGAGCGTGATGCCCATCGCGGTCGCGACCGCCGCGAGCGTCACGCCCGCACAGCCGACGAGGGCTTCGAGCAGCATGTCGCCCGAGCACGCCGCGCTGCCGTCGCCGCCCGTCGCCGGGTGCAAGCCCGCCGGCGCTCCGTGCTTGCCGGTCTCGAGCTTGCACGTGACGCTCGCCTGATCGACGCGACCGCGGGCTCGCAGGCGCACGAGCGCCGACTCGGGAGCTTCTTTGTAGCGGGCCTTGAGCGGCGCTTGGCGCGCGCGGAGTTCGTCGGGGGTCACCGGCCGAGTTTACTCCGCGCGTTAGACCTTGCGGCCCTGCGCGTGCCGGTAGCGGCGGAGGAGCGCGTTCGTCGAACCGTCGTGCGTGAGCGCCGGCGCCGCGTCGGCCTCGATTTCCGAGGCGATGCGCTTGGCGAGCACCTTCCCGAGCTCGACGCCCCATTGATCGAAGGAATTGACGCCCCAGATCGTGCCCTGGACGAACACCTTGTGCTCGTAGAGCGCGATCAAGCGGCCGAGCGCCGCGGGCGTCATGCGATCGAGGAGGAGCGTGCTCGACGGCCGATCGCCCGGGAACGTGCGGTGCGGGACGAGCTCGGGCTTCACGCCTTCGGCGCGCACTTCCTCGGCCGTTTTGCCGAAGGCGAGCGCCTCCGACTGCGCGAAGAGGTTCGCCATCAAGAGATCGTGGTGCTTGCCGAGCGGATTCTCGCTCCGCAAAAAGCCGATGAAGTCGCAGGGGATGAGCTTCGTGCCCTGGTGGATGAGCTGGTAAAACGCGTGCTGGCCGTTCGTGCCGGGCTCGCCCCAGATGATGGGCCCGGTTTGATAATCGACCGGACGCCCCGCGAGGTCGACGCGCTTGCCGTTGCTCTCCATGTCGAGTTGCTGGAGGTAGGCCGGCAGGCGCGCGAGGTATTGGTCGTACGGCAGCACGGCGTGCGTCTCGGCGCCGAAGAAATTGTTGTAGAAGACGCCGAGCACGCCCATCACGACGGGCAGATTCTTCTCGAACGGCGCGCTCCGGAAGTGCTCGTCGATCTCGCGAAAGCCGGCGAGAAAGTCGCGAAAACCCGCCGGACCGATCGCGACCATGAGCGACAGGCCGATCGCGGAGTCGACCGAGTAGCGTCCGCCCACCCAATCCCAAAACCCGAACATGTTCGCGGTGTCGATGCCGAATTTCGCGACCTCGACCCCGTTGGTCGAAACGGCCACGAAGTGCTTGGCGACGGCGGCGTCGCTCCCGAGCTTGCCGACGAGCCAGGCGCGCGCGGTCTTCGCGTTCTCGAGCGTCTCGAGCGTCGTGAACGTCTTCGAGCAGACGATGAAGAGCGTCTCTTCCGGGTTCGCGTCGCGCACCGCTTCTGCGAAATCGGTTGCGTCGATGTTCGACACGAAGCGGAGCTCGAGCGCGCGATCGCTCACGCTCCGGAGCGCCTGGTAGGCCATCGCCGGGCCGAGATCGGACCCGCCGATGCCGATGTTGACGACGCGCCGGATGCGCTTGCCCGTGTGGCCCGTCCACGCGCCGCTCCGCACGCGCTCCGCGAACTCCCCCATGCGCGCGAGCACGGCGTGCACTTCCGGCACCACGTTTTTGCCCTCGACGAGAATGCTCGCGCCGGCGGGCGCCCGGAGCGCGACGTGGAGCACGGAGCGCCCTTCCGTCACGTTGATGGGCGCGCCCGTGAAGAGCGCCTCGATGCGCTCGCGCACGCCGCGCGCCTTGGCGAGCGCGACGAGCGCATCGAAGGCAGGCGCGTCGACGCGGTGCTTCGAGTAATCGAGGAAGATGCCGGCGGCCTCGAGCGACAGGCGTTCGGCGCGGCTCGCGTCCTCGGCGAAGAGGCGGCGCAGCGGCACCGAGCGCAGGCGTGCGGCGTGACCTTCGAGCGCTTGCCACTCGGGCAGCGCGGTGAGCGGCTTCGAGTCTGACATGGCGGCGCGAATCTATCAGCGTTCGGCGCTCACGTCGCCTCGAGCTCGAGCTCCGCGCAAAGCGGCAGGTGATCGGAGGCCTGGCGCGTCAGCGGGTTCTTCAGCGGGCCGCACGCGTGAGCGCGCACGTGCCCGCGCACGAAAATACCGTCGAGCGGACGCATCGGAACGGCGGCCGGAAACGTGTTCGTCGCGCGCCCGGCACGCACGAACCCGGCCGGAGCCAGGAAGCGCGGCCCGAGCGAGCCCCACACGTCGTTCAAGTCGCCGCCGACGACGACGGGCGTCGGGTGGTGCAGGTGACGGAGCGCGGGTGAAGCGAGGAAGCGCTCGAGCTGGAGCGCCCGTTCCGAGCCGGCGAGGCCGAGGTGCAGGTTGAAGGCGGCGACCGTGCGCGAGTGGCCGCCCACGCGGACGCGAAGGTGGGCTCCGATCGCGCCGCGGCGCTTGCGGCGCCCGATGGTGAGGTCGATCTCCTCGGTGCTCGTGATGGGGTGACGGCTGAGGATCGCGTTGCCGTAGCCCCCGATGGAAAAGCGATGCTGTGGGCAGAAGGCCATGTGCTCCATGCCGAGCGCCTCCGCCAAAAGCTCCGCTTGATCGTGAAAAGACGCTCGCGGCAGGCCGTCCGTCACTTCCTGAAGCAGGGCCACGTCCGGCGCGATCTCGGCGAGGACGGCCACGACGCGGTCGATGCGGTAGCGCCGGTCGACGCCGCCGATGCCCTTGTGGATGTTCCAGCTCACGACCGAGAGCCGCATGCTATCGTGATGACTCTAGCGCGGAAGTCCGGCGCGCACGTGAGCGGGTCATGGAATCGTCGGTTGTCGGATGACACAGGCTAACGCGCTCTTCGGCACCGTCGTCGCGCATCGCTACGAGGTGATGGAGCAGCTCGGATCCGGCGGCATGGGCGCCGTCTACCTCGGCCGCCACGTGAGCCTCGGACAAAAGGTCGCGATCAAGTTCATCCACCCCGAGCTCTCGCAGAGCGAGGAGGTGCGCCGCCGCTTCGACACCGAAGCAAAAGCGGCCGCCGCCATCAAGAGCCGGCACGCGGTGTCCGTCATCGATCACGGCGTCGCCGAGACGGGACAGCCGTTCATCGTCATGGAGTATCTCGAGGGGCAGTCCCTCGAGCAGGCGATGCGCGAGCGCGGGCGCCTGCCGTTCGAGGAGGTGACCGAGATCGTCGTGCAGGTGGCGCGCGCTCTCGAACAGGCTCACGCGGCGGGGATCGTTCATCGCGATCTCAAACCCGACAATATCTTCCTCGCGAAGGACGCGGAAGCGGGTCGCTTCGGTTGGATCGTCAAAGTTTTGGACTTCGGGATCGCCAAGGTGGTCCACGACGACAACGTGGGCGGCGTCGGGACGACCAAGACGGGCATGGTGCTCGGCACGCCGCTTTTCATGAGCCCCGAGGCGCTCACCGCCTCCGCGCCGGTGAGCCCCGCGTCCGACATCTGGTCGCTCGGGGCGTGCGCCTTCGCGGCGGCCTGCGGCCGCGTGCCGTTCGAGGGCGAGGTGATCGGCGACGTGGTGCTCAAGGTGTGCGCCGCGCCCATGCCGGTCCCGAGTCAATATGCCCCGGAGCTGCCGCGCGCCTTCGACGCCTGGTTCGCGAAAGCGTGCGCGCGCGACATGCGCCAGCGCTTCCGGCGCGTGGGGGAAATGGCGGACGCCCTGCGCCGGCTCGACGAATGGTCGCGCGCGCAACAAGAACGCTCGCTCTACGAAATTCGGCCAATCGGCTCGATCGCTGACGTGGAGAGCGCCCTCGACGTCGAGGAGCCGCGCACTTCGAGCCGGGGGCTCGTGCTCGGGGGCATGCTCGCGGGCGTCGCGCTGACCCTCGGCGTGCTCGGCTATTACGTGCTCCAGCGCACGCGGGCCGCGGACGAAACCGCGCGCGCGGCCGCCGCCCGTGAGGCCGCCATCGTCGAAGCGGACAACGCGCGCAAGCTCCGCGAGGCCGAGCGCCAGTTCCGGGCCCCGTCCGCCGACACGAGCGTCGACGCCGGCGCGGCCGACGCCGGCTCGCCGGAAGGGACGCGGGGGCGCCGCCGCCGCCATGCGACCCCGAGCCCGCCCGAGCCGCCCTAGCTGGGCCCCCGCGCCGGCTCCTCGGCGCTGTGATATATGGTGCGCCCCCGCGTTGCGAGGCGAGAAACAGCATGATCGACGACGTATTGTCCGAGCTCAAGCAGAGTATCGAGAAGGCCAAGGAGGCCCTGCGTCGCGATCTGGCGAAGCTCCGGACGGGGCGCGCGCATCCCGGCATGCTCGAGAATCTGCGCGTCGACTATTACGGGCAGGCCACGCCCATCGCGCAAATGGCGACGGTCAACGTGCCCGAGCCGCGCCTCATCACGGTCAAGCCCTGGGACAAGTCGCAGGTCCAGGCCGTCGAGAAGGCCATTCGCGAGAGCGACCTCGGCCTGAACCCTCAGGTCGATAGCGAGCTCATTCGCATTCCGATCCCGCCGCTCAGCGAGGAGCGACGTAAAGAGCTCGTGAAGGTCGCGAAGAAGAACGGGGAAGAGTGCAAGGTGGCGGTGCGAAAAGCCCGCCACGACGCGCTCGACATGCTGAGCGAGATCGAGAAAGAGGGCGGGGCGAGCAAGGACGACGTCGATCGCGGCAAAAAGAAAGCCGAGGAAATCGTGTCCGAGTCGGGCACGGCGGTCGATCACATCGTCCAGCAGAAGGAAAAGGAGATCCTCACCGTTTGAGGACCCACCCAAACCTTAGGCGGATCGAGGGGTTAGCCGCTTGACAGTAAAGGGCCGGCATGAAACCGTGTGGCGTTGAGGAACCCGCCTCAGGAAAGGGCTCAGGTTCTCCGTTCGGAAGGAAGGCATGCGCGCGATAGCGGCCGGGATCAGCGATGTGGGGCTTCAGCGCGACCACAACGAGGACAGCTTCGCGATCCTCAAGGAGCATCGCCTGTTCATCGTTGCCGACGGCATGGGCGGGCACCGTGCGGGTGACGTCGCGAGCCGGCTTGCGACGGAGTCGATCGTCGACTTCTTCCGCGCCGCCGCGAACGAGGGCTACACGTGGCCGTTCCCGTTCGACACGCGCCTGACCGACGAAGAGAACCGGCTGCTCTGCGGCATCCGCATCGCCAACCGTCAGATCATCGAGCGGAGCACGCGCTCGCGCGAGTGCCAGGGCATGGGCACGACGGTCGTCGGCTGCCTCTTCAGCTCGCAAAAGGGCAAGATGTTCATCGGGCACGTCGGCGACAGCCGCGCGTACCGCGTCAGGAATCAGCAGATCCAGCTCATGACGCGCGATCATTCGCTCGTCAACGACTACCTCCTCGCGATGCCGGAGCTCACGGAGGAGCAGCGCAGCGAGCTCCCGAAAAACGTGATCACGCGCGCGCTCGGCATGCAGGAGCAGGTCGCCGTCGACATCCAGAGCGACGATGCGATCGCCGGTGATTGCTACGTGCTCTGTTCCGACGGCTTGAGCGGCATGGTCGAGGATCGCGAGATTCTCGAAGTCGTGAGCACGACCAACGATCTCGAAGCGGCTTGCCGCAGGCTGATCGCGCTCGCGAACGAGCACGGCGGTGAGGACAACATCACCGCGCTCATCGTGCGAGTCGAGCAACAAGCCGAGGGCGAAATCAGTCTGTCGGACACCCTGCCGACGCCGGTGACGCTACGCCAGCGCGATCCACTCGAAGGCCAGGCCGACACGCCGCCCGCGGGTGTCGTCGGCGGCAAGCGCGACTGAGCGCCGGGCCGCGCCCGTCGGCGCGCGAGCGGTCGTCGAGCGCGCGAGCGAAACGACGCGGCGATGCCGTCGCGCGGTCTTCGAGCGCGGTAGCGAAACGACGTGACGACGCCGTCGCGTGACGAGTCGAGCGCGCCGTCGCGTGACGAGCCGGCTCAGTTCTGCTCGTCGCCCGTCTTGCAGTACTCGAACGCGATCGTGCCGGACACGGCGCAGCCGCTCGACGCGTCGTCGATCGGGCCGACCAACGGACAGGTGATGTCGGTGAGGATCGCGCCCTTCTTCAGCGTGGTGACGGGGCCGAACGTGCACGTCGGGAAGCCCGCGACCTGACTCGTCATCGGACCGGTGTCGGGCGAGGTCGACGTCATCGAGCCCGTGTTCGCCTTCGCGTTCATCTGGTCCACGATCTGGCCGGTGAAAGAAAAGCTCGCCGGGCGGCCTCGTTCGTCGGCGCCCGCGATTTGTCCGTTGAAGGTGCCGTCACCCTTGACGAGACAGCTCACGGTGACGCCGTCGTGGCCGTTCTCGATGGTCTTGCCGGGATCGGGCTGTCCGATCTGGTACGTGTACGCGCCGACGGTCCCCGCGTTGCAGCTGCGCGTCGAGCTCACGGTCATGTCCGGAGGCGACAGCGTGATGGACACGCCGGCCGCAGGCGGCGAGGGCGGTGGATCGCTGCACGCTGCTGCGGACAGTGCCAACGGAACGCAAACCAGAAATGGGAGGACGCGAGCAAGCATGATGGGCTCCGGCGCGTCGGTCCGGAAGAGATCCTCCCGGAGCCTCGGCACCCGGCAGTGTAGTACCGCTTCAATCCCCGACGCAAACCACTACTGGTCGGCGCGCTGCGTCGTCACGTGGCTCGTGCGGGTACCGGATTGAAGACGAGGTCGGAGATGGCCGGCTCGCCGCCCGTTTCCCGAACGCTGCGATAGCCGAGGCCGTGATCGGTGCTTTCCGGCTGCCAGACGAGCGGCGCCTTCTTCGGGACCGAGCCCGGGGCGGGGAGGGGGAAGACGAGCGAACGCGCGGCGTGATGGCGCACGTTCGCGGTCGTCCGATGGTGCTCTTGGTGAATGTGACCGTAAAACACGGTCGCGTCGCTGAAGCGGGTGAGGAGCTCGACGACGCGCGCGCCGTCGGCCGTGGCCCAATCCCAGCTCGGGAAGAGATCGAAGAGCGGCCGATGCGCGAGCACGACGACCGGCATCTCGGCCGGCAGCGGCGCGAGATCGTGGGCGAGCCAATCGAGCTGCGCTTCTCCGACGCTCGGCCCCGCCGAGACGTTGTCGAGGCGCACGAAGTGGATCCCGCCGTGTTCGAAGGAACCGTGCGTTTCGCCGAACGCCTCGCGAAAGGCCGCACCCTGGTCGGGCATCGCGTCGTGCTCGCCGGGCAGGAAATAGCGGGTCTTCACCTTGAGATCGGCGACGATGCGCGAAAACTCGCGCATGCGCCGGCGCCGTTCGCTGCCGTCGTCGGTCGTGTGCGTGAGATCTCCCGTGAAGACGACGAAGTCCGGCTCGAGCGGCGAGGCGTTGATGGCGGCGACCGCGTCCTTCAGCGTGTGCGCGGCCTCGGGATTGTTCGGCCCCTCGTAGCCGAAGTGCGTGTCGCTGAGCTGCAGGAAGAGGAAATCGGGCCGCGCCGTCGGTCTCGGCGCGGGGGGCAGGGGCGGGGCGGAAGGCGCGGCGGCGGGCGGAGTCGTGTTTTCGGCGCAGCTCGTCAGCGCCGCGGCGGAAACGATGCCGCCGAGCGTGAGGAGCCGCAGGAGCTCGCGGCGATCGAGGGCGGCGAGTTGCTCGGGCGGGGTTTTGGGAGCGTTCGGCATGCTTTCCAAACGCGGGCGGCGAAAATCGGTTCCGTGGCCGCGCGCGGGAACCAGCGGGCGGGGGCGCGCGTTTTTCGAATTGGAGCCCGTGAAGTCCCTCGTCGCGCCGCGCTGCCAGCGTTCCGACCCGCTGTCACCCCCGAGAGCGAGCTGGTATGCGATCCGCGTGCCGCCCGAGCGAACGCGCGAGCCAGCGAGCTTCTCGACCGAGCTCTTGGCGCACGTCGACGCGCTTTATAACTTCGCGACGCGCCTCGCTCGAAACGGCAGCGAGGCCGAAGATCTCGTGCAGGACACGTTCGCGCGCGCGATGGCCGCGCAAGCGCAGTTTCGCGCGGGGACGAACCTCAAAGCCTGGCTTTTTCGCATTTTGCACAACGCCTACATCGACGGGCGGCGCCGGGCTCGGCACGGTTTCGACCCGGGCGGCACGGCGCGCGAAGACGAGGACACGGTCGAAGTCCACGTCGACCTCCTGCGCGGCGATCTCGAGCTCGAGCGCTTGCGCCGCGTCGTCGCCGAGGACATCGAAGCGGCGCTGATGAAGCTCGGTGAGGAGGCGCGGACGGTCGTGCTGCTCGATCTCGAAGGGTTCGCGGAGGCGGAAATCGGCGAGGTGATGGGGACGCCGCCCGGCACCGTGAAATCGCGCCTGTCGCGCGCCCGCGCGCGCCTGCGCCGGCTACTCGTGGAGTACCAACGATGAGCGACCCCGATCACAAGCTCGACGCCGCCGAGCGCGAGCTCGATCGGGCCCTCTCGCTGCTCGAGCAGCGCAAGGCGCCCGAGCTCCTGAAAGCGCGCCTGGCCGCGTCGGCACTGGCCGCGCCGGAGGCCGCACCCCCGCAGGCGGCGCCGGCGCGCGTCGCGTCGCGCCGGACGCTCGCGCTGTCGTTGTCGCTCGGGGTCGCCGTGCTCGCGGCGGGCGGCCTGGGCGTCGGCTGGTTCCGCGCC
>DATJXW010000039.1:0-13896 GCA_035499895.1 Polyangiaceae bacterium | reverse complement strand
AGGGCTGGCCGCTCGTCGTCTTCGCGCACGGGACGGGCGGCTCGTTTCGCGACCACGTGACCGACAGCGTGGCGGGCGTGCTCAGCCGCGGCAGCGTGAAGTTCGCCGTGCTCGGCATCGACCAGGTGGAGCACGGCCCGCGCCGCGGCGCTTCGACGCTCGACCCCGATCAGCTGTTTTTCAACTTCCTGAATCCCGACGCGGCGCGGGGCAATCCGCTTCAGGGCGCGGCCGACCAGCTGTCGCTCGCGGAGTTCGCCGCCCATCTCGGGCCCGAGGCGGAGGCGTCCTTCACGATCGATCCGGACGAGCTCTTCTTCTTCGGGCACTCACAGGGCGCGACCGAAGGCAGCCTCATGCTGCCGTACGCGGACCGCTACAAGGCGGCCGTGCTTTCCGGCAACGGCGCGAGTCTCCTCAACGCGCTCCTCACCAAAACCAAGCCGATCGACATCGCGAGTCTCCTGCCCATCGCCATCTCCGATCTCGACGCGACGGGCGACGTCGCCGAGTTTCATCCCGTGCTCGGCCTCGTGCAGGCGTGGATCGACCCCGCGGATCCGCTGAACTTCGCGCGTTATGCGGCGAAGGAGCCGCTCGGCGGCCACGCCGCGAAGCACCTATTTCAGACCTACGGTCTCGGGGACAGCTACGCGCCGCCGGTCACGCTCGGCATCTACGCGATCGCGGGCGGCCTCACGCTGGTGAACCCCGTGCTCGACGACCTCGGACTCACGGCGGCCGACGCGCCCGTGAGCGGCAACGAAGCCGCCGGCACGATCACGCTCGGCGTGCGGCAATACGAGCCCGCGGCGAACGACGACGGCCATTTCGTCGTGTTCGACAACCCCGACGCGAACGCCGACATGGTGCGCTTCTTCGAAGAGGCGGCTTCGGGCGTGCCGAGCATCGGCGCGGCCGCCGGCTCTCGCTGACGCGCGGCTAACCCGGGTTTTCGTCAAACTCCCGCGGGGAAGGCGCTGACCTCCGCGATGCTCTTCGCGCCCGTCGCGAGCATGACCAAGCGGTCCACGCCGAGCGCGTTGCCGCTCGCCGCGGGCATGCCTTCGCGGAGGGCCGCGAGAAAGCGCGCGTCGGTCGGGTAGGTCGGGCGCCCCGCCGCCTTGCGCGCGAGCTTTTCGGCGCGAAAACGCCGCGCTTGCTCGACGGGATCGGTGAGCTCGCCGTAGCCGTTCGAAAGCTCGACGCCGCCCGCGTAGAGCTCGAAGCGTTCGGCGACGCTCGCGTCCGAGGGCGACGGCCGCGCGAGCGCCGCTTGCGTCAGCGGGTAATCGACGAGAAACACGGGTTTTTCGAACGCCGCGAGCGCCGGCTCGACGCGCCCGACCAGGAGCTCGAAGAAGCGCGCCCCGTCGGCGGCCGCGAGCGCCGCGGCGTCACGCTCGCCGGCAAAGCGCCGAAACGCCTCGCGCACGGAGAGTCGAGGGAAGGGCGGGCGAGCGTCGAGCTTGCGTCCCTCGGGCGTCACGAGCTCGGCGCGCCCGCGCATCCGTCGCGCGACGCGCGCGACGAGCCGCTCGGTGTCGGCGATCACGGCTTCGTACCCCGCAAAGGCGCGGTACCACTCGAGCAGGCGAAACTCCGGTTCGTGGAGCGTCCCCTGTTCGTCGGCGCGCAATACCCGGGCGAGCTCGAACACGCGCGGCATCCCGCCGACGAGGAGCCGCTTCAGCGCCAACTCGGGCGACGTGATCAGAAACTGGCCGGCGCTCTCGATCGCGTCCACGTGCGCGTCGACGCCCGGCGCGGGCACGCGGACTGGCGTCTCGACCTCGACGAAGCCCTGCTCCGCGAAGAACGCGCGGATTTCGCTCAGGATGCGCGCACGCGCGCGGAGCTTCTCGCCCGTGCCGCCGAAGGTGAAGCGACTCGTCATGCCGTCCCCGCGCGGCTCGGGTTGCGCGCGCCGTTCTTCGAGCTGCGCTTTGGTGAGCACTCCGCGCGACAGCCGACCCGAGAGGACGACGAGGTCGCCTGGATTCGCGTCGAGCGCCGCGCCCGTCGCGGTCAGGCGCGCGAACGCGTCGGCGAGGACGAGCCGGCCCGGTTCGCACGCGAGCACGCGACCGCCCACGTGGACCCGCCCCGCTCGAGCGCGCGGGAGGTCACTCGGCGCGAACACGCGCGCGGGCACGCGTTACCTCGCCGCGAAGGCTTCGAGCGCGAATTTCGCGATTTCCGCGCCCATCCACGGTCCGGCGACGATGAGCGCCAGCGCGACCGCGAGCAGCCGCGGCAGGTGCGCGAGCGTCGCGTCTTGAAGTTGGGTGGCGGCTTGCAGCGCCGAAACGAGCGCGCCGACGAGCGCCGCGACGCCGATCACGGGCAACGAAACCGCGAGCGAGAGGAGCACGGCGTTTTCGCCGAGCTCGGTCAACCCCGCGATCGACGGCACCGCTCAGCCTCCGTCCGGTTCGCCGGTGCTGCCGCCCCCGGGCTGTCCGGCGTTGCCGCCGGGCGAGGAGCTGCCGCCCGTGGACGAGGTACCCGAGGTTCCGCCCGTACCGGTCTCGGTGGTCTCGTCGCCCGTGGCGCCGGCTGTGTTTGCGACCGGGTTCAAGTTGTCGCCGTGCGTGTTGCACGTGAGATTGGTGGGGGACGCGGCGGCGGTGCAGCGCGGATCGGTGACCGTGCCGTCGCGGCGGCAGCAGCGATCGACGATCCCTTCCTGCAGGTTCCCGCAGGGGGTGCAGATGAGATCGGATTGGCAGTCCTGATCGGGACCCGCCCACGCGTAGTCGCAGCGGTCGCCCTCGCCTTGGCGCGAGCAGCTGACGGACGCGACGGCCGCCGCGGAGAACAAGAAAGCGGTGCGGGCGAGAACGCGGAGAGCCGTGGGAAGCATGCTGGCCCCGGGCTTCTACCACCCGCCCGTCGGCCTGAGCAATCGCCAGTCGCGCGCGGGGCGCATGGAGCGCGCTTTCAGCCCGTACCGCGGCGATTTTTGGCTTCGACCGCCTCGGCGAAGAGCCGAGTGTAAGAAAGCGCGCTCATGATCGAGAAGACGAGCGACACGTAGACGAGGGCACGCCCGACGTAGACGAGGTCGACGTCGCCCAAATCGAGCGGCCCGAGCGTCAGGTGGTAGGGGTAGCCGAGGATGAGACAGAGCAAGCCCACCATCTGGAGGGCCGTCTTGCTCTTGCCGTCGTCGCCGGCCGCGATCACGACGCCCTCGGTGCTCGCGATGCTCCGGAGCCCCGTCACCGAGAGCTCGCGTGCGAGCAGGAGCGTCACCGCCCAGGTCGGGATGCGCCCCATCGGCACCATGTAAATGAGGACGGCCATCACGAGCAGCTTGTCGGCGAGCGGATCCAGGAATTTCCCGAGCACGCTCACCACGTGCATCCGCCGCGCGAGCCAGCCGTCGATGAGATCGGTGAGGGCGGCCGCCGAATAGACGAGCGCCGCCCACCAGCAGTCTTTCGGCGAGCCGCGGTCGATGAGCAGGATCACGAGCGGGATCACCGCGACCCGGCCCATCGTGAGCAGGTTCGGCAGATTGAGCGCGTCCTCGCGCAGCGAGTGACGGCGGCGGCGGCGCTCGGCCCGCGTCGGGCGCGGCTTCTTCGGCGGAGGGGGTACGCTCGATGTGGTCATGCGTCGTCCAAGAGCACGGCGCCTTCACCCGAGAACGACACGAAGCCGTGTGCGTGCGTGGGGGCGTCCTCGGCCGTGATGGGCTGGGCCAGCATACGCCCGGTCCAGCCCGCGACGGACTCGCTCCGCACGATCACCCGCCGTTCCGAGGTGACGACGAGCGCCCGCAGCGGCCGCTCGCTCTCGACGAGCACGAGGCCGCGCCCGGAAAGCTGCACGATGACGATGGGCGCCGGCTCTTCCGGGGGCGCGGGGAGCCGCCCGTTTTCGTAGCGTGCGCTCGAGTCGAAGCCGAGCAGCCGCGACTCGCGCAGGTAGACGAACTCACCGCCGAGCTCGAGCGCCGCCACGGAGCGTCCGGCGCCCGCGGCGAGCACGGCGAGGCCGCTCCCTTCGAGCAGTGTCCACGGCGTCGCGGCGCCGCCGAACGGCTCGTCCGTCGTACGGCCGCGCGCCCGGCGCCTGAGCGAGCCGCGCGTGAAGGTGGAGGCATCGGGCTGCACCGCGCGGAGCGCGTCGTTCCTGAGCGCGAAGCCGACTTCGACGCGGACGACCGCGCTCGTCCCCTTGAGCACCAAGCGCTCGCGCGAATCCGGCACCCCGACGGCGACTTCGGCGACGAGCGCCGACGGCGCGCCCGGCGCCGGAGCCGCGCGCGGCGGCGCCGCGGCGGGTGGCGGCTCCGTCACGCCGCGCCGCGACGGGGGCGGCAGCTCCATCGGTTCCGAGACGGCGGGCACGCCGAGGCTCGTGAGCGTGACCGCGCGGTGCTGCCCCGACGGCGGCCGCGACGGCCGCGGCACGACTTCCTCACCCGGCTCCACGGCGCGCCAGCGTCGCGAACGCACGGGCTCGAGCTCGCCGGCTTCTTCCGGCGCGGACACGAACGGCGCGTGCGCGTCGAGCTCCTGCACGGCGTCGGCCGCCGCGAGGCGCACCTCGTCGAGCTGGTGCTCCGCCTCGCCCGGCTCGTCGGCGATCGCGGCCGCTTCGATGCGGTTCTGCATGCGGCGAGCGAGCTGAGGCTGGCCGGCGCGCTCGAACGCGGTTTGCGCCTTCGCGAAGTCACCGAGCCGCTCGAGCGCGAGCCCGTAGTAGCCCCACGCGCGGCGGTGCTCCGGCTCGCGCTCGATCACTTCCTCGAGCACGTCGCGCGCCTGGTGCTGCTGGCCCGTCTTCAGGTAGCAGAGCGCGAGGTTTACCTTCGGCGAAATCTCGCGGGGGAAGTTCTTGATCAGCTCTTCGTAGATGCCGATGGCCCGCGGATACATCCCGAGCCGGAAATAGACGATCCCGAGCAGGCCCTGGCCCTCGGCGTCGGACGGCTGAAAGCGGAGCGCGCGCTCGAGCTCTTCCTTGGCTTCGCTGACGCAGTTGTCCTGCAGGAGCTCGCTGCCGCGATAGAGGTGGAACAGAAAATCTTCGCCGTTGAACGCGCTCGACGAGGCGGGGTGCTCCGACTCCGGCGTGCCCGGTCGCTCGATCACGGCGCGCGTCGGAAACGTGGACGCGCGCGACAGCGCTTCCGTGGGATCGCGGCTCGGCCGCTCAGCCATCTTGGGCGCGCCCGCTCGCGGCCAAAATCGCTTCCTCGAGCGAGAAGCGCTGCTCGTGGAGCGCGCGGCCGACGATTGCCCCCACGATTTTCGCCCCCGCCTTGCCGAGCGCGCGCAAATGCTCGAGCTTGCCGACGCCGCCGCTCGCGATGACCGGCACGCCGCCGTCTCGCGCGAGGAGCGCCGTCGCGTCGAGGTTCGGGCCGACTTCGGTGCCGTCCCGGTCGATGTCGGTGTAGAGCACGGCGGCCAGGCCGAGCGGCGCGAACTCGCGCACCACGTCGATGGCGCGCTTTTCGGATTGGTCCGTCCAGCCGTCGGTCGCGACGTTGCCGTTCCGCGCGTCCACCGCGACGATGATGCGCCCCGGGTACGCGGCCGCCGCCGAGCGAATGAGATCCGGGTCGCGGATCGCGGCCGTGCCGAGGACGACGCGATCGACGCCGAGATCGAAATATTGGTCCACGGCGGCCATCGAGCGCACGCCGCCGCCGACCTGCACGCCCGCGCCGAACGCAGCCACGACTTTACGCACGAGCACGCGCTGGACGGGTTTGCCCTGCTTCGCGCCGTCGAGATCGACCACGTGCACGCGGCGCACGCGGCCGCTCCACTCCGCCGCGACGACGTGCGGCTGGTCGTCGTAGACGGTCACCTCGTCATAGCGGCCCTGGCGCAGGCGGACGGCTTTGCCGTCGAGTAGGTCGATGGCCGGAATGACTTCCATGGGACGGCTTTTACCCTGAGAGGAACCCCGCCAGGAGCGCAAGCCCCGCGGCCTGGCTCTTTTCCGGGTGAAATTGCGTCCCGAGCACGTTGTCCCGCGCAACCGCGGCCGTCACCCGGTTCGGCCCGTAGCCGACGCTCGCCCGGAGCACGGCCGGCTCTTCCGGCACCGCGTGGAAGGAGTGGACGAAATAGACCCAGGTCCCTTCGCCGCCCGCCGCGCTGAGCTCTTTGTGGCCGCCGCCCTGGAGCTCGAGCTGGTTCCAACCCATGTGCGGGATCTTCAGGCCGGGGGCGCCCTCGAGCTTCTTCACTTGGCCCCGCATCCAGCCGAAGCCCGGGACGCCCGGCGCTTCTTCGCTGCCCTCGAACAGCACCTGCAGGCCGAGGCAGATGCCGAGGTAGGGCACACCGCGCTTCACCGTCTCGGTGAGCGATTCTTGCAGCGGCCCCGCGAGCCCCTTGGCGACGGCGTCGAAGCCGCCCTGGCCCGGAACGACGACGCGATCGGCGCGCCGCACGGCGTCCGGATCGCGCGAGCGGACGACGCGCGCGCGGCCTTGGCCCGCGATCTCGAGCGCCTTCGCGACCGAACGCAGGTTGCCGATGCCGATGTCGACGACGACCGTCGTGAGCGTGCTCAATCGAGCACCCCTTTCGTCGAGGGGAGCACGTCGGGCGAGCGCGGATCGAGGCTCGTGGCCTGGCGGAGCGCGCGCGCGAACGCCTTGAAGGAGATTTCGATGATGTGGTGGAGGTTCGAGCCCTCGTGCAGCCGCACGTGCAGGTTCGCTTGTGCACTCCGCGCGAACGCTTCGAAAAAGACCTCGGCGAGCTCGGTGTCCCAGTTGCCGAGCTTCGACTTCGGTAAGTCGACGCGCCACACGAAGAAAGGCCGCCCGGAGAGATCGAGCGCCGCGGTCACGAGCGCCTCATCCATCGGCAGCGTGGCCGAGCCGTAGCGAACGATGCCCTTCCGGTCGCCGAGCGCGTCGAGCACGGCTTTGCCGAGCACGATGCCGATGTCCTCGGTCGTGTGGTGCCCGTCGATCTCGACGTCGCCTTCCGCGAAAATCGCCAGATCGAAGAGCCCGTGGCGCGCGATCTGCTCGAGCATGTGAGAAAGAAAGGGTAGGGGCGTCTGGATCGTCGCCTTGCCGGTGCCGTCCAGATCGACTTCGACCCTGATGCGGGTCTCGCGCGTCGTGCGTTCGACGCTCGCGGTGCGTCCCATTAGCGAAGGTCCTCCACTTTCCAGAGCCCGTCTTCACGCACGAGCTCGACGGTGCCGCCGGCACCGAATGCCATCGTCGCCCGATCCCCCGTGACCTCCAAGCGGCCGTTCGGCAGGTTCGCCTCGACCGCCGCGACCAGCGCCTCGAGCTCGGAGCGCTCCTCGCCCTCCCACGCCCGCTTGAGCTCCTCGACCCCGAGCCCTTCGCGCTCCGCGTTCGGCACGAAGCGGAGCAGCACGTCGTAGCGACGATTTTTGAACGCCCGCACGAAAGCGCGCAGGGCCGCATCGGGCGTCTCCTGCCCGTAGAGGTCGATGGCCGAGCCGTCCACCCGCCATTGTCCGTCCTCGAGCACGAGAAGGAGCGACTCCCCGTTCGGCGCCTTCACGACCGCGGTCACCCGTGGCGGACCGACCGGCCGCGCGAGCGAGCGGCCGATCTCTTTGACCTCGTCAGGATTTTCACGAACGATGCGCTTGAAGCTATCGAAAGGTATGTCTTTTTTGGCGTCGTCGCTCAGTAGGCCATACGCCCGCGCCGCATCCCCCTGACGCAGCGCTTCAGCGTAGGCGCCGAGCGCGTCGCTCGGGTTCGCCGGACGGCTCGCGCCGCAGGCGCTCGACGCGAGGAGCGCGCTCAAAACGCTCGGAAGCCGCGGGCCCATACTGAGGCCCGGGTTAGCACAGAGCCACGGAGCCCGCGAAATCGGGGCGCTTTTTGCCCGAGGCCGCGCTCACTTTTGCGGTCTCTCGTGCTGGACGCGGCGGGCGTCCGTACTACTGTGAGACGCATGCGCGGGTCTGAACGGGCCGGCCGCCCCGAGCGCATCGCCATCCTGCCGCTTCGGAACTCGGTGTTGTTCCCGATGTCGGTCGTGCCGATCAACGTCGGGAGGCCGCGCTCGG
This sequence comes from Polyangiaceae bacterium, assembly GCA_035499895.1. Classification (GTDB taxonomy): domain Bacteria; phylum Myxococcota_A; class Polyangia; order Polyangiales; family Polyangiaceae; genus PMG-095. The sequence goes on along the minus strand of DATJXW010000039.1, from coordinate 5,853 downwards.
TACGGTTGGTCGAGGATTTGGTCGGAAACGAAAGTGCGCTCGTGGGTGTGCTCACGCAGCGCAGCGCCGAAACGGTCGAGCCGACGTTCGAGGATCTTTACGAGGTCGGAACGCTGGCGCGAGTCGTCAAAGTGATCCGGCTCGGGCCGTCGAATTACAGCGTCGTCCTGAACGGCCTCGGGCGCTTCCGGCTCTTGTCACCGCACGGTCTCGAACCGTACATGCGCGCCGAGGTGCAGCGCGTGCCGGAGCCGGCGACCGCGCCCGAAGCGTTGAGCGATCTCGGCCGGCGGCTGCGCGAGCGCACGCGTGAAGTGCTCGCGTTGATGCCGAACCTGCCGAAGGAGACGTCGAGCATCCTCGACAACGTTCGCGAGCCGGGTGCGCTCGCCGACCTCATCGCCTCGAATTTCCCGGAAGAGCAGGCGGGCATCACCGTGCGCCAGGGCATCCTCGAAGCGTTCGAGGTGGCCGAGCGCGTGGGGCTCGTGCTCGCGATGGTCGAGCGCCAGCTCGAGATTTTGCGGGTGAAGGACCGCATCTCGAACGTGGTGCAGACGGAGCTCAGCAAGAGCCAGCGCGAGTACGTGCTGCGCCAGCACATGAAGAGCATCCGCGAGGAGCTCGGCGAGGGCGGGGACGACGACGAGGTCGACCAGCTGCGCGAGCGCATCGCGCGGGCCGAGCTCCCGCCCGAAGCCGAGAAGGCGGCGAAAAAGCAGCTCTCGCGCCTCTCGAGCATGCAGCAGCAGTCCGCCGAGTACCAAGTGACGCGCACGTACGTGGAGTGGCTGGCGGATTTGCCGTGGAGCCGCACGACGCCGGATCGCATCGACGTGAAGGACGTGCAGCGCTGCCTCGACGAGGATCACTTCGGGCTCGACCGGGTGAAGCGGCGCATCGTGGAGTACGCGGCCATCCGCCAGCTCCGTCGCGACAAGAAGGGCCCGATTTTGCTCTTCGTGGGCCCGCCCGGCGTCGGCAAGACGTCGCTCGGCCGTTCGATCGCGCGCAGCATGGGCCGCCGCTACGGGCGCATCTCGCTCGGCGGCGTCCGCGACGAGGCGGAGGTGCGCGGCCACCGCCGCACGTACGTCGGCGCGCTGCCGGGCCGCATCATCCAGGCGCTCAAGAAGGTCGGCGCGCGGAACCCCGTCCTCGTGCTCGACGAGGTCGACAAGATGGGCGTCGACCTTCGGGGCGATCCGGCGGCGGCGCTGCTCGAAGCGCTCGACCCCGAGCAGAACGACACGTTCGTCGATCACTACATCGACGTGCCGTTCGATCTGTCGGAGGTGATGTTCCTCGCGACGGCGAACTACGGCTGGCAGATCCCGGAGGCGCTCAAGGATCGCATGGAGCTCATCGAGGTGCCGGGCTACACGCGCGCCGAAAAGCGCTCCATCGCCGAGCAGTTCCTGGTTCCGAAGCAGCTCAAGGAGCACGGCCTCGTCCCGCACGAGATCGGCTTCGAGCGCGAAAGCATCGAGCTTCTGATCGACTCCTACACGCGGGAAGCCGGCGTCCGGAACCTCGAGCGCGAAATCGCGGCCGTCTGTCGCGACGTGACCGTGAACCTCGCCGAGGGCAAGAGCGTCCAGGGCCGGCGCATCACGACGGAGCTCGTGCGCGAGCTCCTGGGTCCGGAGCGGTATCGACCCGAGCTCACCGAGCGCAAGCTCGTCCCGGGCGTGTCGATCGGGCTCGCGGTCGCGAGCAACGGCGGCGATCTCCTGATCGTGGAAGCGACGCGCATGCCCGGCAAAGGCGAAATCGTCATCACCGGCAGCCTGCGCGCGGTGATGAAGGAAGCGGCCGAAACGGCCGTCACGCTCGTGCGCTCGCGCGCTCAGGAGCTCGGCCTCGAGCCCGAATGGCTCAAATCGATCGATCTGCACGTCCACGCGCCGCGCGGCGGCGCCGCCCGCGACGCGGCGAGCATCGGCTTGCCGATCTTCGTGGCGGTCACGTCGCTGCTCCTGCGCGCGGCCTGCCGGCCCGACGTCGCGGTCACGGGTGAAATCACGCTGCGCGGCGCGGTGATGCCCGTCTCCGGCATCAAGGACCAGGTGCTCGCGGCCCATCGCGCCGGCGTGCGGCAGATCGTGATGCCCGCGCGCAATCGCGTCGATCTCGAAGAGGTGCCGGAAGAGATCCGCAACGATCTCACGCTCCACCTCGTGAGCCGCATCGATCAGGTGCTGCCGCTCGTGCTCGCCGAGCCCGAGCCGAGCCCCGACGACGGCGACGATCAGGATCTCGATTCGCGGCGTGAGAACGAAGCGCGCCCGTAGGCTATAAAGCCCCGACGATGGCGGAAGGCTCGGTGTTCGCGGCATGGCTCCGCCGCTTTCGCGAACCGACGCGACGGAACGCGCTCGTCGTGACGGCGGTCGCGCTCGGAGGGCTCGGTTTTCTGCCGCAGCTCGGCGGTCCCGGGTACGACGCCGCGCTCGTGAACGGCCTCGTGTTGCCCGCCGTGGTCGCCGTCGCGGTCGCGCTCGAGACGTCGCGCACGCGAGCGCCCGCGCGCGTCGCCGTGGCGCGCGGCGCCGAGCTCGGGTTCGTGCTCGCGACGCTCGGCTTTCTGATCCTGCTGCTCCACGGCGCGCGGGTCGGTTTTTGCGATCCGAGCGAGGGGTTCTGGCTCTACCTGCTCGGACCGGGCTTCGGCAGCGTCCTCGCCGGCGTGTGGGGCGGCTGGGTCGGGCTCGCGGCCGCGGCGCTCGGCGAGCGTCGGAGTCGCTGGGTCCGGCGCGCCGCGGCGGCGGGGCTCGCGCTCGCGGGCCCGCTCGCCTGCATTGCGCTGAGCTTCTACCGCTTCGTCACGAGCCCGATGGTGTTCGCGTTCGACCCGTTTTTCGGCGTCTTCAGCGGCCCGCTCTACGACACGGTCGTGAACGTCGTCGACCGACTCCTCACGTACCGCGTGGGCACGCTCGCGACGCTCGCCGCCGCGACGCTCGCCGCCGGACTCTACGATCGAGCGCGCGAACGCGGCCTGCGCGCGACGCTCGAAGAGCGTCCGGGCGTCGCGCTCGTGGCGCTCCTCGCCGCGCTCGCGAGCGTCGTGCACTCGGCGGAGGGGCCGCGCTTCGGGCACTGGAGCACCGTCGCGTCGATCTCGGAGGCGCTCGGCGCGCAGCGCGCGGGCAAGCGCTGCGACGTGATTTACCCGAAGTCGCTCTCCGAGCGCGAAGCCGAGCTCTTCACGCGCGATTGCGACGCGCGCGTGACGCAGGTCGAGGCGTATTTCGGGACGCACGGCCCCGACCGCATCCGCGTGTTCCTCTTCACGAACGACGCGGAAAAAGGCTGGCTCATGGGCGCTTCGCACACGTACATCGCCAAGCCGTGGCGCGAAGAGGTGTACGTGCAGGAGGCGCTCTATCCGCACCCGGTGCTGTCGCACGAGCTCGCGCACGTGATCGCGGGCTCGTTCGGTGAAGGGCCGTTCCGGGTCGCCGGACCGCTCGGCGGCCTCTGGCCGGATCCGGGCCGCATCGAAGGCTTCGCCGTCGCGGCGGCGCCCGACGAGACCGACGAGCTCACGACGCTCGAATGGGCCGCGTCGATGCAAACGCTCGGCATCCTGCCGCCGCTCGGCAGCGTGTTTCAGCTCGATTTTCTGAGCTTCACGGCGTCGAAGGCGTACACGGTCGCGGGCGCGTTCGTCACGTTCTTGCATGACCGCTACGGGAGCGAAGCCGTCCGGCGCTGGTACGGCGGCGCCGCCGTGACGGCGGCGTTCGGCGGGAAAGACATGCCCGCGCTCGAACGGGACTTTCACGCCGCGCTCGCCAAAATCACCGTACCCGAGCGCGCGCTCCTCACGGCCAAGGCGCGCTTCGAACAGACGCCGTTCTTCGACCGCCAATGCCCGCGCATCGTCGATCGCGCGCTCGGCGAGGCGAACCAGCGGCTCGGCACGGGGGACGTGAGCGGCGCCGAGACCGGCTTTCGTTCCGCGCTCGCGCTCGATCCGAACAACGTCGAGGCTCGCTTCGGGCTCGCCGGCTGTTCGCGGCGGCGCGGCGACGACACCCAGGCGATCCGGAGCTACCTCGCGCTCGGTCACGAGAAGGACGTACCGAAGCCGCAAGCCGCCCACGCGCTCGAGACGAGCGCCGACATCGAGCTCGCCCGCGGGCACGCCGACGCCGCGCGCGACCTTTACACGAAGGCGCTCGACCTCGTGTTCGACGAAGATCGGCGGCGAACGCTCGAGGTGAAGCGCCTCGCGAGCGAGGGCACGGCGACCGAGGCGCTCGTCGCGCTGCTCATCGGGGACGACGACGATCCGCCGAGCTACGACGTCGCGGCGCCGCTCTTGCAGGCGTGGCTCGACACGCACCCCACGGACGATCTTGCGCCGTACCTCATCGGGCGAAATCTCTATCTTGCCGGGCGTTACGCGGACGCGAAGTCGTATTTGAACCGGTCGCTCGCGTTCTTGCCGAAGCTCGCGAGCGTGCGGCGCGAAGCGTACCGGCTGCGCATCGTCGTCGGCTGCGCGCTCGGCGCCGATCCGGAGCGCATGCTGTGGCTCGAGCGCGCGCTCGCGGACGGGACGCTGCCGCTCGCGCGCCGGCTCGGACTCACGCACATGGCCGAGCGCTGCCCCGGCATGTCGCCCGCGCTCACGCCGCGCCTGCTCGCGCTGCCGCCCGATCCGCGCGACGAGGAGCACGCGCCGCCCGCGCCGAGCTCGGCCGCGCCCGGAGCGCCGGGGACGATCCATTCGTTCACGGCGCCGCTCGACGCCGTGCCCGCCGCGGCGCCGGACGAGGCGTCGACGGTGTTGCCCGGTGCCGACACCAACACCCCCACAAAACCAGAGTCGGGCGCCGTTTCGAGCTGTCCCGCCGGGACCCTCCGCATTCCGGGCGGCAAGTTCTGGGTCGGCGCCGAACCGAACGAGCACTTCGCCGACGACGAAAGCCCGCGCTACCTCACGGAGTTGCCGGCCTTTTGCATGGACGAGACCGAAGTCACCGCCGGCGCGTTCGCCGAGTGCGTCGCGCGGGGCGCGTGCTCGCCGCCCGAAGTGAAGAGCGTTCTCTGCAATTACGGGCACCCGGAGCGCGCGTCGCATCCCATCAACTGCGTGACGTGGACCGCGGCGGACGCCTACTGCCGCGCCGAGGGCGAGCGACTGCCGAGCGAAGTCGAGCTCGAGTACGTCGCGCGCGGCGGTGATCGCTATTTGAAATACCCGTGGGGTGACGACCCGCCCGACGGACACGCGTGCTGGAAGCACCCCGGCACGTGCCCCGTGAAGAGTTTTTCAGCGGGCGCGTTCGGGCTGAGCGACGTGAGCGGCAACGTGTGGGAGTGGGGCTCGGATTGGTACGGCTCGTATCCGTGGCCGCCGAGCACCGGCTACGCGAAGGTGTATCGCGGCGGGAGCTTCAGCCGGCGTTTCGAAAAATGGATGCACACGCGGCTTCGCGATCGCTTGGCGCCGGACCGCTCCGGTGCGCACCTCGGCTTTCGCTGCGCGGCGACGCTCGCGGGCGAAACCTGCCCGTTCGGCGAAGAAGCGCCGGGGCTCTGCCGGCACGGCGTGCTCGATCGGCCGTGCGCTGACGGCAAAAGTTTCAACGGCGTGCGCTGCGCCGCGCCGGGAGAACCCAAGTGCGTCGAGGGCTGGGTCGAAGCGCCGGGGCACGGCTGCGCGCCGCTCGAAGCGCTGCCTCCGGCCGAAATCGAGGACGTGCAAGCGAGCGCGCGCACCGTGCGACGCGTCCGTTCGAGCGAGTTCGACGCGGATTGCGCGCACAATTCGCGTGACCGCCCGCACGCCTTCCGCTACGTGGGCGGCAGCCATGCTGCCCGCAATCTCGTCAGCCG